>NZ_JAICYI010000014.1 GCF_025934275.1 Phenylobacterium sp.
AGCACGTCCGAGATAGAAGCCGCGCATGTCGCGCAGCTGCCCGTCGAACGGCCAGAGGTCGATCCGGCCGATCGCCTCATCATCGCCGTCCTTCAGGGTGATCACCCAATAGAAGCGCTCACCACGGGCGCGCTTCTCCAGCGACTCGCGGGAGTTCGTCTCGGCTCCGTCAGGCGGATAGGGCCACGGGATGCCTGCGTGCAGGTACTTGAGCAGCTCCCAATCGGGAAAGCAGCGCTGAATGGCCGGTGCGTCGCGAAGTTCGAGCGGCCGCAGGATCAGCCGCTCGGTTTCGAGCACGGGAGTGGGCGGCAGAGGAAGTTCGAACGCCATGACAGGGTCTCCGAGAGGGGCCGGAGGCCAGGCGCTTCGTGTCGCTTCAGGTGAAGGATGAGCCCCGGCCGGACCGGCGGGGCTGGTGAGAGATGGCTAGACGCTACGCGCGCAGCCGGCCTCACGCCCCGCAGGGGTGGCGTTGGGGCCGCACGGCTGATTCGCGAAACGGGCCATGGCGCGCCTCTACCATAGGGCATCGCCGCTGGCGAGCTTCAGACGGCGGCGAGGCGGGCCGTGCGCGGCTCCTTGACGATGGCGATCAGGATCATCAGGGCGACCGCGAGGAAGCCGAGCGAGATGCCGAAAACCACGTCGTAGCCCAGGAGGTCGGCCAGCGCGCCGCCGACCAGCGGCCCGATCGTGGCGGTGATGCTCTCGGCCGTGGCGGAGACCGCGATACGCATGGGCAGGTCGTCGCGCGAGCCGAACTCGAGGATCATGGTCTGGGCCGCCATGTTGTAACCGGCCTGGGCCCCGCCGAGGCCGAAGAAGGCCGCCGCGATCAGCCAGCTTCCCGAGACGTTCATCAGCAGCACCGTGGCGGCGACCCAGGCGACCAGGGCGAGCAGAAGCACGAAGCGGAAGCCCGTCCGGTCGCCTATGTGGCCCCAGATCAGGTTGGAGAGCATGTCGCCCATCATGAAGGCCGTCGACAGCAGGCCGAGCGTCGCCCCCATCTGAACTGCGCCGTGCAGATGCAGCTTCTGAGCGACGTAGAGGATGTAGAACGGCGTCGCGATGCGCGCGGAGACCGCCGTCATCTGCACCAGCAGGAAGAAGGCGTAGGAGCGGTCCTGGCCGATCAGCCTGGGCAGGTCGCGGAAGCGCTCGCGGAAGCCGCCGCGGGCCCGGGTGGTGGGCGGTTCGGGCTCCTTGACGAGGAACTGGATGCACCACAGCCCCATGCTGGTCAGCACGAAGGCGACGGTGAAGCTGGTGGAGTAGCCGTTGCCGAACAGGTTGTGGCCGATGAAGTACTTGCCGGCGAAGTAGGCGAGCACGGCGGCGATGGCGCTGCCGGTGGTGTTGCGCCAGGCCTGCAGCCGCCCGCGTCGGCTGATTGGGATCACCTTGGCGATCAAGAGGGAGAAGACCACCCGCTGCGCGCCCATGAAGATCCCGAACAACGCCATCATGACGAGCAGGGCGACGACCAGCGCCGAGCCCTTGAGCAGCCAGCCCGCGATCGCCATGCCGAGGACCGCAAGGCGCGCCAGCGACCCCATCCAGACCGCCGCCGGCATCACCCGCGTCCGGTGCTCGACCTTGGTGGCCCCGAAGATCGGCGAGATCACCCCGCCCACCTGCTGCAGGGCGAGGCCCAGGCCCACGATGGCGTTGGAGCCGGAGACCTGGTGCAGATAGGCCGGCAGGAAGGTCGGGGTGTTGACCAGGCGGAAGCCCGTCATCCCAAGCATGCCGTGCAGGTAGTTTCCGAGATAATTCCGCTTCAGGTTGTCCCAGACGAACTTCTCATAGGCCGCTTCGCGTTCGGCGAGGTCGTCGCCGGCCCCGGCTAGGTCAGGCGTGTCGAGCTTAGCGTCCAAAATCTCTTCGCCGCGCGAGGCTGGGGGCAGCCGGGCGGGGCGCCCTGAACTGAAATGCGGATGATGGCGCCCTCGTAGCAGAGTCCGGACGGCCGAAGGAAGGCCGATCAAACACTTGTTTACCTGTCGACCCTCGCAGGCGGCTCAGGGCCGGCGCGCGGTGACGATCCAGATCGCGCCGGGCATCCAGACCCGACCGTCCTTGAGGTTCGCCGCGAGCACGTCGCGTACGCTGTCCCGCACACGCGGCGCGAGCTCGGGGTTCTCGCGCAGACGCGCGCCCAGCGGACCCACCCTGAGCGCGAGGGTGAGCGCGTCCTCCAGGGCCATGCCGCCGAGAGGGAGGTCCACCTTCTCGAAGGCGACGCCCTCGAAACCGGCGCTTTGCAGGATGCCCCGCACGCGCTCGGCGTCGGCGAATGCGAACGGGCCGGGCGCGGTCGGGTCGGGAGGCGGACCAGCCGGGGGCAGCAGCGCGCTGGCGGCCATGGCGGGCCCGGTCATGAACGGATTCTCCGCCGGCGTGCGCCAGCAGGCGAAGGCGAGTCGCCCGCCCACCCTCAAGGCGCGACGCAGGTTCGCGAACGCCGCCGTCGGATCGGCGAAGAACATCACCCCGAACCGCGAGAAGATCGCATCGAACACGCCCTCGCCGAAGTCGTGGACCTGGGCGTCGGCCTCGAGGAAGCGCACATTCGCCAGGCCCTCCGCGCGCCGGCGAGCAAGCTCCAGCATCGGCCGCGAGATATCGACGCCTGTGACGGCGCCCGCAGCGCCCACGCGGGCGGCGAGCGCCACCGTGGTCTGGCCTCCGCCGCAACCGATGTCGAGGAGCCGCTCGCCCGCGGTGGGAGCGAGGGTATCGATCGCGCGCACCCTCACCTCATGGATTTGGCGGTCGAGCAGGTCGTTCAGTTCCGCCCAGGTCCTCCCGCCCTGTTCGTTCCAGTAGGCGATCTGGCGGGCGTTGGGGTTCGTGGCCTCGCTCATGGTCAGGCTCCTGATCGGGCTGGGCGAGCGCCGGAACCGGGGCTCACAGGCTAAGGTTTGACCGCCATGGTCCGACCGCAAGACCCAGGCCCCATGGAAGCGCCTGATGCTCGCCGCCAGGACGCGCGGCCGGGTTCGGTCGAGGCGGTGTGGGCGGGCATCGAGGTCTGCCGTCGCTGCGATCTCTGGCGGTGCGGAAATGGCGTCGCGGGCGAAGGGCCGGCGCACGCCCGGCTCATGTTCGTTGGCGAGCAGCCGGGCGACCAGGAAGAACAGGCGAAGCGCCCTTTCATCGGCCCATCGGGCAAGATCCTCGACAAAGCCCTGCAGGAGGCGGGCGTCCCGCGCTCGGAAACCTTCGTCACCAACGCCGTGAAGCACTTCAAGCACCTGCCGCGCGGCAAGCGGCGGCTGCACAAGACGCCCGACGCCGGCGAGGTGGTCGCCTGCCGCTGGTGGCTGGACGCCGAACGGCGGATCATCCGCCCGCGGGTGATCGTGGCGCTGGGCGCGACCGCGGCGCTGTCTGTGTTCGGCAAGGCCACCCCGATCGGCCGTTTCCGACAGCAGGCGCTTCAGTTGCCGGATCAAGCCCAGGGCGTGGTGACCTACCATCCTTCCTACCTGCTGCGCGTGCCCGACGCAGAGGCGAAGCGGAGGGCCTACGCGATGTTCGTGGACGACCTGAGGTTCGCCTGGAAGCTCGCCACGTGAGCCGCTAGTGATCGCGCCTTCGGATCGAGCGCGCTGCGTCGGCGGAGTTGGGGTGGCCTCGAGAGTCGCGATCATCGGCAGTTGCGTGACGCGGGACGTCTGGAACCTCGCCGGGTTCGAGGACGACGCGCGCGCCGACCTGCTCTATGTCTCGCGAACCGGCATCGCGAGCCTGGTCGCCCAACCGGTGACGGGCCTTGACCTCCCGGAGGAGCCGCCCGGCGATCTCACGCGCTGGGAATATCGGATGGTCTGCGACGACCTCCTCAAGCGCGGCCTCGAAAACCTCGCCGACTATCAGCCGACCCACCTGATCATCGACTTCATCGACGAGCGCTTCGACCTGCTGCGGCGCGGCAAGATCGTGGCCACGCTTTCCTGGGAATTGCACCGGGCAGGGCTGGACACCGCCTCGGCTCTGGCCCGGCTGAGCCCGCTGCGCCGAACCGACGACAGAGCGTTCGACCTCTGGCGGGCGGGCCTGGCGGACTTCGCTCGGTTCCTCGGCGCGCGATTGCCGGAAACCAGGCTCATCTTCCACGACGCGCGCTGGGCGCTCGAACATCTCGACGAAGGCGGTGGGCGCGCGCCGTTCGACCCCGATCGAGTGCTGTGGCCGGGGCTCCCGGTGAATATCCATGACCAGAACCGGTTGCTCGCGATCTACGCCCAGGAAGTCCGGCGGGTGCTGCCCCAGGCGTTCCTGGTCCGCGCCCCAGCGGAGCTGGCGGTCGGCGACGTCGGCCATCGCTGGGGCCTGAGCCCCTTCCACTACGCCCAGCCGTACTATCGCTACGTCTGGGCCAGGTTCCAGGAGCTCGGTTGCGCCGCGCCCGGTCAGGATGGAGCCTAGCGGAACCGGCGCTGGCCTGACGGGTTCGGCTTGCATGCGGACGCCAGGGCCCAGCCACCTCGACCAGAGCGATCCCGCCAAGGCCGGCGTCCGGAACGTGCGCGAGGAGGTCGATCGCGAGATCGAAACCTACGGCCGCGACCTGCACGACCTTGTGCTGCTGGTCCCGGAGGACCGTTGGGCGGAGTTCATGCTGCTGACCGGCGGACCCGGCGACCGCGACGAGACGCAGTATCGCGGCGTGACGCTGCGCAGAGGCGCGGTGACCGCCGTCGTGGCGCAGGAAGGCTTCTAAAGCTCGAACTGGACGAGCCGGTGCAGCGCGGCGAACCCGGCCCGCTCGAGCGAGCGCTGCGAGGCCACGTTGCTGACGTGATGACCGCAGATCGGGCGCACGCCCCGGTTCAGGCACAGGGTCTTCAGATGCGCGATGATGTAGGCGCCGAGCCGCTGGCCGCGACGCTGCGGTGCGACGGCCATGCCGAGGTCGAAGTCGTCGCGGCCGTCCACCAGCCGCTTGAGCAGGCCGCAGCCAAGCAGGCCTTCGCCCTCCTGCTGGTAGAAGAACAGCCCGTTCTCGGCGATCAGGGCCGCGGTGACCTGGTCGTCGTCGAAGAAGCTGGGATCCACCGCCTTCGCGGCCGCCAGCTCGGCGGGACCGGCGAGCCGCACCGAGATCCCCGGCCGCTCGACGAAGCCCAGATCGACCACATCGCGATAGAGCAGGCCTAGCGTCTGCGGCGGGTTGCCGGACGCGAGCGCCACGAACATCAGCTGGGAATCGAAGCTCTTGCTGACGACGCGGCGTACCGCGGCCGTCTCGATCACGGCTTGCGAGATCTCGGCCAGCCGGCGGGCCGCGGGGGCAGGGCAGTGGATTTCGACCAGCACGGAGTCCGAGACCACCGCGTAGGCCACCCTTTCGCCGCCCTCCTCGACGAGCCAGCGCTGGCCGGGCTTGACCAGCAACTCCTCCACATAGAGTTCCTGCGGCTCCCGGAGCGCATCGAGGTAAGATCGCCGGAGATCGCCGGGAATCTCGCCGACCGGACGGACCGTGATCACCTTCTAAGGCGCGTTGAAGCCGGCTTCGGCGAAGTCGAGCATCCGGCTGAGCAGCGCGTTGACGTCGCCCTCGCGGGTCAGTCCGCCCGAGAGGTGGTGCAGCCGGTCGAACTCCGCGAAGCGGTTGTTGTGGACCATCCCCAGGCAGAAGTGCAGCCGCCAGTAGACCGTCTCGCGCGGCAGGTCAGGGCGGGCGGCGATCAGCGCGTTGGCGAACCGTTCCAGATGGCTCACGTCGTTCTGGATGGCCTCGCGCATCTCGGCAGTGCCTTCCGATCGGGCGCGGATGATGAACTGGATGGAGATCCGCCGCTCGTTGGCCGGATCGCTCCAGCGCAGGGGCGGGGCGAAATAGGCCCCGAGGATCTCGCGCACCGGCGGCTGGCCGTCGTGCCGCTCGTTGGCCTCGTGCAGCATCCGCGCCCGCTCGCGGTTCAACTCCGCGGTGCGCCGGCGGAAGATCGCGAACAGCAGGGCGTCCTTGGAGCCGAAGTGGTAGTTGACGCTCGCCAGGTTGACGCCCGCATCGGCGGTGATGTCGCGCACCGAGACGTTCTGGAAGCCGTTGAGCGCAAACAGCCGCTCGGCGGCCGCGAACACCGCGGCCTTGGTTGCGGCCTGCGCTTCTTCCGACTCGGCGGCCTCGTGCGTCAGGGGATCGTCCATGCGAGTCCCTTCGAGAACCCGGCCGAGCATAGGCGGTTGAATTCTGCCCGCAATCGGCGCGTCCCCGCGAAAACCCCCCGCTAGCGGGAGAGTTCGCGCATGGCTTTGTCAAGGCCATCGAGGGTGAGCGGGAACATCCGGTCGCCGACCAACTGCTTGATCACGCCGATCGAGGGCGTGTAGTCCCAGTGTCGCTCCGCGGTGGGATTCAGCCACACCACGTGCTCGTAGATCTGGGCGACGCGATCCATCCAGATGGCGCCGGCCTCCTCGTTCCAGTGCTCCACCGAACCGCCCGGATAGGTGATCTCGTAGGGGCTCATGGTGGCGTCGCCGACGAAGATGATCTTGTAGTCGTGCGGGAACTTGTGGAGGACGTCCCAGGTCGGGATCTTCTCGGCGTGGCGACGCCGATTGTCCTTCCAGACCGCCTCGTAAAGGCAGTTATGGAAGTAGTAGAACTCCATGGTCTTGAACTCGGAGCGGGCGGCGGAGAACAGCTCCTCGCAGACCTTGATGTGGCTATCCATCGAGCCGCCGATATCGAGGAACAGCAGGACGGAGATCTTGTTGCGCCGCTCGGGCCGCAGGTTGATGTCGAGATAGCCCTTCTCGGCCGTGCCCTTGATCGTGGCCGGCATGTCGATCTCGTCGGGCGTGCCCTCGCGCACCCACTTGCGCAGGCGTCTGAGCGCGACCTTGATGTTGCGGGTGCCGAGCTCGACGTGGTCGTCGAGGTTCTTGAACTCGCGCTTGTCCCAGACCTTGATCGCCCGCCCGTGCCGGCCCTTGTCCTGGCCGATGCGGATGCCTTCGGGATGGTAGCCGTCGGCGCCGAACGGCGAGGTCCCGCCCTGGCCGATCGCCTTGTCGCCCTTTTCGTGACGCTCCTTTTGCTCGCGCATGCGCTCGGCGAGCGCCTCCATCAGCTTGTCGAAGCCGCCCATGGCCTCGATCTGCGCCTTCTCCTCGTCGGTGAGGAACTGGTCGGAGATCTTCTTCAGCCACTCCGAGGGAATGTCGGCCGTGACGCCGTCATGCAGCTTCTCCATGCCCTTGAAGACATGGGCGAACACCTGGTCGAACCGGTCGAGGTTCTTCTCGTCCTTCACCAGCGCCGTGCGCGACAGGTAGTAGAAATCGTCCACCGAACGATCGATGACCTGCCTGTCGAGTCCCTCCATCAGCATGAGGTACTCTTTCAGCGTCACCGGCACCTTGGCTTCGCGAAGCTCCGTGAAGAAGCGCATGAACATCTGTGATCACCCCTCCTGCGGGGCGGCGGCGAACGGTTGTTTGAATGAGGATGGGGCCGCGAGGTCCCATTGTCTAGTGGCCGGTCAGGCCCGCTGAACCTCGCTGCGCGCCGCTTGCGTCGCCTGCAAGAAGCTCTCGGCGCGCCGGCGCAGGATGAATTCATGGTCGACCGTGCGGCCCACGCGGAAGCCATATTCGCCGGCCTTCTCGAAGCCTTGCCGGCCGTAGAACCGCTGCGCCCCGAAGTTCTCGCTCCACACGCCGATCCAGACGTCGCGGGGTCCCGCGCGCTGCAGCCAGGCCATGGCCTCTGCGAACAGCCTCTGGCCAAGTCCCCGGTTCTGCCAGGCCTTTCGAAAGTATAAGCGCTTCAACTCGCCGCAGAGCGCCGTGACTTCCGGATGCGGCAGGCCGCAGGGGCCGACCTGGGCGTAGCCGATCGTCTCGCCGTCGGCTTCGGCGAGCCAGACGGCCCCCGTGGGGTCGGCCAGCTCGGCGCGCAGGCGCTCGGCGTCGTAAGCGTCCGCGAGGAAGGCCCGCAGGTCCTGCGGCGGGTAAAGATGGCCGAATGTCTCCACGAACGTGTCGGCCGCGATGGTCGCCAAGGTCGGGGCGTCGCTTGGACTCGCGCGGCGGATGACGGGCTGGGACATCGGACGCAGGCGTTCTTGGGTTAGGATGATCAAATGACCGTCGCCCTCTACACCCATCTCGAGATGCTCGACCACCGCCCGGGCGCGGGCCATCCGGAGCGGCCGGAGCGTCTGCAGGCGGTGACGGGCGCGCTGCAGGACGCCTCCGACCTCGACCTCTCCGTGCGCGAGGCGCCTCTGGTCGAGGAAGCCGACCTCGCCCTCGTGCATCCCGACCGCTACGTCCAGGCGATCACCAGGGCCGCGCCGCAGCAGGGGATTCGGAAGCTCGATCCGGACACCTTCCTGTCGCCGGGCAGCCTCAACGCCGCGCGGCGGGCCGCCGGCGCCGCGGTCGCGGCCGTGCGCGACGTCGCCGCCGGCAAGGTCGATCGGGCGTTCTGCGCCGTGCGGCCGCCGGGCCATCACGCCGAGCCGGAGAGGCCGATGGGCTTCTGCGTCTTCTCCAACGTGGCGCTGGCCGCCAAGGCGGCGCAGGCCGCGGGGCTGAAGAAGGTCGCCGTGGTCGATTTCGACATCCACCACGGCAACGGCACCCAGGCGGCATTCGACGGCGAAGAGGGGCTGTTCTTCGCCTCGATCCAGCAGTGGCCCATGTGGCCCGGCAGCGGCCATCCGGACCAGCCGGCCGGCGCCAATATCGCCAACGCCGTGGTCCCGCCGGGGGCGCCGCGCGAGGCCTGGCGCCGGGCGTTCGAGGGGCTGATGCCGAAGGTCGATGCCTTCGCGCCGGATCTGCTGATCGTCTCGGCGGGATTCGACGCCCATGTGCGTGATCCGATCGGGGAGGCGGGCCAGAGTCTGGAGGCCGCGGATTTCGCCTGGGCGACGCGCGCCGTCGCCGCCATCGCCAGGGCTCACGCCAAGGGCCGGGTTGTGTCCTCGCTTGAGGGCGGCTACGACCTTGAAGCTCTGGGCTCCTCGGCGGTTGCGCACGTGCGGGCCCTTTCAGAGGGCTAGGGGACGGGTCGGCTGGTGCGCGGCGACGGCGAGGCCGCCCGGATGGAATGGCGAATCCATTGACCGCCGAAGCGCCCGACCGCTCCGCCGCCCGCCGTCCCGGCGCGATCGTCCTGGCCCGCCATGGCGAGCCGGCCCTGTCGCGCAGGGTGAGGCTCTCGGCGCAGCAATACCGCGACTTCTGGGCGAGCTACGAGGTGCTGGGCATCGCGCCGGGCCAGACCCCGCCCGCGACCCTGAAGCGCATCGTCGAGAAGGCCGGCGCGCTGCTCGCCTCCACCCGCCTGCGCTCGGTCGAGAGCGCCAGCATCCTGGCCGCCGGCCGCAAGGTCGCGCAGCACGATCTGCTGGTCGAGGCGCCTTTGCCGCCGCCGGCCTGGCCGGCCTGGATCAAGCTGTCGCCGATGACCTGGGGCTTCCTCGCCCGCGTCTGGTGGTGGTTCTTCGACCACCACGAGGGTCAGGAGACGCGGGCCGCCGCCGAGGCTCGCGCCGACGAGGCCGCCGCCCTGCTGATCGAGTATGCGGAGAAGGGCGAGGACGTGCTGGTGCTCGCCCATGGATTCTTCAACTTCATGATCGGTCGCGCGCTGCGTCGTCGCGGCTGGCGGCTGGCGGCGAGCGAGGGCTACAAATACTGGTCGACGCGCCGCTTCGAGCGGCTCTAGAGAAAAAGTCTCGCGGGACCGGAGAGCAGCCATGTCGGACGCGCCCGACATCTCGACCCTGAGCTTCGAGCAGGCCCTCGCCGAGTTGGAGCAGATTGTGGCGCGCCTGGAATCCGGCCAGGCGCCGCTGGAGGATTCCATCCAACTCTACGAGCGCGGGGCGGCCCTGAAGGCCCATTGCGAGCGGCGGCTCGAGGCCGCGCGCCTGCGCGTCGAGAAGATCGTCGTGGGCGCCGGCGGCGCGCCCGGGGTCGAGCCCGCCGAGTTCAACTGATGCAGCCGTTGGCCCAGCGCGTGGCCGAGGCCGCGGACCTGGTCACGGTGGCGCTCGACGAGTTGCTGCCGCGCGCCGAAGGGCCGGAGTCGCGCCTCACCGAGGCGATGCGTTACGCCGCGCTGGGGCCGGGCAAGCGGTTGCGCACCTTCTTCGCGCTCGAGACCGGGCGGATGTTCGAGCTCGCGGACCGCTCGGTGCTGCGGGCCGCCTGCGCGCTCGAGTGCGTGCAGGCCTACAGCTTGGTGCACGACGACCTGCCCTGCATGGACGACGACGATCTGCGGCGCGGGCGGCCCACCGTGCACAGGGCCTACGACGAAGCCACCGCCGTACTGGCGGGTGACGCCCTGCAGACCGCCGCCTTCGAGATCCTGGCGCACCCGGACACCCACGGCGACGGGAGCATCCGCGCCGAACTGGTGAGCAAGCTCGCCCAGGCGATCGGGGCCAAGGGCATGGCCGGCGGCCAGATGATCGACATCCTGGGCGTCCGCGAGGACCTGGGCGGTGTCGCGCGCATGCAGCGGCTGAAGACCGGCTCGCTCATCGCCTGCGCTTTCGAGCTGCCGATCGTCATGGCCCGCGCCAAGGAGGCCGAACGCCACGCGCTGCTGGCCTTCGCCCACGATCTCGGCCTCGCCTATCAGATCGTCGACGACCTGCTGGACGCACAAGGCGACGCCGCGCGGATGGGCAAGGCGGCGCGCAAGGACGCCGGAAAGGGGAAGGCCAACTTCGTCACCCTGCTGGGTGTCGAAGCCGCGCGCGAGCGCCTGGACGTGCTCGCCAAACAAACCAAATCCCACCTCGAGCCGTTCGGGAAGGGGGCCGAATTCTTACGGGCGAGCGTGGATTTCGTGCTAGAGCGCCCGAGCTAGCCGCCCGAGTACGCGTCAGGTCCTTCATGCCGCCGGTCACACCGCTTCTCGACACCATCGCCTCGCCCGCCGACGTCCGGAAGCTCCCGCCAAGTCAGTTACGGCAGCTGGCCGACGAACTGCGCGCGGAGACCATCGACGCGGTCTCCCAGACCGGCGGCCATCTCGGCGCTGGCCTGGGCGTGGTCGAGCTGACCGTCGCCCTGCACCACGTCTATGACACGCCGCGTGATGTCCTGATCTGGGACGTCGGCCATCAGGCCTATCCGCACAAGATCCTGACCGGCCGGCGCGATCGCATCCGCACGCTGCGGCAGGGCGGCGGACTCTCGGGCTTCACCAAGCGGGCGGAGAGCGAATACGACCCGTTCGGGGCGGCGCATGCGGCCACCTCGATCTCGGCGGCGCTCGGCTTCTGCGCGGCGCGCGATCGCGACGGGCGCGACAACAAGGTGGTGGCGGTGATCGGCGACGGCGCGATGAGCGCCGGCATGGCCTACGAGGCGATGAACAAGGCCTGCGAGACCACCAAGCAGCTGACCGTCATCCTCAACGACAACGACATGTCGATCGCCCCGCCGGTCGGCGGCATGAGCGCCTATCTGGCGCGCATCGTCTCCGGCGGCGGCTACCGGTCGTTCCGCAACCTCGGCAAGGCGATGACCAAGGTCTTCCCGCGGCCGATGCAGGAGGCGGCGCGCAAGGCCGAGGAGTTCGCGCGCGGCTTGGTGACCGGCGGCACCTTCTTCGAGGAGCTGGGCTTCTACTACGTGGGCCCGATCGACGGCCACGACATGGACGCGCTGGTCCACGTCCTGCAGAACGTGCGCGGGATCACCGACCGGCCGGTGCTGGTCCACGTGGTGACGCAAAAGGGCAAGGGCTACGCCCCGGCCGAGAACGCCGCCGACAAGTATCACGGGGTGGTCAAGTTCGACGTGGTGACCGGCCAGCAGGCCAAGCCCGCCCAGACCCATGCGCCGCAATACACGAAGGTGTTCGCGGCCGAGCTGATCAAGCACGCCGAGCGGGACCCTAAGATCGTCGCGATCACCGCGGCCATGCCCTCCGGCACCGGCCTCGATGCGTTCGGCGAGCGCTTTCCCGAACGGATGTTCGACGTCGGCATCGCCGAGCAGCACGCGGTGACCTTCGCCGCCGGCTTGGCGGCGGACGGTATGAAGCCATTCGCGGCGATCTATTCGACCTTCCTGCAGCGCGGCTATGACCAGGTGGTCCACGACGTAGCCATCCAGCGGCTGCCGGTCCGCTTCGCCATCGATCGCGCGGGGCTGGTGGGCGCCGACGGGGCCACGCATGCGGGGGCCTTCGACGTCGGCTACATGGGCGCGCTGCCGGGCATGGTCGTGATGGCCGCGGCCGACGAGGCCGAGCTTGCGCGCATGGTGGCGACCGCCGTCGCGATCGACGACCGCCCGTCGGCCTTCCGCTATCCCCGCGGCGAGGGCGTGGGCGTCGCGATCCCCGAAGCGGCGGAGCCGCTGGAGATCGGCAGCGGCCGGATCGTGCGAGAGGGGACGGCCGTGGCGATCGTCTCGCTCGGCACGCGGCTTTCGGAGTCGCTGAAGGCGGCCGACATGCTGGCGGCGCGCGGACTCTCGGCGACGGTCGCCGATGCACGCTTCGCCAAGCCGCTCGATATCGAGCTGATCCTGCGGCTTGCCCGCGAGCACGAGGCGCTCATCACCGTGGAGGAGGGCGCGATCGGCGGCTTCGGGGCCTTCGTGCTGCAGACGCTGGCCGCCCACGGCGCGCTCGACCGCGGCCTGAAAGTGCGCACGCTCACCCTGCCTGACCTGTTCCAGGACCAGGACAAGCCGGAGGCGATGTACGCCCAGGCCGGCCTGGACGCTGAGGGCATCCTGCGCGCCGCCCTGGAGGCGCTGGGCGTCTCCAATGCGGCCACGGCCGGCCGGCGGGCGTGACGCCGCGCCCGACCCGTCGCGCGGCCCTCGCTGTCACCGCGGCCGCCCTCGCAAGCCCCGCGCTCGCCGCCCCGTCCGTCGAGGCCCGGGTCACGCAGGTCGAGCAGCGCCACGGCGGGCGGATCGGCCTCGCGGCCCTCGACACCGGTTCCGGCCGTCGTGTCGCCCATCGCGCCGACGAGCGCTTCCCGATGTGCAGCACCTTCAAGATGATCGCCGTTTCGGCGGTGCTGCATCGCGTCGACACCGGTGCGGAGCAACTTGATCGCGAGGTGCTGGTGGACCGGGCCGACGTGGTGGGCTGGGCGCCGGTCACCGAAAAGCACCTCGGCCAGAAGATGTCGCTCGGCGCCTTGTGCGAGGCGGCGATCGAATTCAGCGACAACGGCGCCGCCAATCTGATCCTCGACGCCCTGGGAGGCCCGCAGGGGGTGACCTCGTACGCCCGCGCGATCGGCGATCCAATGTTTCGCCTCGACCGGCGGGAGCCGGCGCTTAACGAAGCCCTGCCCGGCGATCCGCGCGACACCACAACGCCGGCGGCCATGCTGGGCGACCTGAACACGTTGCTCCTCGGTCAGAGGCTCTCACCGCCGTTGCGCAACCGGCTGACCGGCTGGATGCTGAAATGCCAGACCAGCCGCATCAAGGGGACGCTCCCGAGCGGCTGGCGGATCGCCGACAAGACCGGCTCCGGCGGGCGCGGCGCGACCAACGACGTGGGCGTGATCTGGCCTCCGAACCGCGCTCCGATCCTGATCGCGGTCTACACCGTGGGATCCAGCCGGCCCGAAGCCGAGCGCAACGCCGCCGTCGCCGACATCGGGCGTATCGTGGTCGAGAGTCTCTGAGCGCGGCTTCCTGTGGACTGGCGGCGGCTCGCGCTGCGCCTCCATGGCGCGCGCCGCCGATCGACGTCCCGGATTTGATGAAACGCAATGCGGTCGCGGCCGAGGTCGGTCGAAGGTGGTCTGAGGCGAGCGGGAGAAGCGCGGCTTCAACCTATGCGCAGAGCCGCCCTTGTCTCAGGCCGGAAAGGAGAGGCATGGACGCCCGCAACACCGTCGAGACTGCCGCGCGCATCGCCGGGGGCGACCGCTCGCGCTACGACCCCGTGGCGATGAGCCTGCATTGGGCCACCGTATTGCTCGTGCTCGCCAACTTCGCGCTCGCTGAGACCTGGGAGGCGTTCGCCCGGCCCACGCGCCACCTGATGGTCGCGACCCACATGTCCTTCGGCATCCTGCTGGGGGCGGCCGTGATCGCGCGCATCGTCTGGCGACTGATCCCGGGACACCAGATGAAGCCCGCCGTCTCCGGCTTCGCCGAGCTCGCCTCCAGAGCGGTCCACTGGCTGCTCTACCTGCTGCTGATCGCACAGGCTGTCCTCGGCTTCGTGCTCCGCTGGTCAGGCGGCGAGGCGATGAGCTTCTTCGGCCTGCAGCTCCCGTCCCCGATGGAGACGGTGTCGCGCGCCACGAATCACGAGATCGGCGAGGTGCACGAGAACGTGGGCTGGGCGATCGTCATTCTGGCCGCCGCGCACGCCGCAGCCGCGCTCTACCACCACCTGGTGGTCAAGGATGACGTGATGCGCCGCATGCTGCCGCGGCGCGCCGGGGACGGCCGAGGCTAGTCGTCGTCCGGTCCGGGATAGTAACCATAGCCCCGCTGCGGCTGCGCCCATCGCGGCACGGCCGGACGGTATGGGTCGCGATAACCGTAGGCGTCTTCGCGGACGCGCTCGGCCTCGGCGGCGGCACGCTGGCGGTCGGCGTCCTCCTCGCTCTGCTGCTGGCGGATATGGTCCGCCTCCGCGGTCTCCCGCTGCCGGGTGGCTTCGGCCGCCTCGCGCGCGGCCTTGGCGGCGGCGAGCTGCTCGTCGGCCACCGCCCTGGCGCGAGCTTCAGCTTCCTTCCGCGCCTTGGCCTCCTGGCGGGCGGCGACCTCGGCCTTGTACTGCGCGCCGACCTGCACGCCGCAGGTCGTGAGGTCGCCGATCCCCTGCTCGGAGCCACCCAGCGTGGCGCTCACCGGTTCATCGGCGAGCCAGGCGATCTGCAGGGTCTTGCCCTTGCGCAGGGCCGCAACGGTCTCCTCGCTCAGCACGATGGCGCCTCGCTTGGGGTTCTCCATCCGCTGCATAAGGTTCGAGAACGGCTTCTGGTCGATTCGCAGCGGCAGGAACGCGCGCTGCGGGATGTCGTCCTTGCTGAACCGCAGCTCCACGAATTGGCCATCCGAGACCAAGGTGACCTGGGCGCTCTGGCCGGATCGACCGACGAGGTCGATATCCGTCCGGCAGCTGTCTTGCCCCGGGGTTATCACCCAGATCTGCGATTGCGGTTGTGCGGGCGCTGCGGCGGCCCCGCCGGCGAACAGCGCGGCGGTCGCCGCGCTAAACACGATACGCTTGAACACGACCGGATCCCCAGCACGCCCTCGGAGACTAAGCTACGCCTGGTTGGGGAGGGCGCCTAGAGCACAGGCGGTCGCGGGTTCGCGAGCGGCCCGGGCCCCCGCGGATCAGAAGGGCCAGAACTTCTCGGCGATCGACTGGCCGGCCGGCGTCTTCTGCACGCGGGCGATGTCGCCGCGGCCGCCGTAATAGATCCGCGCCTCGGCGATCTGGGTGTGGTTGATCGTGTTGGCCGAGGAGATGTCCTCCGGCCGCACGACGCCGGCGACGGTCAGCTGGCGCAGGTCGTTGTTGGTGCGCACCTCCTGGGTGCCCTGGATCACCAGGTTGCCGTTCGGCAGCACGGCCGAGACGACCGCGGCGATCGTCAGGTTGATCTTCTCCGCGCGCGTCACCGCTCCGGCGCCGGCCTGGTCGGTCTTGGTGCTGGTGCCCAGCGCGTTCGCCGGGTCGAAGGCCTTGGGCAGGATCTTGCCGAGGCTGGATTCGAAGCCCAGCAGGTGGGGAATGCCCGCGCTCATGTCGCTCTGGCGCGAGGTGGTGGTCTGGTTGGTGGTCTTGGCGCTGTCGTCGATGCTGATCAGCACGGTCAGGATGTCGCCCACCTTGCTCGCCCGCTGGTCGGCGAAGAACTCCCTGGCGCCGGTGCGCCACAGCGAGTTGGCGCTGGCGGGTCCCGGATCGGGCCCGCGGCTGACGGGCAGGATCGTCTGCTCGCGCGGCACCAGCGCGGCCGGATAGCCGACCGGGGCCAGCTGCGGCCCCTTCACGGCCTCCGCAACGCTGGAGCAGGCGGCGAGCGGACCCATCAGGACGGCGAAGGCGAGCGGACGAAGACGCATGACTGGTGACTTTCCTCTAGCGGAGCGCGAGGCGCGTGGCGCCGGTCTTGAGCTGTTCGGCTGCGGGGCCGACCGCGGCCTCCCCCGGGCCGGAGACCACCGCCTGGATGATCTTCTTCGAGGCGGGATTCTCCACGTTCAGGGTCTCGCCGACGCCGGCCGCGGAGAGCGCCTTGCCTTGCAGCGACAGCGAGATTCCTTCGGCGTCGTAGGTGACGCTGATCATCTCGCCCGCCTTGATGACGATGGGAGCGGCGACGTCGTGGGCGGCCACCACCGCGCCCGCGCGCAGCGGCCGGCGCGCGGCCAAGCCGATCACCGCGTCGGGATCGTGCGGCGCGTCGCGCGGCGCGGCCGCCGCCTTGGCCCAGACGATGTCGGTCGGGCCGACCACATCGCCGGCTGGGATGTCGCGCGCGTAGGTGAGCACCTCGATGTTGCCGCGGGCCGGGCCGGCGGCGGCGCCGGACGCGCCGGCTCCGGCGTGCACCACGATGGTCTTCAGGCCCTCGGCGTTGGCCCAGTCCAGCCCGGCCCGGCGGGCGAGCGCCTGCACGGCCGCGGCGCTCAGCGCCACGCTCTCGGCGGTGCGGCGCGCGACGGGCACGCGCGCGGCGGGGCCGGCGTCCTCGAAGAGGTCGCCCAGAGTGACGATGCCGTCCGCGTCGGCGGTGTCGGCCCTGAGCGTGACGACCTGGCCGGCGAGCGCCGGACCCGCAAGGGCGAGCGCGGCGGCGATGAGCAACGCCTTCATCTACGACTTCACCTGGTTGGCGATGGCCAGCATGTTGTCCGCCGTGGAGATCACCTTGGAGTTCATCTCGTAGGCCCGCTGGGCGACGATCAGGGCGGTGATCTCGGAGACCGGATCGACGTTGGAGGCTTCGGTGTAGCCCTGGTCCAGCACGCCCAGGCCGTTGTTGCCGGGGGTGTCGAGCGTCGGCGCGCCCGAGGCCGCGGTCTCCAGGAACAGGTTCGAGCCCTGAGCCGAGAGCCCGCCTTCGTTCATGAAGGTGGCGAGCGTCAGCTGGCCGACGACGGTCGGCGCGGGATTGCCGGGCTGCGTCACCTGCACCTGGCCGGTCTTGGAGATCGTCACGTCGGTGGCGGTCTGCGGGATGGTGATCGCCGGCTGGATCAGATAGCCGTCCTGCGTCACCAGCTGGCCCTGGTCGTTGATCGAGAAGTTGCCGGCGCGGGTGTAGGCGGTGTCGCCGGTGGGCAGCAGCACCTGGAAATAGCCGCGGCCGTCGATCGCCAGGTCGAACTTGTTGCCGGTGGCGGTCAGCGAGCCCTGGGTCGAGATCCGGTAGACCGAGCCCGCCTTCACGCCGGCGCCGATCTGCACGCCCGTCGGCACGATGGTGCCCTGGTCCGAGGACTGGGCGCCCGGCTGCTCGAGCGTCTGGTAGAGCAGGTCCTGGAACTCGGCGCGCTGCTTCTTGAACGCCACCGTGTTCATGTTGGCGATGTTGTTCGAGATGACCTCGACGTTCAGCTGCTGGGCGGCCATGCCCGTCGCGGCCGTGCGGAGAGCCTGCATCGCTTAGCTCCTATTGAACCTTGCCAAGGCTATCGACCGCCCGCGCGGAGAGGTCCGCCTGGGTGTCCATCATCTTGGCCATTTGCTCGTAGGCCCTGGAGACCTCGATCATGCGGGTCATCTCCAGGATCGGATTGACGTTCGAGCTCTCCAGCATTCCCTGGCGGACACGCGGCGCCTCGACGGGCGTCGGCTGCACGTTGGAGGTGTTGCGGAAGAGGTTGTCGCCGGCCTTCTCCAGGCCGGACAGGCTCGAGAAACTCGCCACGCCGATCTTGCCGACCCGCAGGATGTCCTTGCCGGTCCCCTGGCTGACGGTGCCGTCCGGGCCGATGGCGACCGGTCCCTTCTGCGGATCGAGCACGATCTCGCCGCCGCCGTCGTCGAGCACCGGCTGGCCGGCCTGGGTCGTGAGCCGGCCGCTGTCGTCCAGCCGGAAACGGCCGTCACGGGTGTAGCGCTCGCCGCCGGCGGTCTGCACGCGGAAGAATCCCGCCCCGTCGAGCGCCAGATCCAGCGGCGAATCGGTGCGCCGGAGCGCGCCCTGCCCGAAGTCGCGCAGCACGCCGTTCGACGCGACGAACTTGACCGGCGCCGGACCCCCCAGCGTGAACGCCGGCCGTTCCGGATCCTCGGCCGTCTGCAGCGCCTCCACCTTGAAGCCCGAGGTGTCGGCGTTGGCGATGTTGTTCGCGATCAGGTCCATCTGCTGCTGCAGGACGATCTCGCGGGACAGTCCGACGTAGAGGCTGTTGTCCATTAATTGGCGGGCCTTGCGGGCGATGGTTATCCGCAGCTCCCGCTGCAAGCATCGGGCCAATCGAAAACCCAAAGTATTTCAGCAGATAAGAAGGTTAACGCGGACCCACCGGCAAAAACCGCCGGGCAGGCTTGGCCGCCGTTAAGGTCGGTTAAAAACCGCTTCTTAACCAAAGCGGGGCCATCCCAGAGCGACAAGGATTCTAAGGAACGCGCGCGTGTCCGAAGCTGCCGTCCAGGAAGCGCCCGACGAAGAAGTCGCCGAAGGCGAGGAGGTCGAGGGCGAGGCCCCGAAGAAGAAGCTCCCGCTCAAGCTCATGATCATCGCCGGCGCGGCGGCGGTGCTGGTGCTGGGCGGAGGCGGCGGGGCGGCGTTCTTGCTGCTGAAACCGAAGCCCGACGCGGCCCACGCCGGCAAGAAGCACGAGGCCAAGAAGAAGGACGACAAGGGCGGCAAGGACGCCAAGGGCGGCGGCCAGGTCCGCGAGGGGCCCGACGGGGTGCTCTTCTACACCCTGCCGGACATCGTGGTGAACATGCAGACGGCGGATGGGCGCCCGACGTTCCTGAAGCTGAAGCTCACCCTCGAGATGCCTGACCAGGACGCGGTGGACGCGCTCGATCCGAACATGCCCAGGCTGCAGGACATGTTCCAGACCTTCCTGCGGGAGCTTCGTCCCGAGGACCTGCAGGGCAGCCAAGGGTCCTATCAGCTCCGCATGGAGCTGCTGCGCCGGGTCAACCTGGTGATCGCGCCGTCCAAGGCGAACGCCGTCCTGATCGAGGAGATGCTGATCAACTAGCGCCCGCCGGGCCGCCAGTCGCGTCGCGAACCAAGCATGGCCGAAGAGACCGAAACCGAGACCGAAGCCGACACGCAGGGCGCCGCCGAGACCGAGGCCGCGCCGGCGGACGGCGGCGCTCCCGCCGCGCATCCGGGCGAGAGCCTGATCGGCTCGGAGCGGATCCTCAATCAGGAGGAGATCGACAGCCTGCTTGGCTTCGACCTCTCCGACGAGGAGATCGCCGAGCGGACCGGCATCCGGGCGATCATCAATTCCGCGCTCGTCTCCTACGAGCGCCTCCCGATGCTGGAGATCGTCTTCGACCGGCTCGTCCGGTACATGACGACGTCCCTGCGGAACTTCACCTCGGACAATGTCGAGGTCTCGCTCGACAACATCTCCTCGATCCGCTTCGGCGACTATCTGAACTCCATCCCGCTGCCGGCGATCCTGGCTGTGTTCCGCGCCGAGGAGCTCGACAACTACGGCCTGCTCACCGTCGACTCCAACCTGATCTATTCGATCGTCGACGTGCTGCTCGGCGGCCGCCGCGGCACCGCGGCGATGCGCATCGAGGGGCGTCCTTACACCACCATCGAACGCGTGCTGGTGCAGCAGATGGTGCAGGTCGTGCTGACCGATGCGCGTTCGGCCTTCGAGCCGCTAACGCCGGTCACCTTCACCCTCGATCGCCTGGAGACCAATCCCCGCTTCGCCGCGATCGCCCGGCCGGCCAACGCCGCGATCCTGGTGAAGCTGCGCGTCGACATGGAGGACCGCGGCGGACGCATCGAGCTCCTCTTGCCCTACGCGACGCTCGAGCCGATCCGCAAGATGCTGCTGCAGCAGTTCATGGGCGAGAAGTTCGGCCGCGACAACATCTGGGAGAGCCACCTGGCGAGCGAGCTCTGGACGACCTCCATGGACGTCCGCGCCGTGCTCGACGAGCAGCAGGTGCCGCTGAAACAGGTGCTCGAACTCAAGGTCGGCGACACCATCATGCTAAACGCCACGCCCGACAGCCTGGTCGAGCTGCGCGCCGGCTCGATCCCGCTCACCCGCGGCCGCATGGGCCGCCGCAACTCCCACATCGCCGTCCGCGTGGAGGCGCCCTTGCCGCCGCTCGCCCGGCAAGCCGTCCAGAGGTCCTCATGAGCCTGGTCGCTCTCACCATGAACCTGCTGCTTGCGGGCCTGCTCGCCGCAGCGCTGGCGCTCGGCTGGCGGCTCAATCGGCGCCTGAAGGGCCTGCGCGACAGCCACGACAGCTTCGCGGTCGCGGTGCGCGAGCTGAATGCCGCCGCCCAGCGCGCCGAGCAGGGACTGGCCGACCTCCGGGCCGCCACCGACGAGGCGGTCGATACACTCGCCGATCGCATCGAGAAGGGCCGCACGCTCGCCGCCAAGCTGGAGCGGCTGATCACCCAGGCGCCGGCGCAAGCGCGGGAGGTACCGCAACCGCAAATCGACCCGGCCCAGGAGCGCAAGCTCGGGGCGCTGCTGGCCGCCGCCCGCGAGGGCCGGGGGACGCCCATGCGGCCCGGCGCCGTCTCCGAGCCGCTCGTCCTGCGTCCGCCGCGCAGCGTCGAGGACGAGCTTTTCGACGAACCGCCGCTTCGGCTGGGGCAAGGGGGCCGCGGATGAAGTCCGTTCCACGCATCCTGCCCCTGGTCGGCGTCGCCATCGGCGGCGTGCTCGCCGTCAATGCCCTGGCGGGTGCGCGCGACCTGCCGGGCCTGCTCTCCGGCGCCAAGGCGTTCGCCGAGGACGCGGCCAAGGGCAAGGCCGGGAAGACCGCCAAGGCCGAGGCCGGCAAGCCCGGCGCGGCCGAATCCAAGGGCGCGGCTCCCGCCCCGGGTCCGCTGCCGCCGCCCAGCATCAAGCCGCAGCCCGTCTGCGCGCCGACCGCCGCCGAGCTCGCCAAGGAAGCCGGCCTTTCGCCGGCCGAGCTGCAGGTGCTGCAGAATCTCGGCGCGCGGCGCGGCGAGCTCGACAAGCGCGAGAGCGATCTCGACACCCAGCTCGCCCTGCTCGCGGCCGCCGAGGCCAAGCTCGACGCCAAGGCCAAGGCGCTAGATGGCCTGAAGTCGGACGTCCAGGCGCTGCTCAGCCAGGCCGACGGCCGCGAGGCCTCCGAGATCGATCGCCTGGTCAAGGTCTTCGAGAGCATGAAGGCCCGGGACGCCGCGCCGCGGATGGTGCTGCTGGACGATTCGGTCCGCATCCCGATCGCCGCCAAGATGAAGGAGCGGTCGCTCTCGGCCATTGTCGCCCAGATGCCGCCGGCCGACGCCAAGAAGCTCACCGAGGCCCTCGCCAGGCGCTTCGCCGCCGCCCAGACGCTCGCGGCCACCGCCGACGCCAAGGCTGAGGCGGCTGCGGCCCAGGCCGGTTCGCCGCAGACCGCCGCGCCGGCGGCGCGGCCGCCGAAGCCCGCCGCCAAGCCGGTCCGCCATGCGCACAAGGCGGCTCCGCGCAAGCACGCCCCGGCGTCCGCCACCGCCTCGGCGGAGCCTGCGAAGGGGGCCGCGCCCGCCGCCCAGGCGCCTGCCACGCCCGTGGCCGCGCCCGTCGCTGCGCCGCCGGCCGCGAGCCCGCCGAAGGCCGGCTGATCGATGGACCTTCGCCAGACCCTGCGCGCGAGCGTCGCGGCGGTCTGCGTCGCCACTGTCGCGGCTCCGGCGGGCGCGGTCGTCCCGCGCCGTGCGCCGCGCGGCGGCGTGGAGGTCCACGTCGCGCAGGCCGCCGACTTCTCGCGGCTCGAGATTCACGGCGCGGGCGCGATGCGCGCCCGCCGCGAGGGCGCGAACCTGATCCTCGACTTCGCCCGCGACGCCGATCCGGACATCGCGCGGCTGCACACCGACCCGCCGCGCTGGATCAAGACGGCCGAGAAACGCCACGCAGGCGGCCGGCTCGAGCTGGTCGTCACCCTCGCGGACGACGCCGACTACACGGTCGGCGCGGCCGACGGCGACGTCTTCGTCAACATCTTCGCCAAGCCGCCCGCGCCGCCGGCCGCCAAACCCCCCGAGCCGTCCCGGCCCGACCCGGTCCCGCCCGGCGGGGTGGTCCGCATGCAGTCCAGGCTCGCCAACGGCCAGGTGCTGCTCACCTTCCCGTGGGCCCATCCGGCCGGCGCGGCGGTGTTCAAGCGCGGCGATGCGGTCTGGGTGGTGTTCGACGCCTCCGCGGCGATCGACGTGGCCAAGGCGCCCAAGGGCCTCAAGCAATTCGAAAGCCTGGAGGTGCTCCGCGGCAAGGACTACGTGGCGGTCCGCATCAAGGCGGCTCACCAGATCCCGGTGTTCGCCACCGCGCTCGGGCCCAGCTGGACCATCGCGCTCGGTCCGGGGGGCCAGGGCCAGCCGGCGCTGGTCCACGTGACCCGCGACGAGGCGCTCGGTCCTGCTACCCTGAAGGCGCCGGTCGCCGGGGCGACGAGCGTGCTGCAGGTCGCCGATCCGATCGTCGGCGACACCGTCACCGTCGTCACGGCGCTGGGCCCTTCGAAGGGCCTGCCCTCGCGGCGGGAATACGTCCAGATGGCGCTGCTGCCATCGGCGCAGGGGCTCGCCGTCGAGAGCTACGTCGACGACCTGGCGGTCAGCCACGACGGCGACATCGTCCACATCGGCCGGCCAGCCGGCCTGGCGCTGTCGCCCGCCTGGGCGACGCGGAACCAGGAGCAGGCTCTGCTCGGCGCGCCGCGCGCGGCCGCCCTGCCGGCGCTGATCGACGTGGACAACTGGCCCAGGACCGGCTCCCGCGGTTTCCTCGCCCGCTACAACGCCCTGCTCTCGGAGGCCGCCGCCGAGGAGGCCAAGACCGGCGCGGCCGCGCCCACCGCCGCGCACATGGCGCTCGCCCGCTTCCTGGTCGGCTCGGAGCTCTCCTTCGAGGCCATCGGGGTCCTGAACCAGGCCGCCCACATCCAGCCGAAGCTGCTGGATTCGCCCGAATTCCGCGGCCTGCGCGGCATCGCCCGGGTGATGGCGCGCCGCTACAAGGAGGCCGACGCCGATCTCGCCTCGCCGGCGCTGGCGGAGGATCCGTCCGCGGCGCTCTGGCGCGCCTATGTCGCCTCTCAGTTGGCCCAGTGGAGCGAGGCCCACGCCCAGTTCGCCAAGGGCGCCCAAGCGTACGAGATGTTCCCGGCAGTCTGGCGGGCCCGCTTCGCCCGCGCCGACGCCAAGGCTTCCCTCGCGCAAGGCGACCTCAACGCCGCGGACGCCCGGATCCGGCTGGCGCTGATGGAGAAGACCGATGTCTACGAGGAGCTGGCGAGCCGGCTCCTGCAGGCGCGCATCATCGAGGCTCAGGGCCACCAGGAGCGGGCGCTGCGCATGTACCAGGCGATCGCCCGGGCGCCGGCCGAATACCTCTCCGCTCCGGCCCTGCTGCACGCCACCCAGATCCAGCTCGCGACCGGCAAGGTGACGCCGGTGCAGGCGGCGGGCGTGTTCGACGAGATCCGTTACCGGTGGCGCGGCGACGCCACCGAGCTCGACGCCATCCGCGCGCTCGGCCAGCTGTACCTGAGCCAGGGCCGCTACCGCGAGGCGCTCGAGGCGTTGCGTTCGGCGCCGCGCATGACCCCGGATTCGCCGGAGGCGCTGCAGTTGCAGGCCGACCTGAACGCCGCCTTCCGGGCGCTGTTCCTCGACGGACTCGCCGACGGGCTCGAACCCGTGCAGGCGCTGGCCCTGTTCTACGACTTCAAGGAGCTGACCCCGATCGGGGCCGACGGCGACGCCATGGTGCGCAAGCTGGTCCGCCGGCTGGTCGACGTCGACCTCCTGGACCAGGCGGCGGAATTGCTGAAGTACCAGGCCGACAATCGCCTCGACGGCGTGCCCAAGGCGCAGGTCGCCACCGATCTGGCCCTGATCTACCTGATGGACAAGAAGCCGGAGCAGGCGATCGACGCGATCAACGGCTCGCGTACGACCATCCTTCCGGCCGCGCTCAACGCCCAGCGCCGGCTCATCGAGGCGCGTGCCTGGACCGGCGTCGGCAAGTTCGACACCGCCCTGGAGATCCTCGAGAAGGACAATTCCCCGGACGCCCGCGACCTCCGCGCCGAGATCACCTGGAAAGAGAAGAACTGGGCCGCCGCCGGGTCGCTCTACGAAAAGAGCCTGGGGGACCGCTACAAGACCGCAGCGCCGCTGAGCGCCGAGGAGGAAGGGCGTCTGTTGCGCGCCGGCGTGGCTTTCAGCCTGGCCGGCGACGACGCGGCGCTGGCCCGCCTGCGCCAGCAGTATCAGGGGTTCGTTGACGGGGCTCACAATCCCGAGGCGCTCAAGATCGCGCTGGCGGGCGTCGCGGGCGGACGGATCAACGTCGCCGACTTCGGCCGCATCAGCGCCGACGACGAGATGTTCGAGGGCTGGGTGGCGAAGATGAAGGTCCGGTTCCGGGAGCCGCGGCCGCCGCTCGCGCCTGCCAAGCCGCCGCCGGCGGCCAAGCGCGCGGAGGCTGCGTCCCCCGCGGCCAAGGGATGATCCGCCCGGCGACGGCGGCCGACGCGGCGGCGATCGCCGCCATCTACGCCCCGATCGTCGAGGCCAGGATCATCTCATTCGAGACGGCGGCGCCGACGTCGGAGGAGATGGCGCGGCGCATCGAGACGACGTTGGAGATGCACCCGTGGCTGGTCTTCGAGGACGAGGCCGGCGTGGCCGGCTACGCCTACGCCAGCCCGCACGCCTCGCGCGACGCCTACCGATGGAGCGTCAATGTCAGCGTCTACAACGCCGAGCGCACCCGCCGGCGCGGCCTCGGGCGGGCGCTCTACCGCGCGCTCTTCGAGATCCTCCGCCGACAGGGATTCCACATGGCGTTCGCCGGCATCACGCTGCCGAACGAGGCCAGCGTCGGCCTGCACGAGGCCATGGGCTTCCGCCCTGTCGGCGTCTATCGGGAGGTGGGCCTCAAGCTCGGCGCCTGGCGCGACGTGGGCTACTGGGGGCTCGAGCTTCAGCCGATGGACGCGCCGGCCGAGCCGATTCCCTTCCCCGACCTGCCGCCGGCCTAGCCTCCGACCGGGTGCTGGAAGCTCTGCACCAAGCTGCCCGCCACCAGCCGCCAGCCGTCGACCAGCACGAAGAAGATCAGCTTGAAGGGAAGCGAGACCACCACCGGCGGCAGCATCATCATGCCCATGCTCATGAGGACGCTGGCCACGACGAGGTCGATGACCAGGAACGGCACGAACAGCAGGAAGCCGATCTCGAAGGCGCGCTTGAGCTCGCTGATCATGAACGCGGGCGTCACCACCCGGATCGGCGTGTCGGCGAGGGTTGCCGGTCGGGGGATCTTGGAGAGCCGCACGAACAGGGCGAGATCGCCGCGGTCCACCTGGCTCAGCATGAAGGCCTTCACCGGCGCGCCGGCGGCGTCGAACGCCTGGGGCAGCTCGATCTGGTGGTCCAGGAGAGGCTTGATGCCGTCCTGGTAGGACTTCTCGAAGGTCGGGCCCATGACGATCGCGGTCAGGAACAGCGACAGCGAGATGATCACCGCGTTCGGCGGGCTTTGCTGCAGGCCCATCGCCGTGCGCAGCAGGCTGAGCACCACCACAATCCGCACGAAGGAGGTGGTCATGATCACGATCGACGGCGCGAGCGAAAGCACCGTGAGCAACCCGATCAGCTGGACGACGCGGTCGGTGAGTCCCGCGCCGCTGCCCAGGTTGATGTTCACCGCCTGCGCCGCCGCCGCCGCGGGAAAGACGAGGCACAGCAGGGTGGTGAGCGCCGCCAGGCCCGCGGCCCGCCGCCACTCGGCGGCGGGAAGCTCGCGGATCGCCTTGAAGAGCTCGCGCATCAGCCGCGGCCCTTGCGCGCCGCCACGGGCCCGATCACCCGGCCTTCGCCCAGCAGGATCAGCTGCTCGTGGCCGTCGCAGGCCACCAGCACCAGCCGGCGCGAAGGATCGAGCACCAGGGTCTCGACCACCGCCAGCCTGCGTTCGCGGGACATCGGCGCGCCGAAGCGCGCGAGCGCGCCCGGCCCATACCGGCGCAACGCCACGGCCGCGAGGCCCAGCAGACCCAGGGTCACGGCGAGCCCGAACACGGCCCTGAGAAAATAGGCGAAGTCCATGGACGCTTCGGCCAAGGGGGAGACTTGGGCCGCAGTCAGGGCTGAATCCCTTAATCGCCGATTAACCCTGTTTCTTCACCTTTTGGGGCATGGACACCGCCGAAATCCCGCTGCTCGCGATGCTGCGCGGGCGGCTGAACTACCTCACCCAGCGCCAGCAGGTGATCGCCGAAAACGTGGCGAACGCGGACACGCCCGGCTTCGCGCCGCGCGAGCTGACGCCGTTCCAGTTCCAGGCCCAGATGCAGACCGCCCAGGCCGCCGGGCCGCAGGCGATGGCCGCAACCGAGCCCGGGCACATGGCGCCGCCCCACGCCGGGACCGAGGCCGCCAAGCCGATCATCACCCGCGATTCCGAGACCCGGCTCGACGGCAACTCCGTCGTCCTGGAGGAGGAGATGATGAAGATGGGTGAGGCCCGGATGGACTACGACGCCGCCATCACTTTCTACCAGAAGGCGCTCAGCCTGATCCGGCTCGCCGCCCGCGCGCCCGGACACAGCTAGGCCCTAGGAGTTCGCCATGGCAGATATCAGCACGCCCGCCGCCACCGCCCAGGCGATCGCCGCCTCCGCCCTGCGCGCCCAACAGGGGCGGATGCGGATCATCGCCGAGAACCTGGCCAATGCGGACTCCACCGCCAGGACCAAGGGCGGGACGCCCTACCGGCGCCAGGAGCCGATCTTCGAGCCGACGCCGGTCGCGGGCGGCACGGGCGTGCGGATGGCCCGGGTCCGGCCGGATCCGCGGCCGTTCAGGACCGCCTACGACCCCGGCAACCCGGCCGCCGACGCCAAGGGCGAGGTCAAGCTGCCCAACGTCGATCCGCTGATCGAGGCCCTGGACATGCGCGAGGCGCAGCGGGCCTACGACGCCAACCTGAACGTCATCGATACGGCGCGGACGATGGACGCGCGCACCCTCGACCTCCTGAAGAAGTAGCGGGGACGCCGGGCCATGATGACCGCGCTCGCCGCCGCCAAGGCCTACGCCGCTGCGCAGAGCAACCTCGCCACCGATATCGCCGGCGCGGCCGGCGAGGCGCCAAAGGCGCATGGGTTCGGCGACATCCTGAAGTCGGTGATGGGCGATGCGGTGAGCGCGTCCAAGGCCGCCGAGACCCAGATGACCAACCAGGTCCAGGGCAAGGCCCAGCTCGTCGACGTGGTGACGGCGGTGGCGAACGCCGAGACCAACCTGGAGACGGTGATGGCGATCCGCGACCAGGTGATCGGCGCCTATCAGGAAATCATGCGCATGCCGATCTGAGCGCGATCTGCTAGGCCTTCGCCATGGCGGGGGCGGCGGCGATCGAGCTCGAGGGAGTGGCCAAGCGCTACGGCGCCCTGGTCGCGCTCGCGGACGTCACCTTGCGCGTCACGCAAGGCGAGTTCGTCGCCCTGGTCGGCGGCTCGGGGTCCGGCAAGACCACGCTGTTGAAGACCATCAACCGCCTGGTCGCTCCGGACGCGGGCCGAATCCGCGTTGAAGGCGAGGCGGCTGAGGCGATCGCGCCCCACGAGCTTCGCCGCCGGATCGGATATGTTTTCCAAGAGATCGGCCTGTTTCCTCATCTGAGCGTGGCGGAAAACATCGGCGTCACGCCGAGGCTTCTGGGCTGGGACCGGGGCCGGATCGCAGCGCGGACAGCGACGCTCCTGGATCTCGTCGCTCTCCCCCGGGAGGTCGCCGGCCGGGCCCCGGCGGAGCTTTCGGGCGGCCAGCGGCAACGGGTCGGGGTCGCCCGCGCGCTCGCGGCCGAGCCCGCGATCATGCTGATGGACGAGCCGTTCGGCGCGCTCGATCCGCTGACCCGCGATCAGCTCGGCGCCGACTATCGCGACCTGCACGAGCGGCTCGGACTCACCACGCTGATGGTCACTCACGACATGACCGAGGCCGTCCTGCTGGCCGACCGGGTCGTGGTGCTCTCGGCCGGGCGTATCGTGGCGGATGGAAAGCCCGCCGAACTCCTGGCCCGCGCCACCGACCCGGACGTCCGCGCCCTGCTGGAGGCGCCCAAGCGGCAGGCCGATCGTTTGCAGGCGAGGCTCTCCGGAGCGACCGGATGAGCGCGCGCGTCGCCGCGGCGTGGGCGCTGCTGCCCGGCTATCTCGCCTGGCACGTGGTGCTGAGCCTGAGCGCGCTTGCCCTCGGAGTGGCGATCAGCCTGCCGCTGGCGGTCGCCGCCAGCCGCAGCATACGGCTCCGCTGGCCGGTGCTGGCGTTCGCGAGCCTGATCCAGACCATCCCCAGCCTCGCCCTGCTGGCGCTGTTCTATCCGCTGCTCCTGGCGCTCTCGGCGCTGACCCGCGCGACGGTGGGCGTGAGCTTTCCGGCGCTCGGGTTTCTGCCCTCGCTGCTGGCGCTGACGCTCTATTCCATGCTGCCGATTCTGCGGAACGGCGTGGCGGGCGTGCTTGGCGTCGATCCGGCGATCCGCGAGGCCGCCGACGGCGTCGGCATGACGCCCCGCCAGAAGCTGCTGCAGGTGGAGCTGCCGCTCGCCGCGCCGGTGATCATGGCGGGCGTCCGCACCGCCGCGGTCTGGACCATCGGGGCGGCGACGCTGTCCACGCCGGTCGGCCAGACCAGCCTCGGCAACTACATTTTCGCCGGCCTGCAGACCGAGAACTGGGTGTTCGTGCTGTTCGGCTGCGTGGCCTCGGCCGCCCTGGCGCTGATCGCCGACCAGCTGCTCGGTCTTCTCGAGGTCTCCGCCCGCCGCCGGTCGCGCCCGCTGGCGCTCGGGGCGGTGATCGCGCTGCTGGCCGGAGCCGCGCTGGCGATCACCCCATTGCTCAGCTTCGGACGTCCCGCCAGCTATGTCATCGGCGCCAAGAATTTCTCGGAGCAATACATCCTGGCCGAGCTGATGGCCGACCGCCTGGAGGCGCGAGGCGCCCGCGTGACGCGCAAGGAGGACCTGGGTTCGGCGGTCGCCTACCGCGCGCTCGCCGCCGGCGAAATCGACGCCTACGTCGACTATTCCGGCACCCTTTGGACCAATGTGCTGCAGCGGACCGACAATCCGGGGCGGGCGGCGGTGTTGCGCGAACTGACGGCGGAGCTGAGGCGGCGTGACGGCGTCGTCGTCCTGGGCTCGCTCGGCTTCGAGAACGCCTACGCCTTCGCGATGCGGCCCGATCGCGCCGGCGCGCTGCATATCGCCTCGATCTCCGACCTCGCCCGCGAGGCGCCGCGCCTGACCCTGGGCTCGGACCTGGAGTTCCTTTCGCGGCCCGAGTGGAAGGCTGTGAAGACGGCCTATGGCCTCGCATTCAGCGCGGAGCGGTCCTACCAGCCGACTTTCATGTACCGTGCGCTGACCGACGGCGAGGTCGACGTGATCTCCGCCTTCTCCTCCGATGGCCGGATCGCGGCGCAGCACCTGGTCGTGCTCGCGGACCCGAAGGGCGCGATCCCGCCCTATGATGCGGTGGTGTTGATCTCGCCGAAGCGCGCCGGCGATGCGCGGTTGCGCGCCGCCCTGCAGCCGTTGATCGGCAAGATCAGCGTCGAAGCCATGCGTTCGGCGAACTACAGCGTCGACCGCGACCGGGCCAAGGCCACGCCCGCAGAGGCCGCCCGCGCGCTGGACGCTGCGATTCGCGCCGCGGCTACTTCGCCTCGACCTGTTCCTCGTCCGAGGCGTTGACGAGCTTGGCCAGGGCGTTCGCGTAGGCGCCGGTCACCTCGCCGAACGAGCCGGAGACGGAAATCGGCCACGACTTCTTCCCGCAGGCGTATTCCCAGGTGAGCTCACCGCGCGAGCCCGGCACGATCGGCTGGAAGGGTTCCTTGGACTTGGCGAGCCAGGTGTCCTTGCTCTTCAGCTCGCCGTCGAACCAGATCACCATCTGCGGCCGGATGCGGGGATCGCCGATGCAGGAGACTTCCCACCGCGCCTTGACCACCGGCTCCTCCTTCTCGCCGACCTTCACCGAGGAGGTCCAGACGCTCACGTCGCCGTTCGAGTGCACGAAGCGGGTGTCGGTCTCCATCAACAACAGCTCCGCAGGGGTCGCGCCCATGACGTGCCAAGTCTCGGCCAGGGCCGGCTTGGCGACGACGATGAGCGCCGCGGCGGAGACGAGGCTTTTCCACATGCCTGTCAGCCTTCCAAGTTGCTCTCCGGCGGGCTGAACGCGGCGTGCAGCGCCTAGGTCCCTCGCGGTCGCGGAAAAGTGTATTGCGCCGCGCCGTCCTCGCCGCGGGCGAGCGCCCGGGTAGCCGTTCGTTAACCATACCCGTCCGAAGCTGGAGGAGCCGCGCCGGGCCGCCGGTTCCAGTTGCGTTCGAAAGGGTTCTCGATGAACGGCGCCGAGGTTCTGGACGTCGGGCGCGACGCCATCTGGCTGACCATCCAGCTCTGCGCGCCGGTGCTGATCGTAGGCCTGGTCGTGGGCGTCGGCGTCGGGCTGTTCCAGGCGCTCACCCAGATCCAGGAAGCGACGCTGGTCTATGCGCCGAAGATCGTGGCGATCTTCATCAGCCTGTTGATCTTCCTGCCGCTGATGGGCGCGCTGATGAGCAGCTTCATGCGCCACATCGCCGAACGCATCGCAGCCATGTAGCCGCGCGCCGGCCATGGAGCACTACGCCGCCGCCCAGCAGGTCTACGCCGCCGCCCTGATCTTCGCCCGCCTGGGCGCGATCGTGATGCTGATCCCGGGGCTCGGCGAAGGCTACGTGCCGCCGCGCATCCGGCTGTCCTTCGCCTTTGTCATGGCGCTGATGCTGTTCCCGGTCCTTTCGGCAGGCGCGCCGCCGATGCCCGCCGACGTGGGCGGCCTCGGCGGCTCGATCATCAAGGAGGTGCTGATCGGCCTGATGCTTGGGGCCATCCTCAGATTGTTCATGACCGCGCTTGCGACGGCCGGTGAGCTCGTCTCGATCCAGACCACGCTGTCCTTCGCGCAGACCGCCAATCCGTCCGAGGCGCAGCCGTCGACCAGTCTCGGGACGTTCCTGGGGCTGATGGGCCTGTTGCTCATCATGACCACCGACCTGCACCACCTCTTTTTGGGCGCGATCGTGCGGTCCTATGCGATCTTCCCGTTCAGCAAGGCTGCGCCCGTCAATGACGCCGGCCAGCTGGCGATCCAGACGGTGGCGCGATCCTTCGCGCTCGGCCTGCAGCTCGCGGCGCCCGTGATCGTCTTCTCGCTGGTGTTCAGCATCGCCACCGGCCTGGTCGGGCGGGTGATGCCGCAGTTCCAGGTGTTCTTCGTGGCCACGCCGCTGCAGCTGCTCCTCGGGCTGTCGGTGTTCGCCCTCAGCCTCGGCGCGATCGGCCTGGTCTGGGTTGACCGCTACCGCGACCTGCTCGCCGCGTTCGGGGCGTGAGGCGATGAGCGACACGAACGACGCCGCCTCGCGGACAGAAGAGCCGACACCCCGGAAACTGCAGCGCGCGCGTGAACAGGGCGACGTCGTCAAGACGCCGGACCTCGCCTCGCTCGCCTCGCTGGCGGCCGCCGCGGCGGTCATCGCCACCGCCGGCGGCTGGCTGGCGCGCAACCTGGCCGCCGCGCTCGTGCCGTTCCTGGCGCGCGCCGATACGATCCGGATGGAGGGCGACGGGCCGGTCGATGTGGCGCGCCAGGCGATGATCGCCGGCGCGCCGGTGCTGATCGCGGTGATGGCCGCCGCGGCGCTGGCCGGCGCTGCCGGCAACCTCGTGCAGACCGGCTTCCTGTTCACGCCATCCCGCCTGCGTCCGCAGCTCTCGAAGCTGTCGCCGCTGGCTGGTTTGCGGCGGATGTTCGGGCTCGACAGCCTGGCCCACTTCGTGAAGTCGCTGCTGAAGGTGACCGCGACCGGGGTGATCGGTTGGTGGGTGCTCGCGCCGCACTGGTCGGAGCTGGCCGGCCTCGCCGCGCTCGATCCCACCGCCATGCTGCCGTTCGCCGCCGACGTCCTGCGGCGGCTGGTGTTCGCGACCGTAGGCTTCCTGCTGCTGGTCGCCGGCGCCGACTGGCTGTTCCAGCGGCAGCGGTTCATGACGCGCATGCGGATGAGCAAGGCCGAGGTGAAGGAGGACTTCCGCCAGTCGGAAGGCGACCCGCAGGTGAAGGGCCGGCAGAAGCAGATCCGCCTGGAGCGCGCCCGCCGCCGGATGATGCAGGCGGTGCCGACTGCGACCGTGGTGATCGCCAACCCGACCCACTACGCCGTGGCGCTGCGCTACGAGCAGGGCGAGTCCGCCGCACCGGTCTGCGTGGCGAAGGGCCTGGACTCCCTGGCCCTGAAGATCCGCGCCGTGGCCGAGGAGGCGAAGGTCCCGGTGATCGAGGACCCGCCGCTGGCGCGGGCGCTCTATGCCGCGGTCGAGGTCGACGAGATGATCCCCCAGGCCCACTACCAGGCGGTGGCCAAGATCATCGGCTTCATCCTCTCCGGCGCCCGCCGTGCCACGGCGCGGGCCCTGTGACATCATGCCGGAGCAACCCTTGAGTGATTCGGAGATCCTTGAGCTCGCCATGGCCGCGCGGTCGCGAGACAGAGCCGGGACGCGGAGCTTCGATCCGCTGGCCGCCGCCGCCGTGGTGTTCTTCCTGATCGCAGTGGTGTTCGCCGGCGCGCCGTTGCTCAACGCCGGTCCGGCGACGCAAGCCGGCCTATTGCTGCTGATCGGCCTGGCCGGCGTGTCGCTGCTCGGGCTGCTTGTCCTGCGGGCCGGGGCGGCGCCCGCGGCCGAGAGCGAGGCGGCGGGCGCCGAGAAGCTTATCGGAGCGCTCACCGAGGCCGCCGCCGTCGCCGCGCCCGACGGCCGGATCGTCGCCGCCAACGCCGCCTGGAGAGCCGTGGTCGGGCCGAGCCCGCGGCTGCCGAAGGGCGGCGTCTCGGCGGCCAGCCTGTTCGCGGCCCTGTCGGCCGCGCGCCGCGGGGAACCGGCTCGGGCCAGCCTCAAGGCGGCGGGCGCGGAGCACGAGGCGCTGGTCGCGATGCTCGCGCCGCGGCGCTTCCTCGTGCGGCTCACCGGCCCGGGGGCCGCCGCGCTGGCTCTGCCGCCCGCCGCCATGGAGGTGATCGCCGCCGTCGCCGGCGCAGGACGCCCGCCGCCCCAGGTGCTGGACGCCTTCGCCGCGGCCTCGCCGTTCGGCGCTGCCCTGCTGGAGGGGGAGGATCCGTTCGCGGCCCTCATCGTCGAGGCCAATCCGGCGCTGAAGGCCGTGGCCGGCGCCGGCGGCGGGCCCGGCCAGGTGTTCGGCGATCTCCTCGAGCCCGCCTCGCGCGCCGACGCGGCCCAGCGCCGCGGCGAGGCGGCCAAATCCGGCGCGCCCCTGGAAGTCCGGCTGGCGCACGATCCGGCGCGCATCGCCCACCTCTACCTGACCCGCACCGACGGCCGATGGGTCGCCTATCTGGTCGACGTCTCCGAGCAGAAGCAGATCGAGCTGCAGCTCGCCCAAAGCCAGAAGATGCAGGCCATCGGCCAGCTCGCGGGCGGCGTGGCGCACGACTTCAACAACCTGCTCACCGCGATCTTCATGCAGCTCGACGTGCTCGCGGCGCGCCATCCGGTGGGCGACCCATCGTACGAGGGCCTGAACGAGATCCGCCAGATCTCGACGCGCGCCGCCGACCTGGTCCGCAAGCTGCTGGCCTTCTCGCGCAAGCAGACCGTCCAGCGCGAGATCCTCGACCTCGGCGAGCTGATCAGCGAGTTCGAGGTGCTGCTGCGCCGCGTGCTCTACGAGGACGTCAAGCTGGAGACGGAATACGGCCGCAACCTCCCGCAGGTGCGCGTCGACCGGGGCCAGCTGGAGACGGCGGTGATGAATCTCGCCGTCAATGCGCGCGACGCGGTCCGGGCCCATGGCGGCGGCGCGGTGACCATCCGCACCGCGCGGCTCTCCCAGGAGCGGGCGCGCGAGCTCGGCTACCCCGGCGCGGAGGGCGACCAGGCGCTGATCGAAGTCTCCGACGACGGATCCGGCATCCCGCCCGAGGTCATGGACAAGATCTTCGACCCGTTCTTCACCACCAAACCGGTGGGCGAGGGCACGGGGCTCGGCCTCGCCACCGTCTACGGCATCATCAAGCAATCGGACGGGTGGATTTCGGTCGAGTCCCGGCCGGCCGAGGGCGCGGCGTTCCGGATCTTCCTGCCGGTGCATCACGCGGCCGCGGTGATCCAGGCGGCGCCGGAGCCGATCCGGTCCAAGCGGCCGGCCGCGCGCGACCTCTCGGGGGCCGGCCGGATCCTGTTCGTCGAGGACGAGGACGCCGTGCGAGGCGTCGCCGCGAAGTTGCTCAGGGCGCGCGGCTACGAAGTGATCGAGGCGGCCAGCGGCGAGGAAGCGCTGGAAATCGCCGAGAGCCACGCCGGCGAGATCGACCTGATGATCTCCGACGTGGTGATGCCGGGCATGCAGGGCCCTGACCTGTTGAAACAGGCGCGGCAGTATCTCGGGTCCGCGCCTGTGATGTTCATCTCGGGCTACGCCGAGAGTGAGTTCTCCGACCTCCTGGAAGGCGAGAGCAATGTCTCCTTCCTGCCCAAGCCGATCGACATCAAGACGCTGGCCGAACGCGTGAAGCAGGAGCTGCAGAAGGCGGCATGAGCGATCTGGTCGCGCTTGCCTTATGCGGCCCGCGCCTCCAATCATCCGCGGCCTCACCGACCGAGCGAGCGCCCGTGTCCGATTCCGCCCCCGGCCAGACCCGCACCCTCAGCGTCCAGCAAGCCTTCGACCTCGGCTTCGCCGCCTTGCAGGCGGGTCGTCCGGAAGCCGCCGAGCAGCTGTTCAAGCCGGTGTGGGCTGCGACCCGCGCCGCGAATGCGGGCCTGAGCCTCGCCCTGGTGCTGGAGCAGCTTGGACGGTTCGAGGAGGCCGAGGCGGTTTGCCGCGAGGTGCTGCGCGAGCACCCCGGCGATCCCACCGCCGAGCGCCAGCTCGGCTTTCTCCTGATGCGCTTCGGCCGCTACGCAGAGGGCTGGCCGCTGCTCGAGGCGCGCATGCGGATTCCCGGGGACAGGCGCAGACCTGACCTGCCTACGCCGGAATGGGACGGTCGGCCGGTGCGCACGCTTCTCCTCTGGCCGGAGCAGGGACTGGGCGACCAGATCCAGTACGCCCGCTTCCTGAAGTCGCTGCAGGCGAGGGGGATCAAGCCGATCTTCGTGTGCGGCCCCTCGATGGAGCGGCTCTTCGGCCACCTGGGCTGCCAGGTCCTGGTGGCCCGCGGGCAGCCGCTTCCCGCGCACGACGCGTGGGTGATGCTGGCGTCGCTGCCGTTCCGCCTGGGCGTGAGCCTGGAGACCGTGCCGGGGGCAACCTATCTGCCCAGCCGCCCTGTCGGCTCGGGCCAGGGCTTCGTCGCCAAGGGGAGCCCGGCCCACGCCAACGACGCGCGGCGTTCGCTGCCGCCCGCGCTCGCTGCGAATGTCGCGGCCTGGCCCGGCGTGACCAGCCTGCTGCCAGAGGATACCGGCGCCCGCGACTTCGAGGACACCCGCCGCATCGTCGAGGGCCTGGACCTGGTGATCTCCGTCGACACGGCCGTCGCTCACCTGGCGGGTGCGATGGGCAAGCCCTGCTTCCTGCTGCTGCCGCATCTGGCCGACTGGCGCTGGATGCAGGACCGCGCCGACAGCCCCTGGTATCCTTCGATGCGAATCTTCCGCCAGCCCGCGCCCGGCGATTGGGCGAGCGTCATAGCCGAAGTTCGAGGAGCTCTGGATGAACGCGCTTAGGCCCCGCTTCTCGCAGCGAGAGCCGCTGCCGTTCCGCAAGCCGCCGCCTCCGGCCGCGTTCTGGACGGCCTCGGCCCTCGGGGCCGCCGCGCTCGGCGCGATCGCGGTCGGCGTGGTCGCTGTCGGACGCATGGCGATCGGGCGACTGGCGATCGGGCGGCTCAAGGTCGGCCGGCTGGAGATCGACGACCTGATCGTCGGCAAGCTGACCCTGAGGGACGGGTCCTAGGCTTCGGCCGGCGTGGGCTCTTCCGCGTGGGCGCCGTAAGGCGAAAGATCGATGCCCGGATAGCGCAGCGCGACGTCCGCCAGCGTCTGCGCGTTCCAGTAGGGATCGCCCGCCGGCGGCCAGCCGAACAGGTCACGCTGGCGCGGCGTCATCTTGACCATCGCCTCCTTCCAGCCGGGATTGAGCGCCCGGTCGGGCCAGGCGAGCTTGCCCTGCCAGCGCCAGCCGCGCTTCTTGAAGTCGATCGGCATGACGAACCGCGAGCGCCCGGGAGCCTTGAAGTTCGAGCCCCGATGGAAGACGTCGGTCTTGTAGATCAGGATCGAGCCCGCCGGCCCGGTCACCGCCACCTCGTCATCGAAGAACTCGCCCATCTCCGTCCGGGTGATCCCGATCGGGATGTGGCGCGTCTTCTCCAGCGGCACGGCCTTGGTCGGTCCGTCGAGCTCGGTGACATCCGAGAGCAGGATGAAGCAGGTCATCTGCGGCATCAGCTGGTCGGCGCGGGGCACCACGATGGTGTGGTTCTCGTAGTCGCGATGATGCGCCTGGTCGTAGTCGACGGCGCCCGAGTATTTGGCCCAGAGCTCGATCTTGTAGCAGTCGATCTCCGTGGTCTGCAGGAAGCGCTCGGCCGCATCGATCAGGTCCGGGTAGACGCAGACCCGATTGATCGCCCATGACGGATAGGGAAAAAACCGCAGGCCGGCGAACTGGCTGCGGGCGAACCTCGGATGCGCTTCGGGATCGGCGAAGTAGTCCTCCGGGCGCGGATAAATCTCCCACAGCGCCTCCTGGCAGGCGCGCAGCGTCTCCTTGTCCAGGAAGCTTTCCACCACGGTGAAGCCGCGGTCGAAAACCTCGGCGAGGTTGGCGTCGGGGATGCGCATGCGACGGCTCCTGAGACAGCCCGATTGAAAGCCGACGCCACCCGTTTCGCAACGCCGCCCTTGCGCTCGGCCGCTGGGCGCGCTTCGGTTGGGCATTGCGACAAAATGGATTTCAGGGAGGCCCCGATGGCCAGCATCAATGCGAACGGCAAGCTCACGGGCAAGGTCGCCATCGTCACCGGCGCGAGCCGTGGCATCGGCGAGGCGATCGCCACGCGGCTCGCGATGGAGGGGGCCAAGGTGGTTGCCTCGGCCCGCACCGCCGAGGCCGGCGAGAACACCCGCCTGCCCGGAACGCTGCACGAGACGGTGGACCGCATCCGCAAGGCGGGGGGCGAGGCGACCTTCATCAAGGCCGATCTCGCCCAGGCCGTCGACCGCGAGCGGCTGGTGGCCGACACCGTCGACACCTACGGTCCCGTGGACATCCTCGTGAACAATGCGGCGATCACCTACTTCATGCCGGTCACGGAGTTCACCGAGAAGCGCTTCAAGCTGATGATGGAGGTGCAGGTCTATGCGCCGTTCCATCTGTCGCAGATGGTCCTGCCCTCGATGCGGGAGCGCAAGCAGGGCTGGATCGTCAACATCTCCTCGGGCGCCGGCATCCACCCGAAGCAGCCCTACCAGCAGCGGGGCGGCCGCGGCGGCACCGTCTATGGCATGTGCAAGGCGGCGCTGGAGCGCTTCACCACCGGTCTCGCCTCCGAGGTCTATGACGACAACATCGCCGTCAACGTGGTCTCGCCGGGCCTCGTCGAGACGCCTGGCACCCTGCTGCACGGCCTGGTCAACGACCAGACGCGCGCGCGCGTGCAGCCGATCGAGTACATCGCCGAGGCGGTGTTCCGGCTGGCCTCCGGCGATCCCAAGACCATGACCGGCCGCATCGACTACGCCGAGCCGTTCCTGAAGGAGATCGAAGTCCGGCCGACCGAGCTGGTGTAGCGGCCGGATGATCGAGCAGACCGTCGACATCGCCACCAAGGCCGGGGCGAGCACGACCTTCATTGTCCATCCGGAGCGGAACGGGCCGCATCCGGTCGTGCTGTTCTTCATGGACGCCCCGGCGATCCGCGAGGAGCTGCGCGACATGGCCCGGCGGATCGCGAGCGTCGGCTACTACGTGATGCTGCCGAACCTCTACTACCGCCGCGGCGTGATGGAGCTGAAGGACCTGCCGCCCCTGCCGGAGGCGGAGGCCCGCGAGCGCATGTTCGATCTGATGAACTCGCTCACCATCCCGCTGGTGATGGACGATGGGGACGCGCTGCTCGACTTCGCCGACCGCGACCCCGCGGCGGGAGCGGGACCGATCGCGACGCTCGGCTACTGCATGAGCGGCCAATACGCGATCAATTTCGCGGCGCGCTGGCCCGAGCGGGTGGCGGCGGCGGCCTCGATCTACGGCGTGCGGCTGGTCACCGACGAGGCCGACAGCCCGCACCTGGCCGCCGTCAAGGCGCAAGGTGAGCTCTATTTCGCCTGCGCCGAACACGACACCTGGGCGCCGCTGGAAACGGTCGAGGCGCTGGACCAGTCGGTGAAAGCCAGGAATCTCAACGCCGAGGTCGAGCTCTATGCGGGCGTCCACCACGGCTTCGCCTTCCCGCAGCGCGCGGTCTACGACAAGCCCGCGGCCGAGCGGCACTGGGAGCGGCTGTTCGCGCTTTGGGAGCGGACCCTCAGCTAGCGCGGGGAGCTTGCGTCAGCACCGGCGGGACCCAGTCCGGCTCCAGCGACTTCGCCGGATGCGAGGCGGTGACCATGCCGAGGAACGGCGGGGCGATCTCGTAGCCGAGCAGCTTCTGAACCTGCGGCTGCATCGCCCGCACCATTTCCTTCGGCACGGAGAGCCAGAAGTTCTCCTGCGGCCGCGCCCAGGGCTCGCAGTACTGGTTGGTGAAGCCGAGCCGCGGCCGGTCCGTCACGTTGGCGCCGCCGCGGTGCAGCAGCGTTCCGGGGAAGACCAGCGCCGCTCCGGCCGGAATCTCCATGGGAACCAGCATGTTCGCGAGCTCGCCCCGGTCCTTCGGCCAGCCCTCTCCATCGGGTTCGCCCCAGAGATGGCTGCCCGGGATGATCTCGGTCGCGCCGTTCTGCTTGGTGAACCCGGAGATCGCCCCGATCACGCTCACCCCGATCGGCGCCCGCGGCCGCCGCTGGTGATAGAATCCGTCGTCGGAATGGATGTTCTGCGGCGTCTCGCCGGGTCCGAGATTGATCGCGTGGCTCGCCGAGAGCAGGAAGTTGGGCCGCAGGAAACGCCCGATCAGCGCCATCAGCCGCGGATCGGCGGCGATCTGCTCGAAGATCCTGCCACGCGCGACCAGGGTGTAGATGCGCTCGGTCTTGAATCCCTCGAAGTCGTTGCGGCCATGGTGGCTGCCCAGATAGGGCGCGAGGCTCTCCCTGAAGGAAGCCAGCGCCGCCGCGTCGAGGAAATCCTCGATCACGGTGTAACCGTCCTTGCGCATGCGCGCCGCGTGGGCGTCGACGTCGAAGCGGGCGGCGATCGCGTCCATGGTTCCGACCTCCGGCGGCTACTGTATCATGACCTGGCCGTCAGCCCAGGAGGCGCGCCATGTCCGAGACCCTGAAGATCCGCCGCACCGCCGGCGCGCTCGGCGCCGAGATCGAGGGAGTCGACATCTCCCGCGAGCTTTCCGATCGCGTGATCGCCGCCATCCGCGCAGCGCTCAACGCGCACCAGGTGATCTTCTTCCGCGACCAGCAGCTCACGCCCGACCAGCAGGTCCGCTTCGGCGCACGCTTCGGCCCGCTGAATATCCACCCCTATGTCGCCGGAATGACCGACCATCCCGAGTTGATGGAGATCATCAAGGAGCCGCAGGACAAGCTGAACTTCGGCGGCGGCTGGCATTCGGACATGAGCTTCCTGGAACGGCCGGCGATCGGCTCGATCCTCTACGCCGTGGAGATCCCGGAGTGGGGCGGCGACACGCTGTTCGCCAGCCAGGCGGCCGCCTACGAGGCGCTCTCGCCGGGCCTGAAGCGCACGCTCGAGGGCCTCAAGGCGGTCCACTCCGCGAACCGGGAATATTCCGCGGCCGGCCATTCCGCCCAGAAGCGATCCTCGATGGCGATCGCCGAAGCCGAAGGCCTCGCCGGCGAGTACGTGCATCCGGTGGTGCTCCCGCATCCGGAGACCGGCCGCAAGGCGCTCTACGTCAATCCGGCCTTCACAATCCGCTTCGACGGCTGGACGGCGCGGGAATCGAAGCCGCTCCTCGACTTCCTTTTCCAGCACTGCCGCTACGAGGCCTTCACCTGCCGGTTCCAGTGGGCGAAGGGCTCGGTCGCGTTTTGGGACAATCGCTCGGTCTGGCACTTCGCGCTGAACGATTACCCGGGCCAGCGCCGGCACATGCGCCGCGTCACCGTCGATCCGTGGCCGGAGACGATGGCGACCGGAGCGGGGCGCAGAGCTGAGGCCGTCAGTTAGCCCGGCGGAAGCACTCCACCAGCTCGGCCACCCAGAGACGGAGGTTTTCCTTCTTGTCGAGCGGCGTCGCGCCGTGACGCACGAGCACCAGGTCGAGGTCGGGGACACAGATGGTGCACTGGCCGTCGTAGCCCAGCGCCGCGAACGAGCCCTCGCCGCCACGGTCGAGCCACCAATGGGCGCCGTAGCGCCCGTCCGCCTCTTCCGCGCCCGCCTGCTGCCAGGTGGGCGTGCGCGCAGAGTCGACCCAGCCCTCCGGCAGGATGCGCCGGCCGTCCCAGACGCCGCCCCTGAGGTAGAGGAGGCCGAAGCGCGCGAAGTCCCGCGCCGTGCAGAAGCAGAAAGACGAGCCGATGAAGGTCCCCGCCGGATCAAACTTCGGGGCCGGGCTTCGCATGCCGATGCGCTCGAACAGTCGCTGGCGCATGAAGGCCTCGAAGTCGGGGCCGAAGGCGCCGATCGCGCGGGCGAGCGCCCGGCTCACGATGTTGGTGGTCCCGCTCGAATAATAGAAGAAGCTGCCCGGCGCGTGCTCCAGCGGGACCGAGGCCGCGTAGGCCGCGACGTCTGCCTGGCCCGGTCCGTAGAGCATCTCGATGACGTTCGACGGCTCGCCCGGCACATATTCCTCGATCCAGCGCAGGCCGCTCGACATGCGCAGCAGCTGATCGAGCGTGATGGCGGCGCGCGGATCGCCAGGCCTCCGCCACTCGGGCGCATCGATCGGCGCGCGAGGGTCGATCCGGCCGTCGCCGACGGCGATCCCCACCAGGGCATGGGTGATGCTCTTGGCCATCGACCAGGAGGGATAGGTCTGGTCCGGCCCGAACCCCTCGCCATAACGCTCGAAGGCCAGCCGGCCGCCCTGGGCGATCAGCAGGGCGTGCGTCTCGCCCAGCCGCTCGGACGCGCGGTCCCGGAACGCCGCCGCGATCATCTCGCCGAAACCGGTCTGCGAGAGCTCCGGGAGAGGGCCTTCCGGCCAGGCGGCGGTGGGCCAAGGAACGCCCGCTGGCTGGGACGGAAGTGGGGGAATTCGGCTACGGCCCAGGATCTCGCTCATGGTCGCGAGCGTCTCAGCTTTTCAGCCGCCCATCCAGCGTCGTAAGCAACCGCCGGGACCCCGCATGCTCGATCGTCGAGACCTTCTCCTTACGGCCGCCGGCGGCGCGGCGCTCGCCGCTCGCGCCGTGGCGGCCCCAGCATCCGCTACGCCCGGCGCTGAGCAGAGGCTTTCGCTGCTTCTGGACCAGTTCTTCGCCGAGGACTTGGCGGACTCGCCAGAGCTCGCCACCTCGCTTGGCCTGGACATCGGGCCCCATGCCGACCTGAAATCGAAGCTGCACCAGGCCTCCGTCGCCGATCTCGAGCGCCGCAAACGGCGCACCGCGGACCAGCTCGCCCGGCTCTCCGGCCTCGACCGCAAGGTCCTCTCGGGCATGCCGGCGGTGAACTACGAAGCCGTCTTCTACGACCTCGAGACCACCGACGCGGCGAACCGCCGCTTCCATTACGGGGATGAGGGCGCAGGCTCGCCCTATGTGCTGAGCCAGATCACCGGCGCCTACCAGGACGCGCCGGACTTCATGGCGACCCAGCACACCATCGCGACCCGCGCCGACTGCGAGGCCTATCTGGCGAGGCTGTCCGAGCTCGCGCGGGTCATGGACCAGGAGATAGAGCGGGTGCGCCGCGACGCGGGCCTCGGCGTCATCCCTCCCGACTTCGCCCTGAAGGCCGCGCTCGGCCAGATGAAGACGATGCGCGTGCCTGCCGAGCAGTCGACGCTCGTCACCTCGCTGGCCGATCGCGCCAAGGCCAAGGGGATCGCGGGCGACTGGCAAGGCCAGGCCTCGGCCATCTATCGCGACAAGGTCACTCCGGCGCTCGAGCGGCAGATGGCCCTGCTGACCGAGCTGCTGCCGAAGTCCGTCCACGAGCCCGGCGTCTGGCGGCTGCCTGACGGCGAGGCCTACTACGCCGCCGCGCTCGCATCCCGGACCACTACCCGCATGACGCCGCAGGAGGTCCATAAGCTGGGCCTCGACGTCGGCGCGCAGCTCTCGGCCCGGGCCGACGTCCTGTTCAGGAAGATCGGCATGAGCCAGGGCAGCGTCGCCGAGCGCTACCGCGTGCTCTTCAAGGACCCGAAGTACGTCTACCCGAATACCGACGCCGGAAAGGCGAAGCTGATCGCCGACCTCGACCAGCTCGTCCGGGCCATGCAGCGGCGGCTGCCCGGCTATTTCGGCGCCTTGCCGAAGGCGGGGCTCGAGATCCGCCGCATTCCCAAGGAGACGGAGCAGGGGGCCTCGACGCACTACACCGCCGGCAGCCTCGATGGGACGCGGCCCGGAATCTACTGGCTGAACCTGCGCGACACCGCCGAGGCGCCCTGGTGGGACATGCCGACCACCACCTATCACGAAGGCATCCCCGGCCATCACCTGCAGCAGTCGCTGCAGCGCCAGGCTGACCTGCCGATGCTGCGCAAGGTGGCGGACTTCGGCGCCTACGTCGAAGGCTGGGCGCTCTACGCCGAGCAACTGGCGCAGGAGATGGGCGCCTACGCCAGCGATCCGGCCGGCGAGCTGGGCTACATCCACGACGCCCTGCTGCGCTCGGGCCGCCTAGTCACCGACACCGGCATCCACGCCCTGCGCTGGAGCCGCGAGAAGGCCGCCGCCGTCCTTTCCGACACCGACGGCGACCCCGCCTCGCTCGCGGAGCAGGAGATCGAGCGCTACGCGGTCTGGCCCGGCCAGGCCTGCAGCTACATGGTCGGCAAGATCAGCATCCTGCGGCTGCGCGACCGGACCCGCGCCGCGCTGGGCGGCCGCTTCGACATCCGCAAGTTCCACGATGCAGTGCTGCTCTCCGGCTCGCTGCCGCTCGGCGTGCTTGAGACCGCCGTCGGTCGCTACATCGCCGCCACGCGGCGCGCCTGAGCCCCCGTTCTAGCTCACGATCTGCTGACACGAGGTTGTCAGCGGGACGCGCTAGGCTCCGAACAGCCATGAAAGGGCCTGCCATGTCTGACGAACTCGTCTTCTACACGAACCCGCAATCGCGCGGCCGGATCGTCCGCTGGATGCTGGAGGAGGTCGGCCAGCCCTACCAGACCGAGATCCTCGATTACGCCACGACCCTCAAAGGGCCCGCGTACCTGGCGATCAACCCGATGGGCAAGGTGCCGGCCATCAAGCACGGCGACGTGGTGGTGACCGAGTGCGCCGCGATCTGCGCCTATCTCGCCGACGCCTTCCCGCAGGCGGGCCTCGCCCCGGCCGTCACGGACCAGGCGCGCGGGACCTACTACCGCTGGCTGTTCTTCGGCGCGGGACCGCTCGAAGCGGCGGTCACCAACAAGATGCTGGGCTTCGAGACCAAGCCCGAGCAGGGCCGGATGGCGGGTTACGGCTCCATCGAGGCGGCGCTCGACACGGCCGAGGCGGCCCTGAAGGGCCGCGACTACATCCTTGGCGACCGGTTCAGCGCCGCCGACGTCTATTTCGGCTCCGAGCTCGGGTTCTTCATCCAGTTCGGCGCGATCGAGCCCAGGCCCGTCTTCAGGGCCTATATCGACCGGCTGATGAGCCGGCCCGCCGCGGTCCGCGCCCGCGAGATCGACGATGCGCTGACGTCGCCGCAGCCTGCGCCCGAGCCGGCGTAGATTACCGGGGCTTCACTGGACAGCGCCTCCGCCGCGCGGCAGCCTCGCGGCGGAGGTGGCCATGCCGGTCAGGCTCGGGAGTCTCGGGTGGGCCCTTGTCGCGCTGCTGAGCGCAGGCGTGGCGCTCTACGCCTTTCACTATCTCCTGCCCAGCGCCGTCGCGCCGCCCGGCATCGCGGAGAACCCGTTCGCCAGGCCGTGGCTGGTCGTCCACGCGAGCCTTGCCGCCACGGCGATGCTGATCGGACCGTTCCAGCTCGTCCCCTGGCTGCGGGCGCGCCGCCCGCGCCTGCATCGATGGACGGGCCGCGCCTATGTCTCTGCCTGCCTGGTCGGCGGGTCCGCGGCCCTGCTCCTCGCGCTGGGCTCCACGGCGGGGCCGATCGCGACCGCAGGCTTCGGCCTGCTGGCGCTCGTCTGGATGACGGCGACAGCGCAGGCCTGGCGGATGGCGCTCGCCCGCCGCTTCGATGAGCATCGTCGATGGATGCTCCGCTCGTTCGCGCTCACTTTCGCGGCCGTGACCCTTCGGCTCTACCTGCCGATCGTCTTCATCACCGGCCTGCCATACATCGAGAGCTACCGGGCGATCTCGTTCCTGTGCTGGGTCCCCAACCTGCTGGCGATGGAGTTCTATCTGCGGCGGCGGCCGCTCCAGACCGTCGAGCCAGCGCGCGCCTAGAGCGCAGCGGCCAGCTCGTCGATCAGCCCACGCATCCAGGCGACGGCCGGCTCGTTAAGCCGCTCCTTCAGATACAGCAAGGCGACCTCCACGGCGGGTGAGGGGTAGGGCGCCTCGATCAGGCTGATCCGGCCGCTCTGGGCGGAGACCTGGGCCAGGCGGCGCGGCATCAGCGTGGCCATATCGGACCGGGCCGCGATGGCGAGCGCCGAGTAGGTGTCCGGCACGGTCACGCCGATGCGCCGCTTCAGGCCCGCCCCGGCGAGGGCGGTCTCGAAGGCGCCGGCGTCTTCCCAGCTCGCCTGGGTGACCAAGCCCCGTCGCTGCGCCCCGGCCTCCGGGCCGGCGGTGCGGGCGACCACCACATGCGGAACGGAGCTCAGCTTGGCGAGATCCACCGGCCCTCCGGTGGCGAGCGGGTGGCCCGCGCGCACCACCCAGACCAGAGTCTCGGTCAGGATGACGTCGCGGGCGAAGCGCTCCGGCGCCTCCAGGACGCCGCCCACGAGGAAGTCGACGCGGCGGGCGTCCAGCCGCTCGAGGATGTCGGGAGCCTGCTCGACCACGGCGAGTTCCGAGAGCGGCGCCTCACGCGCCAGGCGTCCGACCAGAGCCGGCGCGAGGACGGCGCACGCGTAAGCGCCGGCGCTTAGCGTGAAGCGCCGCTCGCTGACGGCCGGATCGAAATCGGAGAGCACGATTGCCGACTGCAACTGGGAAAGGGCGGCGTGCACCTGCGGCCCCATCTCGAGCGCCCGCGGAGTGGGCTGCATGCCGGAGGGACCCCGCACGAAGAGTTCGTCGTTCAGTGAATATCGCAGGCGGTTCAAGGCATGGCTCACGGCCGACTGAGTAAGGCCCAGCCTGGCGCCCGCGCGGGTGACGTTGCGCTCCTCGAGCATGACGTCGAAGACACGCAGCAGGTTGAGGTCAGGCGAATTCATGCACCAGGCTCATTCATTCCGTGACGACATATCATTTTGATCATCAAGGAACGCACACTATCTGAACTGGCAACGGGAGCCGGCGCCGCAGCCTTGCGCGCGCCCCTCCTGCTTTGTCCGTCCAAGACGTCCGGGGCCCCCGATGCGTGACATGAGCGATGCCGAGGCGATCCCTGCCCAAGGCAACGCCGAAGTCGATCCGAACGCCGGCAAGCCGGGCCTGCTGCGCCGCTGGCGCTGGCCGCTGATGATCGCAGGACCGCTGCTGATCCTGGCGGCGGTCGGCTATTTCGTCCTGACCGGCGGCCGCTATGAGTCGACCGACGACGCCTATGTGCAGGTCGCCAAGGTGCCGGTGGCGCCGTCGATCGGCGGACGGGTGACGGACATCTACGTCCGCGAGAACCAGCTCGTCCGCAAGGGCCAGGTGCTGTTCAGGCTGGACTCCCGCGACTATCAGGCCAACGCCGAGGCCGCCCAGGCGCAACTCGCCGCCGCGGAGCTGCAGCTCCGCGCCCAACGCGCCGCCTATCAGCAGCAACAGGCGAACGTGCGTCTGGCCCAGGAGGCGGTGAGCTACGCCAATCGCGAGGCTGGCCGTCAGCACCAGCTCGCGAGCGCCGGCGTCGCCTCGCAGCAGCAGGTCGACCAGGCGGTCCACGCCACCCAGGCGGCTCGCGACCAGCTCGCCGCCGCCCAGCAGCAGGCGGCCCAGGCGCTCGCCGTCCTCGGCGGAAATCCCAACGTCGGCGACGACGCTTACCCCGCCGTCCTGCAGGCCCGCGCCCAGTTGCAGCGCGCCCAGCTCAACGTCTCCTACACGACGGTCGTGGCGCCATCCGACGGCATCGTCACCCGCGTTGACCAGATGCCGCTCGGCACCTATCTCAACGCCTCCCAGACCGGCTTCTTCCTGCTCTCCGGCCAGCCCTGGGTGGAGGCCAACTTCAAGGAAGACCAGCTCGCGCACATGAAGGTCGGCCAGCCGGTGGACATCCACGTGGACGCCTATCCCGACGCCCACCTGAAAGGCCGTGTGGCGAGCTTCGCGCCCGGCACCGGCTCGGCTTTCTCGCCGTTGCCGGCCCAGAACGCCACCGGCAACTGGGTGAAGGTCGTGCAGCGCCTGCCGGTGCGCGTCGACTTCGATCGCCCGCCGCCCGGCATGGCCGCGCGCGCCGGACTCTCCGCCAAGGTCAAGGTCGACGTCCGCGCGCCCGGCCGCGCCGGCTGAGGCGCGCGCCGTGTCGGAGGCCCAAGACACCGCCAACCGGTGGCCGATCACCATCTCCATCATGCTGGCGACGGTGATGAACTCGCTGGACACCACGATCGCCAACGTCGCCCTGCCGCACATCCAGGGCAGCGTCTCGGCGAGCGCGGACCAGGTCACCTGGGTGCTCACCTCCTACATCGTCTCGGCGGCGATCATGACGCCGCTCGCCGGCTGGCTCGCCGACCGGCTCGGGCGCAAGAAGATGTTCCTGGTCTCAATCGCCGGCTTCACCGTGGCCTCGATGCTCTGCGGCATCGCCACCTCGCTGCCCGAGATCGTGATCTTCCGCCTGCTGCAAGGACTGGCCGGCGCCTCGCTGATCCCGCTCTCCCAGGCGGTGCTGCTCGACATCTACCCGCCGAAACAGCACGGCCAGGCGATGGCGATCTGGGGAGGCGGCGCGATCCTGGGGCCGATCCTGGGCCCCGCGCTGGGTGGTTACCTCACCGACAACTTCTCCTGGCGCTGGTGCTTCTACATCAACCTGCCGGTCGGCATCCTGGCCCTGCTGGGGGTCTGGTTCTTCATCTCCGGCGACCGGAGCGTCCGCCGCAAGCCCTTCGATTTCCTGGGCTTCGGCATGCTCTCGATCTTCGTGGGCTCGATCCAGCTGATGCTCGACCGCGGTCCGAGCCAGGACTGGTTCCACTCCGCCGAGATCACCACCTACGCAATCCTCGCCGCCGTCGCGGGCTGGATCTTCCTCTCCCACACCGTGACCTCGTCGCATCCGTTCTTCGATCGCCAGCTCGCCCGTGACCGAAATTTCGTGACCGCCTCGGCCTTCGGCTTCGTGGTGGGCGTGCTGCTGTTCTCCACCATGGCGCTGCTGCCGCCCATGCTGCAGAGCCTGATGGGCTACCCGGTGCTGACTTCCGGCCTGGTGACCATGCCGCGCGGCATCGGCTCATGGATCGCGATGTTCTTCGTGGGCCGGCTGATCGGGCGCATCGACACCCGGCTGATCCTGCTCTTCGGCCTCTCCCTGAACGCCTACGCGCTCTGGCAGATGACCCACTTCGATCTGTCGATGAACGCCCGCTTCGTGATCGTCTCCGGCCTGATCCAGGGCTTCGGCATCGGTTTTCTGTTCGTGCCGCTCTCGACTCTCGCCTTCGCCACCGTCCCGCCGGTGCTGCGGCCGGAGGGCTCATCGCTCTACACCCTGATCCGCAACCTGGGCTCCAGCATCGGCATCTCGATCATGGAGGCGCAGGTCGTCTCGCAGTCGGCGGGCGCGCACCAGAACCTCGCCGCGCAGCTCGATGCCTCGAACCCGGTGTTCAAGGCGACTTTGCCGCCGATGATGAACCCCGGCACCACGGCCGGGGCCATGAACCTCAACAACGAAGTCACCCGCCAGGCCGCAATGGTCGGCTATGTCTCCGTCTTCCACATCATGCTCTACATCACGCTCGCGTGCATTCCGCTGCTCCTGCTCATGCGGGCGCCGAAAGCTCAGGCCAGCGGGGAACCCGTCCATGCCGCCGCTGAATAGGAAGCTCCTCGGCGCCTGCGCCTCTGCGCTCGCGCTCGCCGCCTGCACGACCGTGGGGCCGAACTTCAAGACCCCGGAGGCTCCGAAGGGCGCGGCCGCGGCGGGCTACGCCATGGCCGGGGATCCCATCGCCGAGGCGGTCAGGATCGCGCCGGACGCACGGATCGCGGGGCCGTGGTGGAAGTCGTTCGGCTCGCCGGAGCTCGACCGGGTCATGGACGAGGCGTTCGCCGGCAGCCCGACGTTGGCCGAGGCCAACGCCACACTCGAGCGGGCGCGCCAGCAGGCCGCCGCCGCCCGCGGGGCCGAGCTGCCGCAGGTCGACCTCAACGCCTTGGCGCAGCGCGAGCGGATCAACCTGCAGGCCTTCGGCTTCAAGGGCTTTCCGGGCCTCTCGCTCTCCAACCCGACGATCAACCTCTACTCGGTCGGCGGGACAGTGGGCTATGACCTCGATCTGTTCGGCGGCAAGCGGCGCGCGAGCGAAGCCGCGGGCGCGCGGGCCGAGCAGGCCGCCCGCCAGGCGGACGCGGCCTATCTTACGCTTTCCGGCAACGTGGCCCTGCAGGCCATGCGCGTCGCGAGCCTGAGGAGCCAGATCGCCGCCGTCCAGCAGGTGGTCGCCGACGATCGCAAGCTGCTCGACATGATTCACGCCGCCCAGCGGGCGGGCTCCGAGGCGCCGTCGGCCACCTCCGGCGGCGAAACTCAGCTCGGCGAGGATGAGGCGTTGCTGCCGCCGCTGGAGCGCGACCTGGCGGCCGCCCGCCACCAGCTGGCGCTGTTGGTCGGCAAGTCTCCCGCCGAATGGGCGGCCCCCGACTTCGACATGGCCCGTTTCGCCCAGCCCGGCGTGATGCCGGTGAGCCTGCCCTCCGAGCTCATCCGGCGCCGGCCCGACATCACCGCCGCCGAAGCCGAGCTGCACGCCGCCACCGCCGACGTGGGCGTCGCGGTCGCCGCGCAGTATCCAGACATCCGCCTCTCGGCCAACATTACCCAGAGCGCGCTGACGCCGGAGAAGCTGTTCAACTACAGCGCCACGGGCTGGCAGCTCCTGGCCGGCGTCGCCGCCCCGGTCTTCCACGGCGGCACGCTGAAGGCCAACCGCAAGGAGGCGGAGGCGGAGGCGCGGGCCGCGCTCGCCCGCTATCAGGCGACGGTGATCCGCGCGTTCGTGCAGGTCTCCGATGTCCTGGCGGCGCTCGCCACGGATCAGGAGGAGATGGCGAGCCTCATGCGCGCCCAGACGGCCGCCGAGGCCAACGCCCGCGACTCCCAGACCGCTTACCGCCTGGGCGGCGGGACCCTGCTGCAGGTGATCGACGCCCAGCGTCAGCTGACGCGGGCGCGGCAGGCGACGGTCCAGGCGCAGGGTCAGCAGCTCTCCGACGTCGTCCAGCTCTACACCGTCACCGCCGCCGACTGGCGGACTGCGCAGACCGCGGCGCGCTAGGCTCGTCCGCTCATCCCGGGGAAGGCCGGCGGCGATCTGGATTAGGCGGCCGTCTTCGCCTTGGCTGGTGTGCGGTCCTCGCGCCTGTGGGTCTCGGCCAGGAAGAGCACGGAGAGGAAGGAGATGGCGCACAGCGCCGCCATGTAAGCCGAGATGGCCATGGCGGTGTGATAGCGGGCGAACAACGCCGTGGAGATGATCGGAGCGAAGCCGCCGGCGCAGATCGCGCCGATCTGATAGCTCAGCGAGGCGCCCGAGTAGCGGAACTCGGTCGAGAACATCTCCGTCATCATCGCCGCCTGCAGCCCGTACATGACGCTGTTGAAGCCGAGCCCGCCCACCAGCGCCAGAACCATGGCCGGAAACGAGCCGGTGTTCAGCAGCAGGAAGAACGGGAAGGCCCAGGCGAGTTCGAGCGCCGCGCCCGCCAGGAACACGCCCTTGCGGCCCAGCCGGTCGGAAAGCGCCGCGGTCAGCGGAAGCACGGGCGCGGAGATGATGCTGCCCAGCATCACCGCCCAGAGGATCGAGGTCTTGGGCAGATGCAGGGTTCCCGTCGTGTAGGCCACCGCATAGGTGATCATCACGTAGAAGGTGCCGTTCGCCGCCACGAACGAGCCCGCGGCCAGCAGCACCTCCTTCGGGTGTCGGGCGATGACCGTCAGGACGGGCGATCTCGTCCGCTTCACCTTCTTCTTCTCCGCCTCGGCCTGCAGCGCCTTGAACTCGGCGGTGTCCTCCAGCTTGAGCTGCACGTAGAGCCCAAGGCCCACGAGGGCGATCGACAGCAGGAAGGGGATCCGCCAGGCCCAGGCGGCGAACGCCTCGGGCGCGACCACCGAACCCATGATCAGGAAGATCAGGTTCGCCGAGACGACGCCTGCCGGCACGCCCATCTGCGCAAAGCTCCCGAAGAAGCCTTTGCGGTGCGCAGGCGCATTCTCGATGGCGATCAGGGCCGCGCCGCCCCATTGGCCGCCGACGGCCAGGCCCTGCAGGAAGCGCAGCACGATCAGGATGACCGGCGCGGCGACGCCGATGGTGGCGTACGACGGCATGAGACCGACGCCGGTCGTCGCCAGCCCCATCATCAGGAGCGCGGTCGCCAAGGCGCGCTTGCGTCCGAGCACGTCGCCGAAGTGTCCGAAGACGATGCCGCCCACCGGCCGGGCGATGAAGCCGACCGCGAAGGTCGAGAAGGCGGCGATCTGCGCCACGTAGGGGGGGAGGGTGGCGGCGAAGAACAGCTTGGGGAACACCAGCGCCGCGGCTGTCCCGTAGATGAAGAAGTCGTACCACTCGATGCTGGACGCCGCGAGCGAGGTGAAGGCGAGCTGGGCGATGCCCGGCGTGGCGGCGGGCCTCGCGCCCGCGGCGACTGCAGTCATGGAACTCCTCCCGAACCGGCGCGACGTCGTCCCGCGCTTGCGCGCGAGCCTATCGCAGCTTGACGCAAAGGGAAGGCCCGCATTTCCCTCCCCAGCGCCGTCACGCGCCGGGGAGGGGTGCTCGGCTCAATGCGCCGGCGTCGCGGCTTTCGCCGCGGCTTGGGCGGCGAGCTCGGCCAGGCGGCCGTGCAGCTCGGCCATGTGGTCGAAGTCAGCCTCGAAAGCGCCCAGCCCCTGGGTGAGGCCGCGAATCTCGGCGATCAGATCCTGCCGCTCGCTCTGCGGCAGGTAGGCTTCGATCCGTTCCCAGCCGCGCCAGTCCTCACGCGGCGAAAGCCCCAGGATTTGGCCGCGCCGGGCGGTGAGCGCCGAGGTCACGTTGGAAGCCGCCGGCGAGGGCGAATAGACCACCAGCCGTTCGATCGGCTCCAGGAGGATGGTGCCCGCCGCCGCCAGGGCCTCTTCGATCGCCAGTCGCCCGGCGGTCCGGAAGGCCATTTCGGAGGAGTCGACCGGGTGCGTCATGCCGTCCGTGAGCGTGACCTCCAGGTCGGTGACGGGGAATCCGAGCGGGCCCTTGGTGAGGCCGTCGCGGGCCCCGGCCTCGACGGCGGGAACCCATTGCTTGGGCACCGCGCCGCCCACGATCCGCGACTGGAAGACGAAGCCGGAGCCGCGCGGCAGCGGCTTCACTTCGATGGTGACGTCGGCGAACTGGCCATGGCCACCCGACTGCTTCTTGTGGCGCGCCCGCTGCGTCACCGCCTTCTGGATGGTCTCGCGGTACGGCGTGCGGGGCTGGTCGGTGTCGATTTCGACGCCATAGCGGCGCTTCAGCCGTTCGAGCGCCAGCCGCAGGTGGCCCTCGCCCTGGCCGGCCAGCAGCACCTGCTTGGCCTCCTGGTCATGGGTGAGCAGCAGTCCGGGGTCTTCTTCGACCAGCTTGGCGAGCGATGAGGAGAGGCGCACATCGTCCTTGTGGTTCTTGGCCGAGAGCGCCACGGCGAACAGCGGCCGACGCACCTGAGCCGCAGCCCGCAGGCTTTGCGGCTTGCCGGTGAGCGACAGGATCTCGCCCGCGTGCGCCTGCTCCACCTTGCCGATCGCGCAGATGTCGCCGACCGGGGCCGAGGCGACCTTCTTCAGGTTCGCGCCCTGCACCGCGAAGAGGCCGCCGGCGCGGCTGTGCTCGCCGCTGGACAAGGTGAGGTCGGCGCCGTCGGCCAGGGCCTGGCCGAACACGCGCGCATAGGCGAGCTTGCCGGACTGGCCGGCATGGGCGGTCTTCAGCACGTAGGCGCCGTTCTCCACGCCCAGCCGCTCGGCGGCCCGTTCGGGCCCGGGGGTCTCATGGCGGAGCGCCTTCAGCAGCCGACGCACGCCGAAGCCGTTGGCGGCCGAGCCGAAGAACACCGGCACGATCAGGCCCTCGTTCATCTCCTTCACGAGGTCCGCGAACACCGCGTCACGACTCGGCGTCGCATCGGAGAGCAGCTGCTCGAGGAGGTCATCGTCGAAGTCCGCGATCTGCTCGAGCATGTGGAAGCGGGCGTCCGCCTCGGCCTGCTGCAGGTCGCTCGGGATATCGATCTGCTGCGAGGGCTCGCCCGGCCGGTAGACGAAGCAGCGCTCGAGCGCCAGGTCGATGTAGCCGGTGACCTTCTCGCCTTCGAAGGTTGGAATCTGGCGCGCGACAAGCGGCGCGCTGCTCACCGGCGCCAGCGCTTCCAGGAGCCCCTGCAGCGAACCCCGGGCCTGGTCCATCTTGTTGATGAAGAGCGCGCGGGGGACGTTCATCCGCTCCAGCTCGCGCAGGGTCGGCTGCAGCAGCGCCGCCTTCGCAGGATCGGGCTCGGCCACGACGACGGCGAGATCGACTGCGGGAAGCGAGCGATCGAGGTCGGCGCAGAATTCCAGGGAGCCGGGGCAATCCACAACCTGGTAGTGGTCGCCCATGAAGTCGAAGCCGGCGAGGTTCAGTTCGACCGAGTGGCCGCGGGCTCGCGCCTCGGGACTGGCGTCGCCGACCATCTCGCCGCCGGTCCGGGACACCGTCCCGGTGGCCACGAGCAGGGCTTGCATCAAGCTTGTCTTGCCGGAATTCGTGGGGCCCGCGAGCGCTAGGGCGCGGACGGACCCCGCAGATTGGATAGGCACGGTCGTTCTCCCATCACCGAGGGCGCCACAGACGCCCCCGAAAGCCGGAGTTCGACGCATCCATGGCGCGATTGAGAGCGGTCGCGTGACCAACCAACCAGGCGCGCGCAACCGCCCAGACCGGGGAAGCCTACGCCCGGGGTTCGGGGCGCGTCCATAGCTCCGAATCACTTGTGCGGGAGCGGGTCGGCCTTGGCGTGTCCGCGGCCGCCTGAGGCGGGGACGTCAAGCCGCCTCGCCCTGTCGGCCGCGCCGGTGCTGCAGCTTGCGCTTGCGGTCCTGCAGCACGCTGAACAGCCGTAGGCGCTGGGTCTCGCCGGCGGGGAGGGGGATGCGGTTGTGCTGGATCTGCAGGTCCTTGTCGGCCTCGAGCGCCAGCTGGTCCATGGCGGCGGGATCGATGCGCCACAGCAGGTCGACGAGATCGGCGACGAGCAGCTCCAGCGTGGCCACGCGAGCCACCAGATCATGCTTGCTGGTGCGGATTTCCTCGGGCATGGCCGGGCCTTGGGTTACGCCTACAATGACGAGTGAAGGTGCGCCCTACACCTTAAGGTTTTCATAGCGCGACGCATCGCCTGGCGGGATTCTGTGGATAGAATGCGCCATGCGCGAGCGCCGGGCGGCCAGGGTGCTGTTGTTCGATCCGGTTGGACGGCTGCTCCTCATGAAGGGGCGGCTGGCGAGCGCGCCCGATGAGCCTGGCGAATGGTTCACCGTCGGCGGCGGTCTCGAACCGGGTGAAAGCGTCGCCGATGCGGCGCGGCGCGAGATCGCCGAGGAGGCGGGCTTCGTCGATGCGACCATGGGTCCGGTGGTCTGGCGCCGCGAGGGCCGTCTCGCCTTGCAGCCGGGCGAGACGCTGCTCATCAAGGAGAGCTACATCGTCGCCCGTTGCGACGGGGGCGAGCCGAGCCGCGAGGGCTGGCTTCCCCACGAGCGCGCCCTGATCGACGACATCCGCTGGTGGAGCCTCGCGGACTTGCGCACGGCGCAGGAGACGGTCCATCCGATCGGCATCGCCGAGCTTCTCCCGGATATCCTCGCCGGCCGCTATCCGGATCCGCCGCGCGAGATCCCTTGGAGCTAGCCTCCGCGGCCGCGAGGCTGCACCATGGCGGCCTGGGGAGGGCCATCAATGCTCTTAGCCGCACTCGCCGCCGCGCTCGCCGTTTCCGCCGGCTGCGACCTGGAGCACCCGTCGGGCGGGCCCGACTGTACGCGCGCGCTCGTCGACGCCCTGCCGATGAACGCCATTCAGGTCGTCGGCACGCACAATTCCTACAAGATGGCGATCGCGCCCAAGGAGATGGAGTTCCTTCGCAAGGCCAACGCCAAGGCGGCGACCGAGCTCGACTACAGCCACAAGCCGCTGACGGAACAGTTGAACGATGGCGCGCGCCAGCTGGAGCTCGATTACGTCTACGATCCGGCAGGCGGCCGCTACACGAGCCCGTTGTTCCGTAAGCTGGTCCCCGATACGACGCCCTATGACCTGACGCCCTACGCCAGGCCGGGGCTGAAGGTCATCCACGTGCCGGACGTCGACTACCGCTCGGTCTGCCCGCTGTTCGTCGACTGCCTGAAGGAGATCCGACGGTGGTCGAAGGCCCACCCCGACCACGTGCCGATCCTGATCATCATGAACCTCAAGCAGGACCAGCTGAAGGTTGCGGGCGCGGTCAAGCTGCTGCCGTTCGACGCCAAGGCCATGGACGCCATCGACGCCGAGATCCGCTCGGTGTTTCCGGAAAGCGAACTGATCACGCCGGACAAGGTCCAGGGCCGCCACGCCACCCTCCGCGAGGCGGTGCGGGCCGGCGGCTGGCCCAGGCTCAGGAGCGCGCGCGGCAAGTTCATGTTCGCGCTCGACGAGAGTCCCCCCGTGGTCGCCGTCTATCGCGGCGCCCGCAAGTCGCTGGAGGGGCGGGTCTGCTTCATCAACTCACCCAGTGAGGACAGCCCGGCCGCCGCCTACCTGACGCTGAACGAGCCGATCGAGCTGCAGACGCGGATCCGGGACGACGTGAAGGCGGGATACATCGTGCGCACCCGCGCCGACGCCGACACCTACGAGGCGCGCAAGAACGACCGCACGCGTCAGGCCGCAGCCTTCGCCTCCGGCGCGCAGTACGTCTCGACCGACTACATGCAGCCCGATGCGCGTTTCGGGCCCTATGAGACCCAACTGCCGGGCGGTGGGATCGCCAGGCTCAATCCGGTGCAGGCGGCGCGCTGAGCGGCCGGGCGCCGGTCCGCTCCAGGGGCGGAGCCTCGGCCGCGACCGACGGTGGCCCGGGCTGTGGAAGCGCCTCCGCAGGCGCTGAGCCGGCTGGCGCGGAAGCGAACTCGGGCGCAGGCTCAGGCGCGGGCGGCGCCTGAGCGGCGTCGGTCGCGTGTTCGCTCGCGGCGGCGGCGGCCGGGGAGTCGGCTGCGGCCTTATGGCCGCCGCCGAACAGGCGCTGGACGAAGCTCGCCAGGCCGGAGCCGACCCGCTGCCCCACCAGCCCCGCGGCTGCGCCGCCGAGCGGTCCGCCCGCGGCCGAGCCGGCGGCGCTCGCCAGCACGCCGCCGACCGTGGCCCCGACGGTCTCCGCCGCGCCGGGCTTCTTGGCGGTCGCCTTGGCCGCGTGGCCAGATGCGGGCTTGGCGGCTTCCGCCGCAGCGGGCGGGAGCGCAGCGTCCGTCGCACCCTCCGCCACGGCGGGCGGCGCTGGGGGCGGGACGTCCTGCGCCTGGGCCGTCCCGGCGCCGGCCAGGAGCGCGGCTGCGCCGAGGGCCGTGAACCTACGCATGAAAATGCTCTCCTCGCGTGTCTATCGCGAGCCTTCACAACGTCCTGGGCGGAGGGGCGGTTCAGGGTCGGTCGCTGGCGCAGGGTCCGGACTCGCGCGATGGTGGCCTTCTCGACGGCTGGGAGAGCGGCGCGATGGCCGAGGCGGACGATCGGCGGCCCTGGTGGGGCGTCTTCGCCAGCCGTCCGCGCCTGCTGGGCGCCTTCTTCCTGGGGACGACGGTTGGCCTCGGGCTCGCCAAGTTCGCGCCGGGACTGCCGGGCGTCACCGACGGCGTCGTCGGCTGGGATGTGGTCTGCGCCGCCTTCATGCTCTCGGTGAGCGCAGCGTTCATCGGCCACAGCCCGGACGACATCCGCGCCCGCGCCGAGCGCGAGGACGAGGGCCGCGGGACGATCCTGACCCTTGTGCTGATCGCCGCTGCGGCCAGCGTGGCGGCCATCGCCGCGGAGCTGTCGCTCGCCAAGGCCGGGCACGGCTGGCTGAAGATCGGCCACGTCGCGCTCGCCTTCGGGACGGTCGCGGCCTCATGGCTGATGGTGCAGCTGGTCTTCGCCCTGCACTATGCCCATGAATACTATGATGAAAACCCGGAATGCGACGGCCACGACATGAAGGGCCTGAATTTCCCGGGCGGCGAGTTCCCCGACTACTGGGATTTCGTGCACTTCGCAGTGATCATCGGCGTCGCCTTCGCCACGGCCGACGTGGAGTTCACCTCCCGGCAGCTGCGCCGCATCGGCACGGTGCACAGCCTGGTGGCCTTCGCCTTTAACGCCATCATCGTTGCGCTGACGATCAACCTGCTGGCCGGCTTGTTCTGACCAGCGCGGTGCGAAATCGAAGAAAAGGCCGCGGCAGGCGCGGCCTTTCTCTATCGCTGATGATGCGCTTCACGCGACAGGTGGCCGGCGCGACGGGAGCCGAGCCGGCCGAATTCCTAGTCCTGGACTCGCAGGTTGGTGGCCGAGGTCTTGCCGCTCCGCCGGTCCTGCTCGAGGTCGTAGGCGACCGTCTGACCCTCGTTGAGGCCGCGCAGCCCCGCCTGCTCAACGGCGGAGATGTGGACGAAGACGTCCTGGCCGCCGCCCTCGGGCTGGATGAACCCGAAGCCCTTCGTCGGGTTGAACCACTTCACCTTGCCGGCGCCTGAGCCGGCGATCTGGCCGCGGG
>NZ_JAICYI010000042.1 GCF_025934275.1 Phenylobacterium sp.
CCCAGAACCTCCGTAAACTCGCCAAGCTGATCCCAGTCCCAGAGCTCCCGGCGCCCGCCTGAGCGGCGACGGCCACCGCGAGCCTCATCCGGCCGCGCTGACAACGCCGCTCAAAGCCGCCTTCTTCAACACAATCGACTCAATGGAGACGTTGGGAGAGTCCGCATTGGGACGACAGGTGCGACTCCTAGGGGAGTCGAGCACGCGGCATCGCGCGGCCGTGCCATTCCCAATATGCGGCAGCCGAGCCGGATTCGACATCGATTGGCAGATCGGATGCGGGCGGCGGCGGCGCGGAGGTGAGAGGCGACAATACGGCTGGTCGCGTGATTAGGCGGATGGACTGCCGCTAAGGCGGCACCTATTTTTTCTTCTTCCTCTTCGGTTTCGACTTGGGAGTCGGCTCAGCCCACAGCTTTCTTGCAAACATCCAGCTGGGATCTGCCCGCTCGCGGGGCGTGGGAATAGACCGCTTCTGCAGCGCGACTTCAAACTCCCGAACCGCGCCGCCGCTCACCAATTCTCCGAGCTGCATTTTGAACAGCTGTACGTCGCCGAAATAGTTCGGGTAAGCGCGCTTGAGGTTTTCCAGCTTTACGCCTTCGATCAGGACAACGTCCGATGTGTCCCCACCGGTGAGGTTGTCGATGATCTCGGCATCCTCGTAACTTCTCACCGCAAATCGCGATTGGAATTTAGGGGTTACTCTTACCTGCCTCGTCTCGCGCTCGTATTCGATCAAGTAATATTTCGGCGTTCCCGAGACCTCGACGGCGTCTAGTGACCAGAAAAATGCGGTGCTCATGTTCTCCAGCACCTGCACGGCGTCCAGATGACCCGCCTGCTCCTTCAGTTCCCGCACACGGATCGATCGATCCGACATGCCTTTCGCCGGGTCGCAGCCTTCTGCCTCCGCAAACTCGGCCGACATGAGCGCAAACAGCCGCAGCCATTCCGGACTGCCTTTCCCGGACTTCAACTCCTCACCGCAGAAGAGGCCGACGGCTTCGACCGCGGTCGCCCAAGAATGTTGGAGATCGGTGCGAATCTGGACCTCGACGCGCCGACCATTGAAGACCTGCTTGTCGCCTGATCCCCGGTACTCAAATTTGAGGTCGTGGGATCGGTAGCCGGTCGGGCGCGCCTCGTGGATGTAGTCGTTCTGATCCCAGAGGACATGCCGAGAACGGTCCCGGAGTGTGCTGACTAGCGCTGTCGCGTCCTGCATCGAGCCCATAATCGCGCGGCAACCGCCGAGGTCCTGGAAGGTCTCCAGGCCCAGTGGCCGCTTCCTCCCGCTCATGCGACGGAGCTTTCCCCGGATCGCATTCATGCGCTTCAGCCGGGCGGCGGTCAGGCCGTCTAGGCCCCGCAGTCGGATATGAGCCCGCAGCGTATGGTGCAGGCTGCGCATCGGGTGGGCGTGGGAGTCCCGCCATTGGTTGGCGATGCTGAAGGCCTCCCGGATTCGCTGCTCCGTTTCCGGCGCCCAGATCAGGTCGCCGCCGATGACCTGTCCGGCGTCGCGCACGGTCGCCAAGTCGTGCTCGAAGGGCGACAGCGCGTTCATGGGCGGCCTGATTCAATGTTCATGATGCGGATCATATCATGAACAGAATAGCGGCGCTGCAAGTGCCAAATTGACCCGGCGCAGGGGTGGACGCACCCTGTGTTGGTCTAGAAGGTCACATCATCCGGAAGCACGTCATCATCACGAACCGTCACGCCCTTGACCAATTCCGTCAGCTTTTCGAGTTCGGTGCCGGTGAACGGAGAAAGTTGCGAGGGATTGGCCGCCATCTCCTTTTCCAAGAACGCGAGGTAGGCCGACACGACCGGATCGTGCGCATCCCCGGCGTCGGCGTCCGTCGCGCCCTCATCGACCGTGACCAGTACCTTGCCGAGTCCGATGTGGTGGACAACCAGCTTCGCCCGCACCCGGAACTCCGGATGAGCCGTGAAAAACGACTTATCCAGACGCAGCGCGCCCGAATTGCCCGTCGTCGTGATTGCCCCGCCAAAACTCGCCGCGGCCCGCGTCATGGTCCTACCCTCTCGCAGTACGTAAGATAATACGTAACGGAAGGTTTCCCCATACCCGGACAAATCTGTCCACCCCCGCATGGTCCTTAGGGCGTGCTGCCCAACGGCGTGCTCCTCAGGGCCCGTCATTATTCATGGGACTTCTGCGTCCCGGGTTCATGGACATTCTTGTCCCAGCGGCGCGGACAAAAACGTCCTGGGGTTGCGGGTTCAGCACCCTAGGATTCGGCCCTGCGATGCCTCAGTATAGGGTCATGGAAACGACCGCACCAGAAGAGGCCGCCGAGTCGGCCAAGCCGGCCAAGCCGGAGTCCGAGAAGGTCCTTCGCAAGAAGTGGCGGACCAGTCTCGACGCCGGCTGGACCGTGATCCCATCGGCGCTGATCCGAGGCCTGCCAAAGCTGCACATCGGCGCAGGCGAGCTCGCCGTGCTGATCGTCCTAATCGACATCTGGTGGGCGCCCGATAATCTGCCGTGGCCGTCGAAGAAGCTGATGGCTGAACGCCTAGGGGTGTCGCAGAAGACGATCCAGCGAAGCCTCGCGGCGCTGCAACGTGAAGGACTGATCGTAAGCGAATGGCGGTACCGAGCCGGGGGCGGCCAGACATCTAACCAGTACGACCTGTCGCCGCTCGTCGCGAAGCTCGAAGAGATCGCGGCGACTATCAAGACGGCCGACGAGGAGGCGAAGAGGCTGAAGCGGGCAGCCACGCGGCCCGGGCTTAAAGCCAAGGCAGGCGTGGGCGGAGCTGCGCCATGAGCGCGCTCAAGGGCAAGAAGGACCGGCCCTTCGCGGTCCGCAACGGCTGGACCCTGCTGCGCCACCCGCAGTTCCGGGAGCCTTTTGACCGCCTTGTCGCGGAGGTGGCCAGGCTGAAGGCGGCCGATCCGGAAGGCTGGTCCGGTCACCCCAAGGCCAAGATGCTGAAGCGGATCAGCGACCTCATCTTGGATGAGATTCCGGCGAACCCGGACCACCCGAACTTCCGCCTCGGCAACACTATGGGCAAGCAGAACAGCCATTGGCGAAGGGCCAAGTTCCTCGGCCGCTTCCGGCTGTTCTATCGCTTCGACACCGCCGCCAAGATCATCATCTATGTGTGGGTGAACGATGAGAACACCCAGCGCAAGGCCGGTTCGAAGACCGATCCCTACGCGGTGTTCGAGAAGCGCCTGAGCCGCGGGGATCCGCCCGGAGACTGGGCGGAACTGCGCGCATCGGTGCCCGAAGATCCGGCTGCAGAGGAAATCGAGCCCGTGTGATCGCTTGGCCAAGTCGAATGTCAGCGAAGGATGGGTAACCTTGCGTTGGCGACTTGTGCATGGCGATCCGACCCCGGCGACCAAAGCTGCACCGGAGCGTTAGCGACTGCGTCGGAGACGGTTAGAGCACGCGCTGCAGGGGCTGGGCGCAAGGTCTGCTAGTTGGGCCGGAGCCAACGTCCGCTCCTGGCGCGAAGCCACCGCCAATTGTGCGCCAAGATTCCTTGACTCTCCGCATCCGGTGTGTTCTACTTTTGTTCGCATGGAGACGGACGCGGAGATGATGGCGCGGCATGGCCGGCTGCTGGCGGGGTTCGCCGAGCAGGCGGCCAGCCTGGCTGCGGACCTGCACGCCACCGCGCTCGCCGCCGCGACCCCGGAGGAGAAGCAGGCGACGAGCCTCGCCTTCCACCGCATGGGCCGGGCGCTGCGGATGACCGTCGCGCTGGAGGCCAAGCTCAGGCGCGACACCAGGGCCGATCAGCGCGCCGAGCAGGCCTGGGCCGCCGAGGCCGAGAGCGCGCGCCGCGGGCGCCGCAAGGCCGAGCTTCGGGCGCAGGTCGCGCGGATGGTGTTCTCCGAATACGAGCCGGGCGAGGACGAGGCCGCCGAGGTGCTGGAGCGGCTGGACGCCATGCTCGACGCCGAGGCCGAGATCGAGGGCTTCCTCGCCCAGGACCTGGCGGGCCAGCTCGCGCGCCTGTGCGCGGCGATCGGCTACCAGCCGCCCGCCTCGCCGCCGGCCGCAGATGCGCCGCCCCCCGCTCTGCAACCCGATCCCGGCCCGTCCCCGCGACCGGGCGGGGCGTTGCTCCCCGACCATCCGTTCCGCGGCTACGGCTGAGCGGCCTTTCCTTTCCCCGCGTCGCTTGGAATAAGCGTCCTCGATGGACGCCGAGACCTCGCTCCTGACCGCGCCGTTCCGCGACGCCCGCTATGCGCCGCGCGCGCTCGAGGTCGAGCACCGGCCGGGCGGCGAGCTGGTGCTGACCAACCCGCGGCCTTACGAGACCCGCTTCCAGACCATGACCGCGGCCCTGGCGCACTGGGCCGAGGCCGCGCCCGCGCGCCCCTGGCTCGCCGAGCGCGCCGGCGTGGGCTGGCGCACGATCGGTTACGCCGAGGGCTGCGAGCGCGTCCGCGCGCTGGCCGGCGGCCTCGCCGAAGCGGGGCTCATCTCCGAGCGCCCGCTCTTGATCCTCTCGGCCAACGCCATCGCCCATGCGCTGATCAAGTACGCGGCGATGAGCCAGGCCATGCCGGCCGCCCCGGTCTCGGCGCAGTATGGGCTCAAGGGCGCGAACCTCGCGCGCCTCACCCACGCCTGCGAGGTGCTGCGGCCCGCGGCCGTCTATGTGGAGGACGCCGCCCGCTTCGCCGACGGGCTCGCCTGCGAAGCGCTGGCCGGCCTGCCGGTGATCGCCGGCCGCAACCCCCGCCCCGGCGACATCCCCCTGGAGCGGCTGTTCCGCGCCCAGCCCGCCGAGCCCACCGCAAGCCCTGAGGACCACGCCAAGTACCTGCTCACTTCCGGCTCGACGGGGCTTCCGAAGGCGGTGATCTGCACCCACCGCACGGTGTCGCTGAACTCCGCCCAGATCGCCGCCTGCTTCGACGATCCCGAGCCGCCGGTGCTGGTCCATTCGGCGCCCTGGAGCCATAGCCTCGGCGGCAACTCCATCCTGCACTACACGACCCACCGCGGCGGCACGCTCTACATCGACGCCGGCCAGCCGGTCGCCGGCCGGTTCGGCGAGACGGTGCGGAACCTGACGGAGATCTCGCCCACCTACCAGAACATGGTGCCGGCCGGCTGGATGCTGTTCGCCGACGAGCTGGAGCGCGACGAAGCGCTCGCCCGCCGCTTCTTCGCCCGCGTGCGCCTGCTGCAGTACGGCGGCGCGGCGCTCGGCCAGACCGTCGCCGACCGCATCCAGGCGGCAGCGATCCGCACGGTCGGCGAGAAGATCAGCTTCGGCTCCGGCTATGGCGCGACCGAGACCGGCCCGACCGCCTGCAACGTCCACTGGCTGAACGACCGCATGGGCATGATCGGCCTGCCGGTCCCGGGCGCCTCGGTCCGCCTGGTCCCGGAGGCCGGCAAGCTCGACTTCCGGGTGAAGGGCCCGCAGGTCTCGCCGGGCTACCTCGGTCGCCCCGATCTCTCCGAGCGCGCCTTCGACGCGGAGGGCTTCTACGCGTTGGGCGACGCCGCCCGCTTCGTCGACCCGGCCGATCCGGCCAAGGGCATGATCTTCGACGGCCGGCTGTCGGAGAACTTCAAGCTGGCCAGCGGGACCTTCGTGGGCGTGGGTGAGCTGCGCATCCGCGCGATCGGCGCGATCGGGCCTCTGGTCACCGACGCGGTGGTCTGCGGCGAGGGCGAGGGGGGCGTGGGCCTGCTGCTCTACCCCAGCCCCGGCCGGCCGCGCGCCGAGGTCGAGGCCGCGGTCCGCGACGGGCTCGCCCGCTTCAACGCCGCAGCGCAGGGCGCCGGCTCGCGCATCGCACGCGCCCTGCTGCTGCCGGACGGCCCCGACGCCGCTCACGGCGAGATCACCGACAAGGGCTACATCGCCCAGGCGCTCGCGCGGCGGCTGCGCGCGCCGGCCGTGGCCCGCCTCTTCGCCGATCCCTGTCCACACGAGGTGATGGAGTTCCCGATCCCATGAACGGCGCCGACGCCCTGATCGCCACCTTCGTCGCCAACGAGGTGACCGCCTGCTTCGCCAACCCCGGCACTTCGGAGATGCAGTTCGTCTCCGCGCTCGACCGCAATCCGCAGATGCGGCCGGTGCTCTGCCTGTTCGAGGGCGTCGCCACCGGCGCGGCCGACGGCTACGGCCGCATGGCCGAACGGCCGGCCTGCACCCTGCTGCACCTCGGACCCGGCTACGGCAACGGGATCGCCAACCTGCACAACGCCCGGCGCGCCTTCACCCCGATCGTCAACGTGATCGGCGACCACGCCACCTACCACCGCCGGTACGACGCGCCGCTCAACTCGGACATCGCCACCCTGGTGAAGCCCAACTCGCTGTGGGCCAGGTCCGTGGAGAGCCCCGACGAGGTGGCCGGCATGGCCGCCGAGGCGGTGGCCGCGAGCCTGACGCCGCCCTGCGGGCCCGTCGCCCTGATCCTGCCGGCCGACTCGGCCTGGCTGGAGACCAGGAGCGCGCCGGTCATGGCCCAGAAGCCCGCGCGCCCCGCCCCCAAGGGCGACGCCGTCGAGTCCGCGGCCCGCGCCGTCAGGGCGGCGAAGAAGCCCGTCGTGCTGATCGGCGGCCAGGCCTGCCGCGCCGATGGCCTGAAAGAGGCGGCGCGCCTGCAGGCGGTCGGCGTCCAGGTGTTCGCCGACACCTTCGTCGCCCGCCAGCCGCGCGGCGCCGGCCACTACGCGCCGCGCCGGATGCAGTACTTCGGCGAGGCGGCGCTCGCCGAGCTCGAGGGCGTCGACCTGATGGTCTACGCCGGCGCCACCCAGCCGGTCGCCTTCTTCGCCTATCCGAACCGGCCGAGCGTGCTGGTGCCCGAGGGCTGCCGGACGCTTTCGCTCGCCGACCGCGCGGAGGATGCGGTCGCGGCCCTCGCCGCGCTCGCCGACGCGCTTGGCGCGCCGAAGCAAGGCCCTGCCCAGCCGCTGTCGAAGCCGGACGCCGCGCCCTCGGGACCCTTGAGCCCGCAGCTCGCCGGGATCTCCTTCGCCCGCCACCTGCCGGAAGGCGCCATCGTCTGCGACGACTCCGTCACCTCCGGCGGCGGGATCGCGGTGCCGGCGATGACCGCCGCGCCGCACGAGGTGCTGGCGCTGACCGGCGGGGCGATCGGGGCGGGCCTGCCGCTCGCGGTGGGCGCCGCCGTCGCCTGTCCTGACCGCAAGGTGGTGTCGCTGAACGGCGACGGGGCGGCGATGTACACGGTGCAGGCGCTCTGGACCATGGCGCGCGAGAACCTCGACGTCACCGCCGTGGTGTTCGCCAACAACACCTACCGCATCCTCAACATCGAGATGATGCGCACCGGCGCGGGCCAGGCCGGGCCGCAGGCCGCCAAGCTGCTCGAGCTCGGCGATCCGGCCATCGACTGGACCTCGCTCGCCAAGGGGCTCGGGCTCCCGGCCGTCCGCTGCGACACCGCCGAGTCGTTCGAGACCGCCTTCGCCGGCGCCATGGCGCAGCGCGGCCCGACGTTCATCGAGGCGGCGATCTAGCAGAAAGGCCCGCGGGCGAACCCGCGGGCCTCGGTCTTTGACAATCCGAAGCTTGGCTCAGCTCGTCTTGTTGCCGGGCAGCTGGCAGCCGCCGGTGAACCGGCAGCCCGTCGCCGCCACGGCCGCGACCGTCGGGGCCGTGTTGTACTCGATCATGTAGCCGGGCAGCCCGTCGGAGCAGGCCACCTCCACGAGGATGGTGCCCTTCTGGGTCTTGGCCGCCAGCCTGGCGTTGGAGACCGTGCAGGTCTTCTGGTTGAACTTGCGCAGATCCTCGGTGAGGCCCGCGTAGTTCGGCTTGCCGAGGCTGCACTTGTAGCCGGCGGCCAGCGCGCGGCCGCAGTCCAGCACCTGGCCCTTGCCGGTCGGCGGGAACAGGCCCACCGCGCTCTCGCCGTTGGCGCAGAGCAGCTCGACCGCCTCGTCGTTACCCTTCATCGGGAACTCGGCGTACTTGGTCACCTGGCAGCTGGAGCCGGAGTTCTTGGCGAGCTTGGTGTAGAGCGCCGCCTCGTCCGACTCCGCCCGACGGCTGTCGGTGAGCTGGCAGCCGCCCAGGATGTTGACCGCGTGCGCGCAGTCCCAGCTCTGGGCGAGCGCGCCCTTGGCGACCTTGTACACGTAGCCCTTGCCGTCCTGGCAGGAGGTCTCGTAGTAGTCCGCCCCGTCCTGAGCGGTGCCCACGAAGCGGCGGTCCTTCACGACGCAGTTGTTCTTCGCCGCCTGGACGTAGCGGTCGATGACGCCGAGCCGGGCCGTCCGGTCGGTGAGGGTGCACTTGATGTTGCCGCCGGCCTCGTCGAAGTTCAGGCAATTCTGCGCCTGGACGGGCTTGCTGGCGTCGAACGGCGCGGAGCCGATGACCACGTAGCCCGTGCCCTCCTGGCAGGCGACCTCGAAGTAGCTCTGGGTCTTGGTGTGGCCGATGCCGCGCGCCTGGGTCGGGGTGCACTGCGCCCCGGCCTTGGCGACCGCTGCGCCGACCACCGCCTTCGGGTCGCTGTTGCCCGGCAGGAGGCAAGGCAGCGGCGGCGGCTTGCTGGGATCAGGCGGCGTGTCCGCCTCGATGCAGCTGTAGGCCTCCGGCGCGCCGCCCATCGCGGCCTGCAGGACGTAGCCCATCTGCCCCGGCTGGCAGGCCACCTCGTAGAAGCTCATCGCGGGCTTGCCGGCCTTCTTGTCCTCGGCGGTCTTGCCGACGAAGCGGGCGTCGCTCACCTGGCAGTTCAGGCCCGCGGCCTGGACCAGCGCCGGCGCCTCGGCCATGCCCTGCTTGCGTTCGGCGGCGCTCACCTTCGGCGCGTCCTTGGGCGCCGAGATCACCGTCGCTGGCGCCAGCGCCGCGACGAGCAGGGCCGCGGCCAGCCCCAATACCTTTGGCCTCATAGTCGGAAGTTCTCCTGGGTGGAATCCTTTGCGGCGCACATAAGCCCCGCGATCAGCGCGGGGTCAAGTTGGGCCACAATATCGGCCGAACTTTGGCGCAGTTACAAGGGCTTAGGAACCGAAACAACGCAACTCTACCGTTTGATCGCGTTCACCCTGAACAAGCTCACGCTACGCAAGCCGGACGGTCACGCTCGCGCCAAAGTCATCGGGCTGCTAACGCGGCGTGATGATCCGCAAGACCGTCCCGATCGCCCTCGCACTCGCCGTGCTCGCGCCGGCCACACTCGCCAAACCCTCTGCGAAGCCGACCGCGAAGCCGCCGACCGCGCCGAAAGCCGCCGCGCTCCGGCCGCGCGTCGCCTCATCCGGGGGCTTCGACACCGGCGACCCCGCGAACCTGGTCAGCCTGCTCAGCGGCGCGGGCGCGAAGGCGCAGATCGCCAAGCGCGACTCCGACGCGGTGCTGGTCAGCGTGACCTCTCCGGCCGCCAACTTCTCGGCCCAGTTCGCCCAGTGCGACGCGGTCGGCAAGGGCTGCAAGGCGGTGCTGTTCGACACCCAGTCGCAAGGCTCGCCTTCGATGGCCCAGCTCAACGGCTACAACCAGGCCTCCGCCCTGTGCCGCGGCTACATGGACAAGGCCGGCAAGGCGCATGTGACCATGTCGCTCCTGCTTTATCCCGACGACACGCGCGCCCACGCGGTCACGGCGCTGGCGGCCTGGCAGGGCTGCATCGGCGACTTCACGAACTTCTCGAAGAACCCCGTCGCGTACCTCGCGGCAGCCCCCTGAGCTCAGGCAGGCTGCGGCGCGCGCACGCGGAAAGCCTGCGCCTTGTCGAGGGCGGCCTCGGCCTCGCTGAGGATCCGCCGCACGATCTCGCCGGCCGGGACCACGTCGTGGATGCCGCCGGCCGACTGGCCCATGGCGAACGCCGAGCTGTCCGCATCCAACCCCTCGACCTGGCCGCTGATGCCGCCCATGACGCCGGCGCGTGACGACAGCATCGCCTGCTGCGGGAACGGCTGGATGTCGGCCGGCCGGCGCTCCCAGTCCTCGACATAGGGGTTCTTCTTCACCCGCATCGGCTTGCCGGAGTAGCAGCGGGTCCTGACCGTATCCTCGTCGGACGCCTCGAGGATCACGTCACGGTACATCTGGCCGGCGTGGGCTTCCTGGCTGGCGATGAAGCGGGTGCCCATCCAGACGCCCACCGCGCCGAGGCAGAGCGCCGCCGCGAGCCCCCGCCCGTCGTAGAGGCCGCCGGCCGCGACCACCGGCACCTTCACCGTCTCCACCGCCTGGGCCACCAGCGGCATGGTGCCGACCAGACCGGTATGCCCGCCGCCCTCGCCGCCCTGGCAGATCACCGCATCGCAGCCGGCCTGCTCGGCCTTCACGGCGTGCTTCACCGCCCCGCAGACCACCATCACCTTCAGGCCGGCGGTCTTCAGCTTCTCCAGGATCGGCATGGGCACGCCCAACCCCGCCACGAACGACGAGGCGCCCTCCTCGATGATCACGTCGACGCTCGCGAGCAGGCTGTCGGGCGAGGCGGCCAGCAGGTCGACGCCGAACGGCTTGTCGGTGAGCTTGCGCACGGTGCGCATCTGCTCACGGATGAAGTCGGGGCCGCGGCCCGCCATGCCGAGCACCCCGTAGCCGCCGGCGTTCGAGACTGCGGCGGCGAGCTCCGCGTAGGACACGCCGCCCATGCCGGCCAGCATGATCGGATGCTTCACGCCCAGGAGATCGCAGAGCGGGGTGCGCAGGGACATCGGCCGTCCTCCGGTTTTCGCCAGGATGTCAAAGGCCCGCGTCCAAGGGAACCGTGACGCGAGGTCAGTCAGAAAATCGCGTAGCCGCCGTCGATCAGGAAGCTGTCGCCGGTGTGGAAACTCGACGCGTCGGAGGCCAGGTAGACGGCGATGCCGCCGAAGTCCTCGGGCTCGCCCCAGCGCCGGAACGGCACGCGACGGATCACCTGCTCGGTGAACTTCTCGTTGCCCTGCGCGCCCTGCGTCATGTCGGTGGCGATCCAGCCGGGCAGCACGGCGTTGGCCCGCACGCCGTATCGCGCATGCTCGACCGCGATCGCCCGGATCATCGAGATCACCGCGCCCTTGGTGGAGGCGTAGGCCTCGTTGCGCGCCGCGCCGTCGATCGCCGACAGCGAGGAGGTGACCACGAGCGAGCCGCCACGGTCGCCCTTCTCCGCTCGCTCCACCATGTGCTTGCAGGCCTCGCGGAAGGTGAAGAACACGCCGTCGAGGTTGACCGAGAGCACCCGGCGATAGGTGTCCGTCGAGAACTCCGCGAACGAACGCGCGCCGCCGCCGACGCCCGCGTTGGCGATCACCGTATCGACGCGGCCCAGCTTGGCGACCGCCTCGCGCATCCCATCGGCGACCTGCCGCTCGTCGGCGACATCGACCTTCTGCGCGAGCACGTTTCGCCCGTGGGCCTTCAGCTGCTCGGTCGCGGCGGCGTTCTTGGCCTCGTTGGTCCCCCAGATGGCCACGTCCGCGCCGGCCTGTGCGAGGGCCTCGGCCATGCCGAGCCCGATGCCTGAGTTGCCGCCGGTGACCAGCGCCACCTTCCCGGTCAGATCGAACGGCTTGTATGCCATGCCCTGAGGCTCCCTCGCGGAATTTCAAACGCTCGTTGGAAGGGCAAAGGGCCCGGATCGAAGCGGGCCGTCAAGCGCCAGCCGCCGCCTGACGCAGCTGCGCCACAGGCGGGGGCTGCGGCCGCGAGAAGGTGAGCTCCTCGTCCGAGGACAGGTCCTTCACCAGACGATAGCCCTCGGAATCGAAACCCCTGAGGTCGGCGGCGCGCTCGATGCGGTGATCGATCGCCCAGCGCGCCAGGAGGCCGCGCGCCTTCTTGGCGAAGAAGGAGATCATCCGCGCCTGGCCATCCTTCTCTTCCAGGAACCGACAGCTCACCACCGGCAGCTTCAGCGCCGCGCGGTCGACGGCGGCGAAATACTCGCTGCTCGCGCAGTTCACCAGCGTCCGGTCTTTGTGCCCGTGTGCGGCCTCGTTGAGCGCCTGGGAGATCCGGCCGCCCCAGAAGTCGTAAAGGCTATGGCCCCGGCGGGTCTTCAGGCGCGTGCCCATCTCCAGGCGATAGGGCTGGATGGCGTCGAGCGGGCGGAGCACGCCGTAGAAGCCCGAAAGGATGCGAACGTGGTCCTGCGCCCAGGCCAGCGCCTTGCGGTCCAGCTCGCGGGCTTTCAACCTCATGTAGACGTCGCCATTGAAGGCGAAGGCCGCCTGCAGGCCCTCTTCGGAGTCCGGATCGAAGGCCTGGAACCGCTCGCGGTTGAGCTTCGCCAGATTGTCCGACAGCCACATCAGCCGCTTAAGGTCGCGGGCGGTCAGCCGGCGCGTGGTCTTGGCGAGCTCGGCGGTCTGCTCCGCGAGCTCCGGCTGGGTGAGCGGGGCGGCGGCGGGCGGCGCGGTGAAGTCGAGCGCCTTGGCGGGCGAAAGGACAATCAGCATCGGCCGCAAGCTTTGTTCCAAGCCGCGTCCAAAGCCAAGCGCCTCACGCGCGGTTCTGCAGCTCCAGGGTCGCGCGGCGGCAGGCTTCCGGCTGCTCGAGCCACATCTGGTGCGTGGCGGTCTCGAAGACGATCCGGCGCGCATTCGGCAGCAGGCTCGCCAGCGTCTCGTCGATCACGGCCAGGAACGGATAGGACCTGCCGCCCGAGAGCAGCAGGGTGGGCGTGCGAATGGCTCGCACGGCCTCTGGCGCGACTTCCGGGAACAGCTCGCCCGCCGTCAGCATCACGTCCCACTCGTGGGCGTCCTTCAGGATCTCGGCGCGGGACTGCGGCGACATCTTGGTCCAGCGCTGTGGATCGCCCGCGCAGTAGTCGATGAACGCGGCCACGCCCGCCTCTCGTTCACCCTTCAGGAAGGCTGCGCGCATGGGCGCCACCATCCGCGTCTGAATGTCGGCCAGCATGGCCCTGCCGGAGGCCGCCAGCGGCGCGGGCGCGTGGGCGAGCAGGCTGACCGCCGGGGGCTCGGCAAGCACCATCGTGCGTATCAGCTCCGGCCGGCGAGTCGCCAGGATCAGCGCGGCCAGCGCGCCATAGGAATGCCCCACGACATGCGCCGGGCCGTCGCAGAGGAGCTCGATCATGCTCGCCAGGTCCAGCGCGTCGGCGACCGCCGAATAGCCCGCTCCGGCGGTGTTGCGGTTCGGCCAGTTGTAGCGGCGGCTGTAGGCGATGGCGCGGCGCGTCCCGGCGAAGGCCGGCAGCTGGTCGTCCCAGTAGCTGTAGTCGCTGAGCGACCCGTGCACGAAGATGACCGGCGGCCCCGCGCCGCGCTCGACGTAGGCCAGCCGCAGGCCGTCATCGAGCCGGGCGGTCTCGACCAGGACGATCTCGTCCTCGGCCCAGGCAACCGGCGCCAAGACCAGGGCCGCGCCGGCGCCTGCGAGCGCCCGCCGGGTCAGCGCGGCCATCTAGAACAACACCCGCGGGTTCATGATCCGCTTGGGATCGAGCGCCCTGCGGATGGCGCGCATCGCCTGCACCTCGACCGGGCTCTTGTAGCGCAAGGCCTCGGAAGTCTTCATCGCGCCCAGGCCATGCTCCGCCGAGATCGAGCCGCCGAGCTCGGCCACGATGTCGTGGACGATGCGGCTGCCCTCGTCCCGCCTGGCGGCGTGCTCCGCGTCCGACCCGCCGTCCGGCCGCAGCACGTCATAGTGGATGTTGCCGTCGCCCATGTGTCCGAAAGCGGCGATCCGCGCGCCGGGACTGAAGGCCTGCATCGCGGCCGTCGCGCGCTCCAGGAAGCGCGCCACCTGGCTCACCGGCACCGAGACGTCGTGCTTCCAGGTGGCGCCTTCGGGCTTCTGGGCCGGCGACTGGTTCTCGCGGATCGCCCACAGCGCCTTGGCCTGCGCCTCCGTCTGGGCGACCACCGCGTCCTCGATCAGACCCGCGTCCAGTCCGGCGGCCAGGAACCGCTCCATGGCCGCCTCCGCCGAGCCCGCCTCGCCGGAGGCGAACTCCGCAAGAACGTACCAGGGGTGCGGCTCTGCGAACGGATCGCGGGCGCCCGCGATGTTGCGCATCACGAACTCGAACCCCAGGCGGCCCATCAGCTCGAAAGCCTCGACCGCCCCGCCGGTCTCCGCCTTGGCGCGCGCCAGCAGCTCGATCGCGGCCGCAGGCGTCGGCACGCCGGCCAGGGCGGCGGCGCGCGAGGCCATCTCCGGAAACAGCTTCAGAGCCGCGGCCGTCACCACGCCCAATGTCCCTTCCGCTCCGATCAGGAGCTGCTTCAGGTCATAGCCGGTGTTGTCCTTCCTGAGGCGCTTGAGCCCGTTCCAGACCTCGCCGTTCGGCAGCACGGCCTCCAGCCCCAGCACCAGGTTGCGGGCCATGCCGTAGCGCAGCACCTGCGTGCCGCCGGCGTTCGTCGAGACGAAGCCGCCGACGGTCGCCGATCCTTCCGAGGCGAGTCCCAGCGGGAAGCGCCGCTTCGCCCCGGCCGCCGCCTCGTGCACCTCGGCCAGCGTGACGCCAGCCTCGGCGACCAGCACGTCGTCGAAGGCGTCGAGGTCGCGCAGGCGGTTCAGCCGCTCCGTGGAGAGCAGCACCTCGCCCTGCGGGATCTGGCCGCCGACCAGGCCGGTGTTGCCGCCCTGGGGGGTGATCGCCACCCCCGCTTCGAAGCAGACGCCGACCACCGCGGCCACATCCTCGGTGGTCCTGGGCAGGGCGAGGAGGGGCGTCGTCCCGCTCCAGCGGTCGCGCCACTCGATGAGCTTGGGCGCCAGCCGCTCCGGATCCTGGCTCCAGCCGCCTTCGCCCAGCACAGCCTTCAGGCGCGACAGCACGTCGGCGGGGACGGGGGCGGTCATGGCGCGAGCTTACCGCCTGCGGCTCAGCCAACAAAGCCTGCCGCCCGGCGCAGCCGGTCGTTGATCGCCTCGCCGAGGCCTGTCTGCGGGATGGCGGCGACGGCGATGCCCGAGGCCCCGGAGCGGTCGGCGGCGCGCAGGCAGCTGAACAGATTGGCGGCGGCTTCCCTCAGGTCGCGCGAGGTGCTGAGGCTCAACACCCTCTGGCCCGCAGGCGCCGGGCCGAAGGCGAGATAGGCTTCTCCGGGCTCGGGCTGCGCCGCATTCAGCCGCAGCGGGAGGTCGGGCGAATAGTGGCGCGCCAGCCGGCCCGGCGAGCGCCTGGCGTCCGCCTCGGCTTCTGCGAGCGGCCCCGTCGTCGCCTCGATCTCGGTCCGCGTGACCGCGCCTGGGCGCAACAGACGCGGGACATCGACGAGCCCGACGACTGTCGACTCCAGACCGATCTCGCAGGCCCCCCCGTCGAGCGCCTCGGCCGCGGCCGCGCCGGTCTCCTCGCAGGCGTCGGCGAACGTCGTGGGACTGGGCCGGCCCGACCGATTGGCGGACGGCGCGACCAGCGGGGCGCCGAACATCGCCAGCAGCCGGCGGGTCAAGGGATGGCTGGGCGCGCGGACCGCCACCGTGTCGAGTCCTGCGCGGGCGAGGTCGCAGACCGCGGCGGAATCGGCGACCGGCAGGACGAGCGTCAGCGGCCCGGGCCAGAAGCGCGCGGCCAGCGCCTCGGCGCGCGCATCGAAGCGCGCGAGACGGCGCGCCGCCGCCACGTCGGCGACGTGCGCGATGAGCGGATTGAACCTCGGCCGGCCCTTGGCCTCGTAGAGCGCCGCCACGGCCCGCGCATTCGCCGCATCGGCCGCCAGGCCGTAAACCGTCTCGGTCGGTACGATGACCAGCCCGCCGGCCCGAAGCGCGGCGACCGCGTGGACTAGCCGCGCTTCGCCGTCAGATGCACGCTCACCGTCACCTTCGCCGGGATCTGATCGGTCTGCTTCCACTCGCCCTGGCCTACGCCGAACGCGGTCCGGTCCAGGCTGGTTACACCGCTCGCCTCGGCCTTGTCGCCGGTGATGTGCAGACGAAACGGCAGGTCGACGGGCCGGCTCACGCCGCGCAGCGAAAGCCGGCCGTGCGCCACGTAACGATCGGCGCCGGACTTCGAGAAACGGCTCGCGGTGAAGGTCGCCTGCGGATGCGCCGTCGCGTCGAACCAGTCGTCGCTCGGCAACGAGGCGTCCCTCTGCTGGTCGCCGGTGTTCACCGAGCCCACGTCGATGGTGACGCTGAGCCGCGAGCGGTCGAGCGCGTCCGGGCTGAACAGGATGTCGGCCTTCCACTTGTCGAACCGGCCGCTGAGCGGCTGGCCGCTCCAGGCGGTCTGGAATCCGAGCGTCGAGCCCGGCTGGACGATCCAACGCGCCGGAGCGGCGGCCGGAGCTGGAGCGGCGGCCCGACCTGGCGGCCCGGGCGCAGCGGCGGCCAGGGGCGCGGCCGCTTGCGTTGCGGCGTCCGCCTGCGGACGGACGGCCCTTTTCTGAGCGACGGGGGCCGGCGTGGCGGCCATGCCAGGCCGCGGCGGCGTGACCAGCCAGCCGAAGGCGATCACGCCGAAGAAGGCGGCCGCGATGGCGATCAGCCGGAGTTCGAACCAGCGCCCGGTGATCGCGCCCGGCGCCATGCGCGCGAGCACCGGCTCGTCGCGGCTGAACAGCTGATGCTTGAGGGCGCCGGCGACATGCAGAGCGAGCAGCACGTAGATGAACTTGGACAGCACGACGTGGCTGGTCTCGCCGGCGTCGCGCCACATCCGCTTCGCGCCCGGCGCAAGGTCCGACAGGCCCGGAAAGCTCGGCCACGGAATCGCGCCGTAGAGCAGCGTCGGGACTGCGATCCGGCTCGCCGAGACCATGACCCAGCCGGTCAGCGGCATGCCGATCATGATCACGTAGAAGCCCACGTGCACCACGCGCGCGAGCTCTCGCTCCCAGCGGGCCATGGTCTGCGGCATCGGCGGCGGCCGGTTCATCAGCCGCCAGGCGATGCGGACGAGGCTGAGGAGCAGAATGGTGATCCCGACCGACTTGTGCAGCTGGGTCACCGCGAAGCTGGTCGGCGTCGGCGGCCCGCCCATCCGGTAGGAGAGCGTCACCTGCAGCACGATGCCGGCCGCGATCAGCCAGTGCAGCAGGACGGCGACGGCCGAGTAGCGGCCGCTCGCGGCGGCGGCCGGTTCGCGAGCGACTGCGGTGGTCATGGGGGACTACTTCTTCGCAAACTCGACCTCGAAGCTGAGATCGACGTCGTCGCCGGCGAACTGGCGCACCGCGCGCTCATCGAACTCGGTGCGGTTGATTTGCGTCGTCCCCGAGAAGCCCACGCGGGTGCCTGCGCCGAGCAGGCCGGGGCCCACGCCATTGAACCTCACCTTGAGCGCCACCGGCTTGGTGACGCCGTGGAAGGTCAGATCGCCGTTCACCACCCCTTCGCCGTTCTCCCCGCCGGTGATCCCCGTCGAAACGAAGGTGATCGTCGGATACTTGCCGACGTCGAAATAGCCGGCGATCTGCTTGTTGAAGCCGGGCGAGCCGGTGTCCACCGAGGCAGGATCGACCCTGAAGCTGAGCTTTGTCGCGCGCCAGTTGGCGGGATCGTAGGTGAACGAGCCGTCCAGCCTGTCGAAGCGCATGGTCAGCCACGAGAAGCCGCCCAGGTGGGCGATCTTGGCGATCAGGCTGGCGTGCGGCTTGTCCAGCACATAGGCGCCGGCCGGGACCTTCGCCGGGTCGCGGCTCACCGGTTTGGCGGCGGCGGCGCCCACCAGGGTCAGGCTGAGCGTCACGACAGCAGCCGCGGTTCGTATCATGGCGGGTCCTTCCGCTCTGCCCATCAGATGGTGGCCAATGAGCTTGGTTCCCAAGCTTGGCTTAAAGACGGCGCCCCGATGTCGCTTATTCCCTGACCCCGCGGCCTCGGACTAGAAGGGCGGCCGTCCTATCACGGGAGCCCGACCAGATGTCCTTCCGCGCGCCGGTCCGCGACCTCGCTTTCGCGCTGCAGACGGTCGGCCACCCCGCCCTGCTCGCCCGCGTCTTCCCGGACCTCGACGCCGACACCGTCAGGGCGGTGCTGCAGGCCGCCGGCGGGTTCGTCGAGGCTGAGCTCGCCCCGCTCAATCGCCGTGGCGACATCGAAGGCGCTCGCTATGAGAACGGCCGAGTGACGGCCGCGCCGGGCTTCGCCGAAGCCTACAGGGCCTTCGCCGCGGGCGGCTGGAACTCCCTGTCGGCCGACCCGGGGTTCGGCGGCCAGGGCCTCCCCAAGGCGCTGGAGCTCGCCGTATTCGAGATGGTGCACGCCGCGAACATGGCCTTCGGCCTCTGCCCGATGCTGACCCAGGCCGCCATCGAGGCGCTCAGCCAGCACGGCACGGAGCGTCAGAAGCGGCTCGTCCTACCGAGGCTGGTCTCGGGCGAGTGGACGGGTACCATGAATCTCACCGAGCCGCAGGCGGGATCGGATCTCGCGGCGCTCACCACCCGCGCCGAGCCCGACGGCGCCGGCGGCTTCCGCCTCACCGGCCAGAAGATCTTCATCACCTGGGGCGACCACGACGTCGCCGACAACATCTGCCACCTGGTGCTCGCCCGTACGCCGGATGCGCCACCGGGCGTCAAGGGGATCAGCCTGTTCCTCGCCAGCAAGCGTCTGGTCAACGAGGACGGCTCGCTGGGCGGCCCGAACGACCTGCGCCCGGCCTCCATCGAGCACAAGCTCGGCATCCACGGCTCGCCCACCTGCGTCATGCTCTACGAAGGGGCGCGCGCCGAACTGGTCGGCGAGCTCGGCCAGGGCCTGCCGCACATGTTCGTCATGATGAACGCCGCGCGCCTGCAGGTGGGGGTGCAGGGCGTGGCGATCGCCGAGCGCGCATTCCAGCAGGCGCTGGCCTTCGCCCAGGAACGCCGCCAGGGCCGCGCGGTGTGGTCCGGCGACTATCCCGCCCCGATCTACGCCCACCCGGACGTGCGCCGCACGCTGATGCTGATGAAGGCCAAGATCGAGGCGGCGCGGGCGATCTGCCTGACCACCGGCGTGCTCGCCGACCTCGCACGGCTGGCGGAGACGCAGGAGGAGCGCGCGGCCGCCGGCGCGCGCCAGGAGCTGCTCACGCCCATCGCCAAGGCCTGGTCGACGGACGTCGGCGTCGAGGTCGCCTCGCTGGGCGTCCAGGTGCACGGCGGCATGGGCTTTATCGAGGAGACCGGCGCGGCCCAGCACTATCGCGACGCCCGCATCGCGCCGATCTACGAGGGCGCCAACGGCATCCAGGCCAACGACCTGGTTGGCCGCAAGGCGCCGATGGCCGACGGCGCGGTGGTCCGCGAGCTCTGCGCCGAGATGCTGCTCACCGCCCAGACGCTCACCGACACGGAGGAGCTCGCCAAGCTCGGCCGGCGGCTCGCCCAGGGCGCGGCGGCGCTGGAGCACGCCACCGACTGGCTGTTGGCCCATCGGGGCCCGGACGCGCTCGCCGCCGCCACGCCGTACTTGAAGCTCGCCGGCGACGTGATCGGCGGCTGGATGCTCGGCCGCCAGGCGCTCGCCGCCGCCGGATCGCCGGACCCCTGGCTCAAGGGCAAGGCCGCGCTTGCCCGCCTTTACGCCAGCCAGGTGCTGGCCCAGGCGCCGGCGCTGGCCGACGGGCTCATGGACGGGGCGGAGGACCTGGAGGCGACAGCGGCCGAGGCGCTGACCGGCTGAGGCCTTGGCTCAGGCCGCGGCCAGTTCCGGCAGGTCGTGCAGCGCAGGATCGAGTCCGGCGCCCATCAGGTCGATGAAGTTGTCGCGGTAGAAGCGGCGCTTCGCCGGCTCCGGCAGCCCCTGCAGGCTGTCGCCGAACCGTTTCAGGGGATTGCGGCCGCCCTCGACGTGCGGGAAATCGGAGGAGAACAGGCACATCTCATCGCCCGAGTTCTCGATGATCCAGCGGGCGTCCTCGTGAGGATACGGCGTGACCCTGAGCTGCCGGCGCAGGATTTCCGAGGGCCGGCTGGAGAGCTTCTGCAGCCGCTCCTCCTTGCCGAACGCCGCAGCGCCGGAATCCATGAACTTCATCAGGCTGGGCAGCCACGAGGCGCCGAGCTCGATCGCGCCGAACTTCAGCCTCGGGAAGCGATCGAACACCCCGTCGATCACCAGCGCTGAAAGCGTCTGCCAGACCGACAGCGGGATCGCCATGAAGGTGAGCGAGGTGAAGTTCTCCGCCCCGCCGTGGAAGTCGCGCACGAAAGGCAGGCCGTTCTCCAGGTAATCCTTGTCCATCTTCTTCTCGCCGCCGACGTGGAACAGGATCGGCAGGCCCGCCTCCTGCATCAGCGCCCAGAGCGGATCGAGCTCGATGTGGCTCGGCGAGAAACCCGGCGGATGACGCGAGGGAATGATCACGCCCTTGCAGCCGAGCTCGATCGCCTCGCGGGCGATCTCCGGCGCACGCTGACGGTCGATCAGCGGCGCATAGCCGGTCGCCAGCAGGCGGCGGTCCACCGAACAGAAGTCGGCCATCATGCGGTTGTGGGCGCGCGCCGCCTCGACGGCGAGGTCGACGTCGCCGGCCTCCTCCAGCCCGTAGTTGCCGAGCGCGGCGGTGGTGAACACCAGCTGGCTCGCGAAGCCCAGCAGGTCGAGCGTGCGCGGCCGGTCGTCTTTGCGGAAGGCGCCCAGCGCCTGGTAGTTCTTGCGCAGGAGCAGGTTCGCCTCGTCGCCGGCCCGGAATTCGGGATCGTCATGCTGCGCCCGAGCCTGGGCGACCCAATCGCCGATGGCGTTTTTCTTGGCGGTCTTCTCGGCGAACACGGCGCGGACCTTGGGATCGACGTACTCGGTGATCGTCCCCGGCAGCTCCATCACGTGGGAGTCGGCGTCGTGGATGGTTTGGCCCTCGGCGTACGGCATGCCACATCCTTCCTATGTCGGCCGACATTTCACGCCCCCGTCCGGAGAGCCGTCAAGCGGCGCTCTTCGCCCTGCCGCCGGTCGAGGCGGCCCGGGCGCTGATCGGCTGGACGCTCACGTCGGACGGCGTCGGCGGCGTGGTGGTCGAGACCGAGGCCTACCACCGCGCCGATCCGGCCTCGCACAGCTTCCCCGGGCCGACGCCTCGCAACGCGGTGATGTTCGGCCCCCCGGGCCGCGCCTACGTCTACCGCTCGTATGGGATCCACTGGTGCCTGAACCTGGTCTGCGGGCCTGAACCCGGCAGCGCGGTGCTGATCCGGGCGCTGGAGCCGACCCAGGGGATCGAGCTCATGCGCGCCCGCCGTGGCCTGGGGGACGTGCGCCGACTCTGCTCGGGGCCGGGCAAGCTTTGTCAGGCGCTCGCGATCAGCCGCGCGCACGACGGGCTGGCCATGGATGAGCCGCCGTTCGGCTTGGTGGCCCCTGCCGACGCGCCGGCCGTGGTCGCCGGCCTGCGCATCGGCATCACCCGCGCGGCCGAGCTTCCGTGGCGCTTCGGGCTGAAGGGCTCGAGTTTCCTGAGCCGCCCGTTCGCAACCTGATCGGAAGCTACAGCTGTTCGAGCATGTATTCCGCCGAGGAGACGCGGAACTCGCCGCCCTGCTCGATGTTCAGCTCCTTCACCACTCCGTCGTCGACGATCATGGAGTAGCGCTGCGAGCGCTTGCCCATGCCGAAGCGCGAGGCGTCGAGCTCCAACCCGACGGCGCGGGTGAAGTCGCCGCCGCCGTCGGCCAGCATGACGATGTCCTCGCCGATCGCCTGATCCTCGGCCCACGCGCGCATCACGAAGGCGTCGTTCACGGCGACGCAGGCGATCACGTCGACGCCTTTGCTGCGGATCTCGGAGGCCTTCTGCTTGAAGCCCGGCAGGTGCTTGGCCGAACAGGTGGGCGTAAACGCGCCTGGCACCGCGAACAGCGCCACCCGCTTGCCCTTGAAGAACTCTTCGGTCGAAACCGGCTTCGGCCCTTCGGCGGTCGCCTGGGTGAGGGTGACGTTCGGCAGCTTGTCGCCGACTTTGATGGTCATGGGCGTGCCTCCTGGAATGCTTGAGCCAGCCACATAAGCCCTCTTGGCCGCGCCGCAACCGCGCAGGCGTCTTCGGGCCCTTGAAAGCGCCATCATCCCCGCCAAATTGGGAGCCGATGCAAGGCTTCTTCGCCGGCCAGCTGCTCATCGCCATGCCGGGAATCTCCGACCCGCGGTTCGAGCGCGCCCTGATCCTGATCTGCGCCCATGACGCGCAGCACGCCATGGGCGTGGCGGTGAACCGGCCGGTCGAGGGCCTGACGCTGCCCGACATCCTGGCGCGCCTCGACATCAAGTCGAACATCACAGTGCCGGCCGACCTGGTGCTGATGGGCGGCCCGGTCGAGCGGGAACGCGGCTTCGTGGTGCACACCGACGACTATCGGTCCGAGCACACCGTCGAGGTCGGCGCGGGGCTGGCGCTCACCGCCACGCGCGACGTCCTGGAAGCGATGGCCAGCCACAACCGCCATCCGCGCCGCTCGATCCTGGCGCTTGGATATGCGGGGTGGAGCGCCGGCCAGCTCGAGAAGGAGATCAAGGAGAACGTCTGGCTCACCTGCGACTCGGATGACGCCCTGGTCTTCGGCCCGGACTACGATCACAAGTGGGCCCACGCGCTGGCCAAGATCGGGGTCGACCCCGATCGGCTCTCGAGCTACGCCGGCCGGGCCTAGCCCCGCGAGCCGCTCGCCTTCACCGGCGCAGCCCCATCCACATAGCTCTCGTTGAGATAGACCTCGGCCTCCTGCGCCGAGAGCGCCGGCGCATAGCCGAAGCCCTGGCCGTAGTCGCAGCCCAGCGCGAGCAGCTGGCGGGCCATGCCGGCGTTCTCGACGCCTTCAGCCACCACCTCCAGCGACAGGTCCCGGCCCAGCTTCACCACCGAGGAGACGATCTTCGCCGAGCCCTCGTCCGTGGCCATGGTGCGCACGAAGTAGCGATCGACCTTCAGCGTGTCGAACGGCAGGCGCGTCAGGTATGACAGCGACGAGAATCCGGTGCCGAAGTCGTCGAGGGCCAGGGCGACCCCGGCCTTGCGGAGCTCCGCCAGCACCACCGCGGCCCGGTCCGGGTCACGCATCACGTCGCTCTCGGTGACCTCGAGCTTGAGCGCCCCGGGGGGGAGGCCCGTCTCTTCGCGGATGGCGGCGACATCCTCCAGCAGGTGCGGACGGTCGATCTCGCCCGTGGAGAGGTTCACCGCCACGGTCATCTCGCCCGCGGCGCGGTGGCGGGCGCGCCATTCGGCGAGCTGGCGGGCCGCCGCGCGCATCATCATCGCGCCCAGCTCGCGCATCAGCCCCATCTCCTCGATCAGCGGCAGGAACTGCTCGGGCGTGAGCAGGCCGCGTCGCGGATGGCGCCAGCGCACCAGCGCCTCGAAGCCGGAGAGCGCCCCCGTCGAGAGCCTGACGATCGGCTGGTAGAACGGCACCAGCTCGCCGCGGCCGAGCGCGCCGCGCAGATCGCCCTCCAGCGCCAGCCGCGACAGCCCGTCGGTCTCCAGCGTCCGGCCGTAGGCGGCCGCGTGGCCGCGCCCATGGCTCTTTGCGCTCTCCACCGCCAGCTCCGCGCGCCGCAGGAGCTCGGCGGCTTCGGCGGCGTCCTCTCCGCCTTCTGCCTCCACCGCCCCGATCGAGAGCGTCGGATGGATGTCGAAGCCCGCCACCCGCAACGGCTGCTCCAGGGCCCGGCGCAGCGCGTCCGGACCTGGCGACAGGGCGGCGGGCGCCAGCGCGGCGAACTCGTCCTCGCCGATCCGCGCCAGGAGGGCGTCCGCCGGGAACGCGGCCGCCAGGCGCGAGCCCAGCGCCGCCAGCACCAGGTCGGCGCGCTCGTGTCCCAGCGCCTCGTTCAACCGCCGCAACCGGTCGAGGTCGGCGACGATCAGCTCGTGGCGGCCATCCTGCTGCAGCCGTTCGCGGGCGTGGGCGATGAAGCTGCGCCGGTCCATCAGGCCGGTCAGCGGGTCGGTCTCGGTCGCCGCGAACTTGGCCTCCAGGGCCACCACGCCGGCCGCCCGGCAGCCCTCCTCCAGCCACAGTCCGCGCCAGAGGCATGCGCCGCCGCCCCGCAGGCGAAGCCGCACGGCGACCTCCGAACCGGGTTCGCGCACCCGCAGGATGTCGTCGGCGTTGGCGCGGTCCTGCGGCAAGGCGAGCGCCCGCAGCGCGGCGGAGGAGCAGTCCGGCGACAGCGGGCCGAGCCCCAGCGCCCGCGAGGCGCCGGTGAGCTTCAGCCGGTCCTTCTCCGGCTCCCAGATCCAGAGCGCGATGTCGGCCGCGCCCAGCGCCTCCAGCGCGGTCGTCGCGTCCCAGAACCAGCGCTCGTTCGGTGTGACCAAGAGTACGCCCAGCTTGGCGGGCGCCCGGTCAGACCGACACCCCTTCGTCCGGCCGCTCGACGCCGCGCAGGGGCGACACCTGGCCGAACAGCACATGGTCTCGCCAAACGCCGTTAATTTTCAGATAAGACTTGGCGTAGCCCTCCTCGGCGTAGCCGGCCTTCAGCAGCAGGTCGCGCGACGGCTGGTTCTCCGGGATGCAGGCGGCCTCGAGCCGGTGCAGGCCGAGCGCGCGGAAGGCGAAATCGCTTAGCGCGCGGACCGCGGCGAGCGTCAGCCCCTGCCGCGCATAACGCTCGCCGCACCAGTAGCCGACCGTTCCCATCTGGGCGACGCCGCGGCGCACGTTCGAGAGCGTGATGCCGCCGCTCAGCGCCTCGTCCGCCGCCCGGTGCACGAAGAAGGCGTAGGCCGCGCCAAGCTCCCGGTCGCGGGCGTAGGCGGCGAGCCGCCGGCGGAACGCCGCGCGGCTCAGGTCGTCGGCCGGCCAGGTCGGCTCCCAGGGCTGCAGGAAGGCCCGCGAGGCGGCGCGCAGGTCGCGCCAGTCCTGGTAGTCGGCGGCCCGCGGCGGGCGCAGCACCACGCCTTCGCCTTCCACCCTGAGCCCGCTCTCCGGGGCGATCCAGTCCAAGAGCGCCATTGTCCGCAGGGTCGCCGAATCCGCCGCGCGGTCAAGCCTCTAGCCGAACAGCGCGCGCTGGAAGGCCTCCGCTGCGGGGAGCGCCGCCTTCGGACCCAGCACCGCCATGGCGACGCGGCGAGGCGCGAAAATCCGGCCCGCGAGGCGGGCGAGGTCGGCCGGGGTCACAGCATCCACATCGGCAGCGATCTCCTCGGGATCGAGCGGCCGGCCGAACAGCAGCACCTGGGCGGCGGCCTGCTCGGCGCGGGCGAGCGCCGATTCGCGGCTCATGAACATCGCGCCCTTGAGCTGCGCCTTGGCGCGCGCGAGCTCCGGCTCGGCCACCTCGGCCATCCCCTTCAGCTCATCGGCCGTGACCCGCGCGAGCTCGGCGGCGTCGGCCGCCGCGCAGCCGGCGAACACGCCCAGCACGCCGGCGTCAGCGTAGGTCTCCGCATAGGCGTCGATCGCGTAGGCGAGCCCACGCTTCTCGCGCGCCTCCTGGAACAGGCGGGAGGCCATGCCGCCGCCCAGGATCTCGGCGAGCAGCCGAAGGGCGAAGTAGTCGGGATCGGTGGCGCCGATCGCCGGCAGCAGGATCACCAGATTGGCCTGCTCCAGGCTCTTGGCGGTCCGCCGCAGGCCGCCGGCGAACACGGCCGGGGCGGGCGCGGGCGCCGCCGCGCCCGGCGCCATGGCCCCGAAGTCGCGTTCGGCGAGCTTCAGGAGCCGGTCCTCGTCGACCGCGCCGGCGGCGCTCACGACCAGGGTTTCGGGCGCGTAGAGGACGTCGCGCCAGGCCGCCAGCGCCTCGGGCGTCGAGCGGCCGATGGAGGCCGTGGTGCCGAGGATCGGACGTCCCAGCGGATGCCCGGCGAAGGCCGCCTCCTGGGCGAGGTCGAAGATCAGGTCGTCCGGCGTATCGGCGGCCTCGGCGATCTCCTGGGCCACCACCTGCTTCTCGCGCCGCAGGTCGTCGCTCTCCAGCCGCGGGCGCTGCACCAGGTCGGCCGTCACCGCCGAGCCCAGTTCCAGGCCATGGGCCAGCGCGCGCACCTGGAAGCTCGTTCGCTCGTAGCCGGTCGCCGCGTTGATCTGCCCCCCCTCGGCCTCGATCGCCTCGACGAGCTCGCGCGCCGTGCGTCGGCCCGCGCCCTTGAAGACCATGTGCTCCAGAAGGTGCGACCAGCCGGAGCGCGCCTCGTCCTCGATGCGGGCGCCGCGGCCGGCCACGACCGACAGCGCCACGGTCTGCAGCCCGGGAAGCGGGTCGCAGACCACCCGCACCCCGTTGGCGAGCCGGTGCAGTCGGGCGCGGAGGGGCTCAGGCTTCGGCGAAGGTGCGGACATAGGCCTTGATCGTCTCGGCGTCGGCCGGCAGCCGGTCATACCGCTCGGGCTTGCGGGCGAGATTGGCGCAACCCTGCGGCGGCTCCGGCCGCACGCCGGTCACCGCCGCGACGTCGTCCGGGAACTTGGCGGGGTGCGCGGTGGCCAGCACCACCGCCGGCCAGCCGAGATCGCCGCACCGATTGAGCGCCGCCACGCCGACCGCCGTGTGCGGATCGATCAGCTCGCCCGTCTGGTTCAGGGTCGCCACCATCGTGCGGCGGACCTCGTCCTCGGGCACGCTCACGCCGGTGAACAGCTCACGCATGGTCGAATGCGCCAGGGGCGGGATGTCGATGGCGCCGGCGGTCGAAAACGCCTGGAAGGCGCGCGCGGTCTCCGCCGGCTCCCGCCGCACGGCCTCGAAATAGAGCCGCTCGAAGTTCGACGCGGCCTGGATGTCCATGGCCGGCGAGATCGTCGGCTGCACCTCGGCCCGCGCATAGCGGCCCTCGGCGAAGGCGCGCGCCAGGATGTCGTTGGCGTTGGTGGCCGCGACGATCCGGCTGATCGGCAGGCCCATCCGCTTGGCGGCGTAGCCCGCGAAGGCGTCGCCGAAATTGCCGGACGGCGTGACGAAGGCGACGGGCCGGTCCGGCGCGCCCAGCGCCACGGCGGTCGTGAAGTAGTAGACCGCCTGCGCGGCGATCCGGGCGATGTTGATCGAGTTCACCCCCGAGAGGTCCACCGCCTGGCGCAGCACCGGATCCTGGAAGGCGCCCTTCACGATCGCCTGGCAATCGTCGAACGTCCCCGCCACCGCCACGCAGGCGACATTGGGTTCCTCGGCGGTGGTCATGAACCGGCGCTGGACCTCGGAGATCCGCCCCTCGGGGAACAGCGCCACGAGCCTGACGTTCCTGCGCCCCCGGAAGGCCTCCACCGCCGCCCCGCCGGTGTCGCCGGAGGTGGCGCACAGGATGGTCTGCGTGCGACCCTGGCGGCCCAGCAGATGGTCGAACAGGCGGGCCAGGATCTGCATGGCCACGTCCTTGAAGGCGAGGCTCGGACCGTGGAACAGCTCAGCCAGGAAGGCGCTCGGCGACAGCTGCACCAGCGGGACCACGGCTTGGTGGTTGAAGGTCCCGTAGGCCTCGGCGCACATCTCGGCCATCAGCTCGGTCGGGATCTCGCCGTCTGCGAAGGCGCCGATCACGCGTGCGGCCACCTCGGCGTAGGGCCGCCCGAGGAAGCCGCGGATCTCCGAGGTCTCGAGCTGCGGCCAGGCTTCCGGCGTGTAGAGCCCGCCGTCAGGCGCCAGCCCGCCCAGCACCGCGTCGGAGAAGCCCACCGCAGGCGCCTGCCCGCGGGTGGAGATGAAGCGCATCAGCCCGGGTTCCTGCCAAACAGCCTCGCCGCATAGACGGCGAGCAGAGCCCCGGCAAGGCCGAACCAGGTCAGCGCATACTCGAGATGGCGGTTGGGGATGTCGAGCGGCAGCGGCGAGGGCGTGAGGGCCTTGAGCTCCGGATTGGCGGCCGTCTCGGCCATCAGCATCACCGGCGCGGGAGACGGCGCGCCGAGGGTCCGGGCCATGGCCGGCACGTCGCGGACGAACCAGAGGGGCGGCCGGTTCTTCGGCGCGAGCCAACCCGGGCGGGCGGGCTTGCGCAGGATGCCGGTGATCGCCACCGGGGTGCGGTCGGCGGGGTCGACGGCGGGCCGTTCGGCGACGGTGTCGGGCAGGAAGCCGCGGTCGACCAGGATCGTCCGGTAGGCCGCGCTCTCCACCGGGCAGGCGGAGATCAGCCGTGCGCCCGCCTGCGGGCCCTGCAGCGCATAGAGCTCGAGGAAGGGCGCGCGCGACAGGCCCGGGCAGGTGACGGCCGCGCGCGTGTAGTCCGCATCGCGCCCCTGCGCCACGGCGTCCAGCACCGAGCTCAGCGGCTGCGGCTTCGCGGTCTGCAGCGCCGCGATATGGGCCAGGATGGCTTCCTTCCACTTCAGCCGCTGGAGCTGCCAGACACCCAGGCCGACCAGCAGCGCAAATGCGATGGCGACGGTCAGGGTGAGCCCGAACGGGAAGCCGCCGCGGCGTTCCGCGGGAGCCTCAGTCATGGCGGGCTTCGGAGGCCTTGTTGCTGAACTGCGCGGCGAGCATCAGCCCCTTCATGGGCCGCAGCAGGACCAGGCAGATGATGAGGGTCATCGGCAGCCAGACGACCAGCAGCACCCAGATGGGCGGATCGAGCGCCACCTCGGTGAACAGCGCCCCGAAGGCGGAGAGGAAGCCGCCGATCAGGATCACGAAAACCGCCGGACCGTCGCCGGAGTCGGCTTTCGCCAGATCGTAGCCGCAGGCCTCGCAGCGCGGCGCGACCTTCAGGAAGCCCTCGAACAGATGACCCTCGCCGCATTCCGGGCAGCGGCCGAGCGCGCCCGCGGCCAGGGCTCTGGGCTTGTCCATGCCGCCTCAGCCGGCTGCGCCGCCGTGCGCGCCGAAGATCACGTAGATGAAGGCGAACAGGAACAGCCAGACCACGTCGACGAAGTGCCAGTACCAGGCGGCCGCCTCGAAGCCGAAGTGCTGCTTCGGCGAGAAGCCGCCCATGAACAGGCGGATCAGGCAGACCGTCAGGAAGATGGTCCCGATGATCACGTGGAAGCCGTGGAAGCCGGTGGCCATGAAGAAGGCCGAGCCGTACAGGCCGGAGTTCGCCGCATCGGCGGAGAAGAACTCCTTGTGCGTCACGATGTGCGTGTACTCGTAGGCCTGGATCGAGGTGAACAGGACGCCCAGGCAGATCGTCAGGAAGAGCCCGATCTTGGCGTCGCGGCGATCGCCCTGCTGCAGGGCGTGGTGCGCCCAGGTCACCGTCGTGCCCGAGAGCAGCAGCGTCAGGGTGTTGACCAGCGGCAGGTTCCAGGGCGGCACCGTCTCGACGCCCTTCGGCGGCCAGGTGGCCCAGGCGGCCCTCACCTCGTCGATCGATCCAAGCGTCCGGTGGTGATGGAACAGCGCCATCTCGAAGAAGATCCAGAACCACGCGACGAAGAACATCACCTCGGATGCGATGAACAGGATCATGCCGTAGCGCAGGCCGATCGAGACGACCGGGGTGTGGTCGCCCTCGTTGGCCTCCTTCACCACGTCCCGCCACCAGCCGAACATGGTGTAGAGCACGCCCGCGACGCCCACGAAGAACAGGATCGGATTGTGCTGCGGGATGCCGAACAGGCCCTTCAGCCAGGCCACGCCGCCCATGGCCATCATCGTCGCCGCGATGGCGCCGATCAGCGGCCACGGGCTCGGATTGACCAGGTGGTAGTCGTGCTTGACGTCGCCGTGGGCCATCGCGGTCCTAATCCCTCACAAGTCCCCCCGCGCGCGGCGCCAGCCGGGCGGCGCGTGACCAGGGTCGCGGACGCTATAGCCCTGCGTCGGCCGTCCCCTCAAGGGGAAAGGCCGCCCTCGTCCGGCGGGCGGCGCGCGCGCTGCCGATCACGGCCTAGGCCTTCGGTTTCGTCGCCGCCGCGGCGGCTTGCTGCGGCTTGGCGTCGACCGCCGGGAAGAAGGTGTAGGAGAGCGTCACGTCGGTGAAGTTCCGGGTGTTGATGTCCTGCGCGAACTTCGGGTCGACGAAGTAGAGCACCGGCATCTCCACGGTCTGGCGGGCGCCCACCGTCTGGTCGGAGAAGCAGAAGCACTGCAGCTTGCGGAAGTAGGCGCCGGCCTGGTCGGGGGCGACGTTGAACAGCGCCCGCGCGGTGATCGGATGGTCGGCATTGTTGGTCACCTTGAAGACCGCGATCTTGGTCTCGCCGAGGTTCATGGTCTGCGAGCGCTGCTCGGGCGTGAACGTCCAGGGCAGATCGCGCACATTGGTGTCGAAGCTCACCGTCAGCTGCCGGTCGATGACCGTGTCCGGCGCGCGTTCGGCCCGGCTCACCGTGCCGCCGTAGCCGGTCGCCTGGCAGAACGCGCGATAGGCCGGCACCGCGGCGAACGCTGCGCCCACCATGCCCAGGAACACCGCCGCGCAGACGATCGCGACGTTGCGGTTGCGTCGGAGCTGTCGATCGAGACCTGGGGGCTCAGGAGTGCGGGACGGCGACATTGCTGCGCAGATGGATGATGGTGACGACGAAGACGATGACGACGAAGGCGAAAAGACCTATCGCGATGGCGAGATTGCGGCCGCTGCGCGCCTTCATCTCGGTCTCGGTCTCGCGGTTCGGATCGCTCATCTGAGGAGCGGCGTCAGCGGGGCCGCGCCCACCAAGTGCTCGCCCAACAGGGTCGCGAAGATCAGCGCCAGGTAGAGGATCGAGAAGGCGAACAGATTGCGCGCGTCCCTGGCCCCGGCGCGGACATCGTAGAGCCCATCCTTGCGCGCGTCCGGCGTCTCGCCCGCGTGGCTGCGGAGCAGGCGGACCGCGAGCAGCAGGAACATCAGCCCGCCCGCGCCGGCGACCCCGAGGTAGACCGGGCCCCCCAAGCCGGTGAAGGCCGGCGCCAGGCAGAGCGGGATGAGCAGCAGCGAGTAGATCAGGATCTGCCGGCGGGTGGCGGCCGCGCCGGCCACCACGGGCATCATCGGCACGCCGGCCTCGGCATAGTCCTCGCGCGTGTAGAGCGAGAGCGCCCAGAAGTGCGGCGGGGTCCAGAAGAAGATGATCGCGCAGAGCAGCCAGGCGTTCAGCGGCGCGGAGCCGGTCGCTGCGGCCCAGCCGATCACCGGCGGCAGGGCGCCGGCCAACCCGCCGATGACGATGTTCTGCGCCGTCCAGCGCTTCAGCCAGATCGTGTAAACGACCGCGTAGAAGAAGATGGTGAAGGCGAGCAGGGCCGCGGCGAACCAGTTCAGCGCCATGCCCATCAGCATCACCGAGAACATCGACAGCACGACGCCTAGCGCCAGCGCATCGGCGCCCTGCACCCGGCCGGCCGGCACCGGCCGCCCGCGGGTGCGGCGCATCTTCGCGTCGATGTCGGCGTCATACCACATGTTGAGCGCCCCCGAGGCGCCTGCGCCCACGGCGATGCAGAGGATCGCCACGGCCGCCAGCACGGGGTTGAGCGGCCGGTCCGCGCAGACGAGCCCGGTGAGCGCGGTGAACACCACCAGCGACATCACCCGGGGCTTGAGCAGCTGGATGAAGTCCTGCCAGCGGGCGGGCGCGTGCGATCTGTCGGCGGCCTGGGCCATGGACATGAAGTCTATACTCTCAAATGCTCGAAGGGCGCGCTCCCTGCGTCCGCCGTCTACGGGGGCGGGGAACTGCGCCCCGCAGAGGGCGTGGTGGAGGGGGCGAGCCACGGACCGTGCGACTGCTCGCCCCTCCCACCATCGGCTCTTCGCTTCGCTCGGCGGATTGTCGCCCGTCCTCATTAATGGGGAGGGTGGCGCCGGCTAGTGGATGTCGGCCCTGATCACCGGCAGCTCGTTGAACTGGTGGAACGGCGGCGGCGAGGGCAGCGTCCACTCCAGCGTCGTGGCGCCCTCGCCCCACGGGTTGGCCTCGGCCTTGCGGCGGAACACCATCGCGTCGAGCAGGACGACCAGGAAGACGCCCACGCCCACCAGCGTCACGACGTAACCGAACGAGGAGACCTGGTTCCAGTAGGTGAAGGCGTCGGGGTAATCCACGTAGCGCCGGGGCATGCCCTGCAGGCCCAGGAAGTGCATCGGGAAGAAGATCAGGTTCACGCCGATGAAGGTGATCCAGAAGTGCAGGACCGCGAGCCATTCGCGGTATTTCACGCCCCACATCTTCTCGAACCAGTAGTAGAAGCCCGCGAAGATCGCGAAGACCGCGCCCAGGCTCAGCACGTAGTGGAAGTGAGCCACCACGTAGTAGGTGTCCTGGAATTGGAAATCGAGGCCGGCGTTGGCGAGGACCACGCCGGTGACGCCGCCGACCGTGAAGACG
>NZ_JAICYI010000060.1 GCF_025934275.1 Phenylobacterium sp.
AGCTCCAAGACCATCTGGGTGCCGATCCACGGCGACACCACCGCCGAAGCCGACGAAGGCTTCACGCTCTCCCTCTCCAACCCCACCGGCGCAGCGATCGCCACCGGCTCCGGCACCGGCGTCATACTCAACGACGACGGCGGCTCCGTCATCTCGCCCCCGCCTGCGGCCGACCCGGGGAGCGCCTCGAGCGCCGCGGCGGGAGTCTTCGCCCTCAGCCCTGCCAACGTGGGCCAGGTGATCACGAACTATCTGGAAGGCGCGGACCACTTCAGCTTCCAGACCGGCGCCGGCGGCTTCCAGCTTGCCAACCAGGCCGGGCCCGGCAGCGCGAACGTGGTCGATGCCTTCGATCCTTGGGCGCACATCAATGGCGCCGACGTGGTGATCTGGGACGGCGATCCGAGCGCTGCGGACAGCGCAGCGAAGGTCGACGGATTGCTGGTCGCCTTGCCGGGGAACTTCGCTGGCGGCGTGCTGGTGGCCGCCTACACGCCGGACCATCACGTCGGGATCTACTACGACCCTGATGCGAACAGCTATGGCCCGGCCACGCTGGTGGCCACGATCTCGAACCTGACCTCCACCGCGAGCCTGAACGTCTCAGACTTCCTGTTTTCATAGGCCCGCGCCGACCTGCGCCACGGTCTTGGGGGGCGCCTCGCCCCCTCCCCGGCCGGGCCCGCCCGCGGGCTCGATCTTGCATGCCTCTCCCGTGACAGCAGGGTTGGAGTTCTTCCTGTGCCATTCCGAAACGAGAAGACCGGTCGGCCGCATGGCGTGCTGGTTTGGGGCTGGGGCCTCCTTCTCGGCGTGGCGATCTGGATCTGGGGCTTTTTCCACCTGCCGTGGTGGGCCTCGGTATTCCTCTGGTGGTGGCCGAGCGCCGTCGCGGGCGGGGTCGTCAGCCTGCTGGGCGCCGGTCTCGCGTCGGGCAGTATTCCCCGGACCTTCGCGCGCGCCTACGCGGCGCTGCTTGCGGTGCGCTCCCGCTCCCCCTCCGACGCGCCCGAGGCCAAGGAAGACGCGCCCTAGCTAAGGCGTCACATCGAGGGCGGTGCGTCGCCGGGCGTTCCGGGCGCGCAGGGTCGCCATCCGCGTAGGACGGCTCGAATTCGGGCTCGTCGAAGGTCAGGACGGCGAGGCGGGTCATGCAAGAACCGCGGCCTCAGTCGAGATCCAGCAGCTCGCGCCCGGCGTCCTTCATCGTCCTGCAGCCAGTGAGGATCATCGCCACCGCGAGTTCGGAGCGCAGGATGCTCAGCATCTGGGCGACCCCGGCCTCGCCGCCGGCGCCCAGCGACCAGGCCCAAGCGCGGCCGACGAAGCAGGCCCTGGCGCCGAGCGCCGCGGCCTTGAGCACATCGAGGCCGGAGCGGACGCCACCGTCCATGAACACCTCGAGCTCGCCGCCGACCGCGTCGGCGATCCTAGGCAGGGCCGCCACCGAGGATTTCACCCCGTCCAGCTGCCGGCCGCCATGGTTCGAGACCACCACGCCTTGAGCGCCGCAGCGCACCGCCTCGCGGGCGTCCTCCACGTCGAGCACGCCCTTGACGACGATCGGACCGTCCCAGGTCTGACGCACCCAGTCGAGGTCGGCCCAGGTCACCGAGCGGTCGAAGTTGCGCGCCACCCAGCCGAGGAAATCGGTGACGCGGCGGCCCTTCTGCGCCAGCGCGCCCTCGACGTTGCCCAGTGAATGCGGCCGGCCGTTGGCCCAGACGTCCCACATCCACGCCGGATGCGCGAGGCCGTCGAGGGCCTGCCTGGCCGCGCCGGCGACGCCGCTCGCGCCGGTGAACCCGGAGCGGATGTCGCGGTAGCGCGAGCCCGGCACGGGCAGGTCGACCGTGAACACCAGCACCGGGCAGCCCGCCGCCTTGGCGCGGCCGAGCAGCTCGGTCATGTAGCCGCGGTCCTTCAGCATGTAGAGCTGGAACCAGGGCGGACGGGCGCCGCGCGCCACCTCCTCCACCGAACAGACGCTCACCGTCGACAGGCAGAACGGCGCGCCCGCGGCGGCTGCGGCCCTGGCAGCCTGGACCTCGCCCCGGCGGGCGTACATGCCGGCCATGCCGACCGGCGCGAGGCCGACCGGCATGGCCAACGCCTGGCCGAGCGTCTCGACGCTCATGTCGAGCGCGCGCATGTCGCGCATCACCCGCTGGCGGAGCGCGATCGCTTCCAGGTCCGCCACGTTGCGGCCGAGCGTCACCTCGGCGTAGGAGCCGCCGTCGATGTATTCGAAGAAGATGTTCGGAAGCCGCCGCCGGGCGAGCTCCCGAAAGTCCGACACTGACGCCGCGCGCATGCCTGCCCCCGTCTGTCCGGGCTGCAGGATGCACGACGAAGCCCTGCGATTTCCATGGCCTTCCGTCGCGACTTCTGCGTTCAGCTTCCTAGCAGCCACCAGGAGTGATGCAGATGCGTGCGATTTGGCCGGCCGCCGTGGCGCTCGCGGCGCTCATGGTCCTTCCCGCGGCCGCCCAGACCGGGAGCGCCTCGTCGCCGCAGAGCGAGGGCGCGGCCTCGACGCCGCCGCGCGGCTCGCTGTCCCGGTTGGCCACCAGCCATCAGGAGATCGCCCGGCGGTTGGCTGACCGCAAGGCGACCGACACCGGGGCCGCCCCCGCCGCCGCGCCCAATCCGAAGGTGGCGGCCGCCGCCAAGGCCGCCGACGACGCCGTGGTCAACGACCCGACGGTGCGCGCCATGCTGAACGGATCGATGTCGAAGCCGCCGAGCCTGGCCGGCGGAGCTCCGGGGCTCCCGGACCCGACGACGCCGACGCCGCCCTAGGCTTCGGAGGCCGCCGCTTCGATGCGCGCCGCCGGCGGCCGCGGGCCCATGACGATCCAGACCTGGTGCGCGCGGGCCAGGACCTCACCGTCCGGACCGAGCAGCGCCGCGCCGGCGGTCTCCTTGCGGCCGTCGCGCGCAATCGGCCAGGCGAGCACGATCAGCGGCTCGCCCGGCGCCGGGCGGCGAAGCACCTCGGCGGTCATGGTGCCCAGGAGCGCGCCGTGCCGGCCCTCGCGCTCGACCCAGGCGAAGAAGCCCGGACAATCGAGCGCGGCCCAGATCACCTCCGCCGTGATCAGGCCGTCGGCGTCGGCGAAGGCCCGGTGCGGGGTCCAGACACCGGCCACCACGCCCTTGGGGGCGCTGGCGAGCTGGCCGGTGAACACTCGCAGGCCGTCGCCGTCCGGACGATCGGCCCCGCAGGTGAAACAGATCGGATGGAACCCCTGCACGAGCCCCGCATACCGCTCGCCTGCCGCCTGCGCGGCGGCCAGCGAGGGGCGGACCGGTGGCTCCGGCAGCTCGGCCGCGGGAGCAGCCTCGCCCGTGCCGATCAGCTGGCCCTCGGCGTTGGACATGATCACCGCGCCGTCCCGTCGCGCATAGCTGAGCGGGTGGTCCAGCGGCACCGGGGCGCGCAGCACCGACGTCGCCGGACCCTCGATCTCCCTGGCGAGGACGCCGCACACATAGCCGCCGTTGCCGGAATTGGGCGGGCCGCGGAATTGGCGGCCGATCACGATCTGGGACAAACGCTGAGGCTCGCAATCAATCGTCAAATCAATGCCGCAGGCTTTTCCATAGAACCGGGCCCGAGCGGAAGCCCAAAATCGCGCCCGCGGCGTTGGAGCCGCGCGTCGGGCTTGCTAGCTTGACGCCGTCGTCCGCGGCGGATTCGTCGGTCAAGTTCTGCAAGGAGGATTGCGGTGAGCGAGCGGGTGGAACGGCCCTGGGCCCTGATGCGCCATCACGCGGGCTGGGCGGACGTGTTCCACATCGAGAGCGAGAGCGCCGATTCCATCACCGGCTTCTATCCCGACCGCGAGACCGTGGGGCCGCCGGTGAGCTATTCGGTACGTGCGGTGCTCGCCAGGTTTCCCACCCTGGAGGCGGCGCGCGCGGCGCGCGAAGGCGCCGTCGCCGAATGGCGCAAGCACGACGCCGGGGTGCGTGACGCCGAAGCCAAGTTGCGCGACGCTGAGAAGGCGCGCGAGGACGCCTGGCTGAAGTGCCTGCACGAGGCGGCCCGGGCGAGCTGAGCCGCGGCCCTCAGGTCTTCGCGGGCGGCGCGCGGAACTGGTCGTGGCAGTTCTTGCAGGCGCCGCCGACCATGCCAGCCTCGGCCTTGACGCCGGCAAGGTCGCCGGCCATCGCGAGCTGATCGAGCTTGGCGGCCTCGGCCTGGAATCGCTGCGCGGCCTGGGCGAACTCGGACGGCTCGCTCCAGACCTCGGCCTTGGCTTCCGTCTTCACGCCGGTCTCGGGACCGCTGCCGGCCGGAAACCAAGTGGGCAGTTCGACCGAAAGGCTCTTCAGCTTGGCGGCGTTGCTGGAGATGACCGCCGGATCGGGTTGGTCTTTCTTCAGCTCGTCGAGCAGGGCCTTGAATGCGGCGCCCTGCTGAAGGAAATGCGCCTGGCGGTCCTTCACCGCCCCGCCCGTCGCGACCTGCGCCGCGGCGGCGCCCACCGTCAGCGACAGGGCGAGCCCCGCCCCGACCATCCACCGCGCCATGCCCATCTGAAGCCCTCTCCGGACCGAACTCCATGCGCGGGACAGTGCCGGCCCGGCGCGCCGCTCGTCAACGGCTCAGCGCGAGGCGGTCGTCGCTGTCGCGCCATGCTGCGCGGCTTCCGCCACCAGCGCGCCGCAGTTGGCGTCCTTCGCCAGGCCCGGGTCGACGAACGGCAGGATCGCGACGAGCGGCGACAGGAACGACCCCAACGCCGCGGCCACGCCGCCCTGCGCGATAGCGGGGCCCTTCTCCAGGTTGATGCTCGGGCTGCGGATCGGCCCCTCGATCTCCACGGGAACCCGCAGCCGGACCAGCTGGAACTTCTTCGGATGGCCCTGGAGGCGCAAGTCGAGGCGCTCGGTCCCCAGGTTGACCTGGCCGGCGCCGGTGACCAGCACCGGGCCGGTGTCGAACACCAGGGTGTCGGCGTTCAGCACGCCGTTCCTCACCCGGAAGTCGCCCACGGCGCAGCGGATCGGCGCCGTCTGCTGGTTCTTCGACATCAGGAGGCCCAGGCCCTTGATCACGTCGACCCCCATCAGTTCGGCGATCGAGCGGCGGATCTCGCCGCCCGGCGCGACCACCGTCACCCGGCCGTTGGCGGTGGAGAACGCCTTGTGGACGCTGTCGCCCGTGCCGGTGAGCTTCGCCCGGCCGAACAGCGGCCCGGCGAACGGTATCGAGCCCTGGAAGTGGAACGGAAGCAGGTGCTCGATGCGCGCATTGCTCAGCCGCAGGTCGACGTCGCTGACCGGCGCGGCCTTGCGGGCGTTCAGCTGAATGTAGCCGCTGATCCGGCCCTGCGGCAGGTCGAGGCTCAGCGGCTCGGCGCGCAGCAGCCCGTCGTTCAGCTTCACCCGCGCCGAGCCGGCGCTGAGGTTTACCGGCGCGTTCCGGATGGCGACCGCCTTGTAGGTCACGTCGGCGTCGATCTGGCGGATGCGGCGCGTATCGAGCGTGGAATCCGGAAAGATGCGGTTCTCGGCGGCCAGGTGCTGGGCTTCCATCTTCTGCGACGGCGAAGCCACCGCACCGTGCTTGGGCGCGCCGCCGAACAGCGCCCCGAGATCCGGGAAGTTCAGCGTCCGCGTCAGCAGGTTGGCCTTGAGGAAAGTGCGCGGGCGGCCGGAGTCCACGGAGAGGTTGCCGGTCAGGTCCGACGAGCCCACGCGCCCCCCGATGCCACTGATGCTGTAGAGCCTGTCGTCGCGGGTCAGCTTGCCGTGTAGGTCATAGGGTGGGGTGTTAGGCAGCGGCACCCCGGTGATGCCGTAGAGGTCGGCGAGGTCAGGCCCGCGCGCCGTCGCGTTCATGTAGAAGTGGCCGAAATCGAACGGTTTGGGCACCGCGCCGCGAGCGGTGACGTAGGTCGGCCCGGCGCGGATGTCGGCGTCGAACGGATAGGGCTTGTTACGGTCGATGTTCAGCAGCGGCCCGCCAGTCACTTGCAGGGTGAAGGGCTGGTTGTTGAGCGCCCCCTGTCCGCGCATCTCGAAGCCCTGGTTGACCGCGCCCAGGCGCTCGCTGGCCGCCACCGTGCCGGTGAAAGTGAGCTTGCGCACGGCGTCGCGCACGTAGAGCTTGCCGTTCCTGATCACGAAATTGCGGATCGGCGGCAGCCTGAGCGGCTGATCGCTCTTGGCGCCGTTCGAGAAGTCCCAGGTCGCCCGGCCCTGCTGGTCGCGATAGAGCCGCACGTCCGGATTGTCGAACTCCAGCAGCCGCAGGTCCACCTGACCGCCCAGCAGCGCGGCGAGCCGGATGGTGACGGCGATGCGGTTGATATCGGCCATCTCGCCCTTGCCCGCCCAGGCCGGATTGGCGATGTGCACGCCGTCCACCGTGGCCGAAGGCGTCCAGGACCAGAGGTGGACGTGCAGGTCGCCGCTGATCGTCACCGGACGATGCATGCGGGCGGAGGCGTAGCTCGCGAGCGGGCTGCGGAACCAGTTCCAGTCCCAGATCGCGACCAGGATCGCCACCGCGATGGCGATGACGGCGAGCACCGCCCCGGTGATGGCGAGGCCCTTGCGGCCTGGCCGCCGCAAATGCGGTGCGTGGAAACTGCCCCCGGCGAGGCGCGTGCGCGTCGCCTCCCAGCGCTCCCGCGCCCAGCTCTCGGCGCGCGCCAACGGCCGGCGGCCACCGTCCGGGCGTCGCATCGCAGGCTCCGGCGGCACCCGGTCGCGCTTGGGCTCGTTGAAGGCTTCGCTGGACACAGCAAGAACTCCGCGATCGCACATCAACGCGCGAGCGGTCCGGTCAAGTTCCGTTGGAAGTCTAGTGACTTACCCCTCGCCCTGTGACGGCGGCGCGCGCCGTGCCGGCGATGATCTTCAGGTCGAACGCGAGCGAGCGCCGCTCCAGGTACTCCCGATCGAGCTTCACCTTCTCCGGAATCGGCAGTTCGTCGCGGCCGTTGATCTGCGCCCAGCCGGTGAGCCCCGGCCGCAGGATCTCGACGCCCACCGCGGTGCGGAGCGCCACGAGATCGTCCTGGTTGAACAGCGCCGGCCTGGGCCCCACCAGGCTCATGTGGCCGACGAGCACGCTCCAGAGCTGCGGCAGCTCATCGAGGCTGGTGCGGCGCAACATGCGCCCGAGCGGCGTCACCCAGGCTTCCGGGTCCGCCAGCAGATGCGTCGCCACGTCGGGCGTCCCGATCCGCATGGTGCGGAACTTGGGCATCCGGAAGATGCGATTGTAGCGCCCGATCCGCTTCGACCAGTGGAGCGCTGGCCCGGGGCTCTCCAGGCGGACCGCGACAGCGAGCCCGAGCAGCAGCGGTGAGAGCAGGACCAGGCCTGCCAGGGCTCCCGCGATGTCCACCACCCGCTTCACGCCGACGATTGTTAGCCCGGGCGTCTCACCGCTCATAGACGCGAGCCTCGCCCGTCTCGCCGCAGACTCGCGCGGTCCAACCGCAGATCGCCTCCAGCGGATGGGCGAGATCCGCCGGTGCATTGGCGAACACCAGGGCGCAGCCGTTCATCTTCATGGGGTCGGAGAGCGGCCGCAGACGGGTCTCGGCGATCAGCAGCTTCCCGGCGACGGCGTCTTCGAGATCGCCCAGGAACGCGTCGAAGGTGGCCAGGTCCTTCAGCGGCAGCCAGACCATCAGGTGCGCCGCGGGGTTGCGATCCAGCACGGCCGCCGCGGTCTCGACGGTCCGTCGGGAGTCGTCTGCGTGTTCGAACGGCGGATCGATCAGCACCAGTGCGCGCCCGTCGCGCGGCGTCCGCTCGGTCGCTGTACGGAAGCCGTCGGCGCAGAGCGCCTGTGCGCTGGGCGCGGCCCGAAGGACCGCCTGCAGCGCCTTGTGCTCGTCCGCCCTGAGTTCGCAGGCCAAGTAGCGGTCGCCGCGGCGCAAGGCGCGGGCGATCAGCCAGGGCGAGCCGGGGTAGCGGCGCAGCTCGCCGTCAGGATTGAGCGCGCGCACCGCCTGGGTCAGGCCGTCGAAGACGTCCGGCGCGTCAGCGGCCGCCGTCAGCCGACCGACGCCGGCCTCGGCTTCGCCCGAGCGCTGCGCCTCCGGCCCGGTGAGGTCGTAGAGCCCGCGCCCCGCGTGGGTGTCGATCACGGTGAGCGGGCCAGGGCTCACGCCGAGCCGCGCCAGGAGCTCCAGCAGGGCGGCGTGCTTCACCAGGTCGGCGAAGTTCCCGGCGTGGAAAGCATGGCGATAATTCAAGGCTTTGGCGTCCAGCCGACAGAGGAACCCGCGTCCCGATAGCACGTTGGCGCTCGGCCAGCGGAAAGTTCCCTTGATGTCCAGCGTCTCCACCGCCGCGCGCGGCCCGGATCGATGACCGTGGCGCGCGATCTAGCCGACTCCGCCGGCCCCCAGGTCCCGCTCGAAGACGTCGAGGCGGCCGGCCTGATCTACGTCTCCGACCACGATCCCGGCATCCGCCGCCGGAAGGCCGGCACGGGCTTCAACTACCTGCGCCCGGACGGCGAACCGATCCGCGACGAGGCGACTCTCGATCGCATCCGCAAGCTCGCCATCCCGCCGGCCTGGACCGACGTCTGGATCTGCCCGAGCCCGCGGGGCCATATCCAGGCGATCGGCCGTGACCAGAAGCGGCGCAAGCAGTACCGCTACCACGACCGCTGGCGCGGGGTGCGCGACGAGAACAAGTACGACCGCCTGATCGCCTTCGGCCACGCCTTGCCCAAGCTGCGCCGGCGCATCGATCACGATCTCGCTCGCCGCGGCCTTCCCCGCGAGAAGGTGCTGGCGGCCGTCGTGCGGCTGATGGAGATCACCCTGATCCGCGTCGGCAACGAGGAATACGCCAAGCAGAACAAGAGCTTCGGCCTCACCACGTTGCGCGACCGGCACGCCCGCATCGAAGGGTCGCGGGCGATCTTCGAATTCCGCGGCAAGAGCGGCAAGGTCCACCGGACCGGCTTCCGTGACCGGCGGCTCGCCCGCATCGTCAAAGCCTGCCAGGACCTGCCCGGGCAGCGCCTCTTCCAGTACATCGACGAGGACGGGGTCCAGCGGACGGTGGAGTCGGCCGACGTCAATGCCTACCTGCACGAAACGATGGGCGAGGATTTCTCGGCCAAGGACTTCCGCACCTGGGCGGGTACGCTCTCCGCCGCGCGCGCTCTGGCCATGGCGCCGGAATGCGGCAGCGCCAGCGAGGCCAAACGGCACATCGTCACCTGCGTGAAGGCGGTTGCCGGCCTGCTGGGCAACACCGCCGCCGTCTGCCGCAGCGCCTACATCCACCCGGTGGTGCTGAAGGCCTACGAGGACGGCGCCTTGCCGATCAGCCCTGGGCTCGAAGGCCGCGCCTTCGAGCTGGCGGTCATCCGCTTCCTGGAGGAGGCGCGCGACGCCGCCGAGGCCCAGCTCCGCGCCGAAGCCCGCCGCAACGGCCGTCCCGCAGCCGCCGCCCCCGCCGAGCGCCACGCCCACTGACGCCGTTCGGGCGCCCCGCGCCCAGACCGTGTACTCACTAGCGCCGGTGAGCAGGGCCCGCTTGCGGGCGTGCTGGCGATGACAGCATCCGAACCCGAGCGGACCTGCCCGTTTCCGAGTTCCGGCTTCGCTCCGGCGCGGCGGCGCCGAACCGAGACAAGCCCACCCTCGCATCCTGTGCGCAGTCGGCGTATAATTCCGCCATCACCGGCCATTCCTTCAGGCGCCGGTGGCTGAGAGACTTCCGCGCTCCCGCCTGTGACGGGAGACGCGATGTCCAGCAAATCCGAGACTGCCGAAGCCCTATTTGCGCGCCGGATTGAACGTTCGGGCGACCATCTGCGGATGGTGCTGGCCCGACGTGAGGTCGTTGCTCGCGCCCGCGCCTCTGTCATGCCGGTTGTCGAGCCCGCGAACCAGCTAGCCCCGGCGCTCGCATAGGGGCGGCCGTGGAGCGCTACTTCTTCCACATCGACTACGGCGAATTCAGCCGCGATTCCGAGGGGACGTCTCTGCCGAACCTGCGCGCGGCCAGGGGGGCCGCCGTCCAACTGCTCGGGGAAATCCTTCGCGATGCGGGCGACGAGTTCTGGGCCAAGCCGGACCTGATCGTGACCGTCACGGATTCGACCGACCTGACGCTCTGGACCCTGACTGTCTCGGGCGACGAAGCGCCGAGCGTGTCCCGTAACCGAGCTCTGTCCGGCTAGGACGCTCGTCTTTTCTCCGCGCGGCGCGCTTCGATATCGCCCGTCCGCTCCCCACCCCTCGGCGATGTCCTCGACCTCCGCTCTTCGCTGTGTCCAGCGGAGTCCGCTGGAGTGAGGATCAGGGCCGCCTGCGACCCCTGAGCGGTCGTTCGCCAAGACCTGACGCGCGCCATGCGCCCCTCGCCCCCTCTTCTTATAGACCGGCGCTAAGACTCAATGGTCCCGGCCGCCAGCCGGCGACGACGCCGATGACCAGCCAGGCGACGGGGCCCCTCACGACCCCCGACGCACGGGCCCCGCCGGACGAATCCGGCGAGGCGTCGCGGGCTTAGCCGCGATCTCCGTTGTCCGTCCTCATTCGGATGCTTTGGCGCAGGGTCTGGAGTCTGCCCTCCATCGTCGCCGCGTCAGCGGCCCGGAGCTGGCCGTGATAGTGGCGCATGCGGCTTTCCTGATATCGGATGTCGCGCAACGAGTGCTCCGCTCGACGTCCCTCGGCGCCCGACAGGCTGCCGTCCTGAACGCTGAGCTGGATCTTGTGGTCCAACCACGCGGCGCGCGATTGGAAGTCGGAGCGGGCGCCGCCCCACTGACTCGGGTTGTCGTAGGATCCGTTGGCCTGGCGATCGTAGGTTCCGTTGTCGCCCCGATCGTACGCCGCGGGTGCGGCCGCCACCCACTGGCCGCGGGTGTTCCAGTAGCCGGTGGTCCTGGCGGGGATCCACCCCCCCTCGTTGTCGTAGTAGCCCTGCGCGTCGGCGGAGACCCAGGCGCCGCGGCTGTCGTAGTATCCGCTCGGCGCGCCCTCCACCCAGCTGCCCGAGCGGTCGTAGTAGCCGCGGGCGTCGTTGCGGGCGACGGCGTTGGCGTGCCAGGCGCCCTTGTTGTCGTAGTAGCCGTAGGCGTGGGCGCAGTCGGCGCTGCCCTTGGTCGCCTGGTTGCCGATGATCGCACCGCCGACGCCGCCGATCACCGCGCCGGTGGTCTTGTCGCCGTGGCCGGCGACCGCGCTGCCGATCAGGGCGCCGATGGCTCCGCCGCCGAGGGTGCCGGCGACCCGGTTTTCGTGCTGCCGCTCGCAGCTCGTCTGGGCGAACGCCAAGGTGGGGATGAGGGCCGCCGCGGCGACGCCGGCGACGAGCAGGTGGTTGCGCATGAGATTGAGCTCCTGAGAAAGATGCATATCCTTCTCTTTAGGATACAAAATGCGCTATTATTCGCATTGTTCCTATTGAATTCGGTAGTCGTGCGAATATTTATTTATGAACGGTTGTTCATTATGTGAATTGAGAGAGAGAAAAACCTTAAGGTGTGAGATGTTTATTTCTGTTCATTTGAGGCGTCCGGCCGTATTGGTTTCCAGAGCGCCCCATCGGCCCTGTGCCGCCAGCGAAGTGGTCCGATTGTCGGCCGATATCCCACGCTTCGGACTTTGTGAGTACATGTCCTAGCGCCAGTCGTCCGGCCCCGGCGGCGCCATGGCCGGTTGCGCGCCTTCCCAGATCGGTGCGTCCGGGCGGCTCCAGAACCAGCCGGTGTGGGCGTTGTCGCTTCGGTGAATGGTCACGCTTGCCGGATCGAAGTTGACGAACGTCCGGGCGTTTACCCCGCGGATCTTGCTCGGTTCCGACAGCGCGGTGTGATGGGTCAGGCAGCCGCAGTTTCTGCAGCGCCAGAAGCCGATCCAGCGGTTGCCCCAGATGTAGACCTCGAGCGCGTCCTCGCCCTGGATCAGCCTCGCGTCCAGGTCGCGGTCGGCGAGACGGTCGTGCGTGTAGGCCCAAAGCGCCCCGTAGCGGCGGCAGATCGAGCAGTTGCAGTCCAGCACCCAGGTCGGCCCGGGCTCCAGGGTGATGCGGACGGCCCCGCAATGACAGGCTGCTCGGACCATGGTGCTCCTTGCCTCTGCGACGGCGTCTGCGGTTGGCGGAGTCTAGCGCCCTCAGCTGCGCAAGCGGAAGCCGCCTGCGCCAGCCCGTGATCGCAGACTGGCGCGCTGCGCACGCCTCCTGACCATCCCGTCATGGCCGAGCCACCCATGCACTCATCGGTCGCCGGTCTTGCTCGATCGGTGAGGCGAACCTGCGACGCCGCGGGCCGCTAGCCTTACCCGGCGTCGGGCCGCTAAAGGATCGGCGTTATCCTGCGCGGGGACGCCGCGCGGACCCGTGGAGATCATCCGTGTCGCCCAACCGGCTGCGCTTCGGCGCCTTCATCGCGCCGTTCCATCCCATCGACGAAAACCCGACGCTGGCCATCCAGCGTGACCTGGAGCTGGTCGAGTGGATGGACCGGCTGGATTACGACGAGGCCTGGATCGGCGAGCACCACTCGGCAGCCTATGAGCTGATCGCCAGTCCCGAGGTGTTCATCGCCGCCGCCGCCGAGCGGACGAAGCACATCCGGCTGGGGACCGGCGTCTCCTCCCTGCCCTACCACCACCCGCTGATGCTCGCCGACCGCATCAACCAGCTCGACCACATGACCCGCGGGCGGGTGATGTTCGGCGTCGGCCCGGGCGCGCTGGTCTCCGACGCCTTCATGATGGGCATCCCCGTCGCCAAGCAGCGCGACCGCATGGACGAGGCGCTGGGCGTGCTGATCCGGCTGCTGCGCGGCGAGGAGGTCACCCACAAGTCCGACTGGTTCGAGCTGGACCGCGCGCGCCTCCAGATGACTCCCTACTCGCGTCCCAGCGTCGAGGTCGCGGTCGCCAGCCAGGTCTCGCCCACCGGCTCGCGCGCGGCCGGCCAGCACGGCGCGGGGCTGCTGTCGCTCGGCGCCACCTCGGTGGGCGGCTTCAACGCGCTGCGCTCGAACTGGGCCATCGCCGAGGAACAGGCGGCAGAGCACGGCAAGGTCATGGACCGGGGCGCCTGGCGCCTCGTGGGCCCGATGCACATCGCCGAGACGCGCGAACAGGCGATGGAGGACATCCGCTTCGGCCTCGACAAATGGATCTACTACTTCCGCGAGATCGCCAACCTGCCGATCGTGCCGGAGGGCGACGACCCGGTGAAGGCGATGGTCGACACGGGCCTCGCGGTCATCGGCACGCCCGACGACGCCGCCCACCGCATCCAGCAGTTGGTCGACCAGTCCGACGGCGGCTTCGGCGCCTTCCTTCTGATGGCGCACAACTGGGCGAACTGGGACGCCACTAAGAAGTCCTACGAGCTGATGGCCCGCTATGTCTTCCCGCGCTTCCAGAACCTGCAGGACAACCGGGAGGCCTCGATGGCCTGGGTGAAGGAGAACAAGAACGCCTTCACCACGGAGGTCCGCGGCGCCGTCGGCGCGCGGATCGTGCAGCACATCCAGGAGAAGGGCGCCGATAACATCCGGCCCGAGATCGTGGCCATGATCACCGGTCAGGCCGCCCCGCCGGAGAAAGCGAAGTAACGGCTTGCAGCTCACCGCCTATCTCGACCGCATCGGTTTCGTGGGCGCGCCGCGTCCGGACTGCGAGACGCTCTGCGCGCTGCACCGCGCGCACCTGCTCGCCATTCCCTACGAGAACTTCGACGTCCAGTTCGGCCGACCGGTGACGATAGAAGCGGACGCCGCCTTCGAGAAGCTGGTCGTCCGTCGCCGCGGCGGCTGGTGCTACGAGATGAACGGCCTCTTCGCCGCGGCGCTGGAGGCGATCGGCTTTTCCGTCACGCGGCTGGCCGGCGGCGTGCGCCGCGACCTCATGGGCGAAGTCATGGTCGGCAACCACCTGGTGCTGAAGGTGGATCTGCAGGACGCGTCCTGGATCGCGGACGTGGGCTTCGGCGACGGCGCCTTCGAACCCTTTCCCCTGCGCGAAGGCGCGATCGTGGCCGGTGGGTTCGAGTGCCGGCTCGAGAAGCTCGATGATCGCTGGTGGCGCTTCCACAACCACGCGTTCGGCGGCGCCCCTTCGTTCGATTTCACAACGGAGGCCGCCGATCCGGCGCTGCTCGCCGAAAAATGCGCATGGCTGCAGACCTGGCCGGAGAGCCCCTTCGTGCTGAACGCCACCGCCCAGCGCCATCGGCCGGGCAAGATCCTCGTCCTGCGCGGCCGCATCCTGAAGACCGTCCGGCCGCACGGCGTGGAAGACCATCTTATTGGCTCGGCGGACGAATTTCAGGAGATCCTGGTCTGCGACTTCGATCTCGACCTGCCGGAAGCCGCGGACCTCTGGCCACGCATCCTGCAGCGGCACCAGGAGCTGTTCGCCCAGCCGGCCTAGCGGCGATAGGCGAAGCCCACGCGGACCATCCTGGGTTCGGCGAAACTGACCGTGCCGTCACCGGCGATGGCGGTGTCCAGCTTGGCGTTCGCGACGTTGTCGACCGCCGCATAGGCTTCCGCATGCGGGGCGATGCTCCAGCCGGCCCGCATGTTGAGTTCCGTGCCCGCATGCAGCTTGCGGGTGTTGAGGTCGTCGTCCCAGCGGCCGCCCTCGTAACGAGCATCAAGGGTCAGGTCCAGGCGGTCCAGCGGCCGCCAGTCGAGCCCGCCGGTGACGGTGAGCTCCGGCGTCTCGGCGGGCCTGAGGCCGGTGAGCTGCGGCGCTGCGGAGCCGCCGTCGACGCGCGCGTGGGTCGCCGCGACCGCCGCACGCCAGCTCAGGCTCTTCCACAGCTCCCCGAACGCCTCGCCCTCGAAGCCATAGGCATCGATCTCGCCGGCGTTCTGCCGCTGGCGAAGGGCGCCGCCTGCGGGGATGAAACCTGCGACGGGAAAGGTCGCCGGCCCGGCTCCGATGGTCACATTGGTCACCGGATCCTTCAGCCAGTTGTAGAAGACCGTGCCAGACCAGTGGATCGGACCCTCGCCGCCGACGCCCGCCTCCACGCCCTGCAGCTTCTCCGGCTTCAGGTCGGCATTGGCCTCGGTGACGTCGTTGCCGACCCGGAACGGCCGATACAGCTCATTGAGCGTGGGGGGCCGGAACCCGACGTAGGCGGCGGCGCGGACATAGAGCGCCGACGACAGATCGTAGCGGATGCCGAGGCGGCCGGTGGGCGTGGTTCCCGAGGTGTCCGGCGAGGGCTGGTCGAGCGTGATCCGGCCGGTGGAAAGGTCGTGCTCGATCCGCACCGCATCGCGCTGGAACCACTCGTCCACCCGCACCCCGCCGGTGACCACCCAGGGCCCCCGGTCGTAGGCCGCTTCCAGGTAGGCGCCGCCGACGCCGGCCTCGCCGCCCGCCTGCCGTCCGCGGGTGAAGGCGCCGTTCATGAACCGGAACCGTTCGAAGTCGAAGCCGTGGTAGAGCCGCGCGTCGACGCCGAGATCCCAGGACACGGCGCCGGCTTTGCCCTCCAGGGCGGCGTTCAGGCCGTAGCCCTGCGCCGGCGTGGCGTACTCGTCGTTGGCCGGCGTCGTCGTCATGCGATCGGCCGCCACGGCGACGGAGCTGTTCTGCAGGTCGCTGGTCTGCATCCAGAGCTGCACGCGCCAGCCGCCGACGCCCTCGCTCGGCGTGCGCCCGACGGTCAGCGTTCCCGAGGCGCCGGAGGCGATCGCGCGGGCGCCGGCGAGGCCGGCACCACGCCGCTCGCCATAGGCCGCGAGCCGGACCGCCGCCTGGACCCCGTCAAAGTCGTGTTGCACACGGAACGAGCCGGACTCGGTGTCGAGGGTCAGCGGCTCGTCCACCGCATTGCGGCGCGGCCCGCGCACCGGCGTGTAGCCGCCGGAGGTCTGCACCTGGCCGACGACCAGCAGCCCAGGCGCGCCGCCCGCCGCGGCGAGGCGATAGCTGGTGTAGTCGCCGGCGTAGGCATCGAGCGCGGCGAGTCCGTCCATGGCGCCCCGCTCCTGCAGCGTGACCGTGCCGGTCAGCGCCCCCGCGCCATAGGGGCCCGCGCCTGCGCCCCGCACCACTGTCGCGCCGTCCAGCCCTTCGGGCGGCAGCGCCGTCCAGATCACCCACCCGCCGAAGGGGTCGTTCTGCGGCGCGCCGTCGAGCGTCACCAGCGCGCGGCCCGCGCCGGAGGGTGCGATGGCCCTGAGCGACAGACCCTGCGTGGTCGGGTTCGCCCCCAGGCTGCTCGCGCGGCGGAACAGCGAGACGCCCGGCACGCTCTCCAGCGCATCGTCCAGCCGCGGCGTCGCCTTCAGGACCTCCGGGCCCACCCGCACGGCGCTGAACGCCGCATCCCCGCCGAGCGGCGCGAGCCGTGGCGGATAGACCACGACGACCTCGACCTGGTTCGGCGGCGGGGGCGGAAGAGCGGCGGGCATACGATCGCTTCTTGATTGGCGCAGCTAGGCTTTGGCGGCCTCAAGGGCTATCGAGCGTCGATGGATCGCGCAACCGGCAAGGTCGCCATCGTCACCGGCGCGGGCAGCGGCATCGGCCGCGCCGCGGCGCTCGCCCTGCTCGGCGCAGGATGGTCCGTGGGCCTCGCCGGCCGCCGCGTGCAACCCCTCGAGGAGACCGCCAGTCTGGCGGGCGAGGGCTCGGTGCGCGCGTTGCCGCATCGTGCCGACGTCTCCGATGCGGCCTCCGTCATGGCGCTGTTCGACGCCGTGCAGGCGGGCTTCGGCCGGCTCGACCTCTTGTTCAACAACGCCGGGACCGGCGCGCCGCCCGTGCCGCTGGAAGAGCTGTCCGTCGAGGCCTGGAAGCGGGTCGTCGACGTCAACCTGACCGGGGCCTTCCTCTGCACCCAGGCCGCGTTCCGGATCATGAAGGCGCAGGAGCCGCGCGGCGGCCGGATCATCAACAACGGCTCGATCTCCGCTCACGTCCCGAGGCCCAGGTCGGCCGCATACACGGCGACCAAGCACGCCATCACCGGGCTGACCCGCTCCACGTCGCTGGACGGCCGCCTCTATGACATCGCCTGCGGCCAGATCGACATCGGCAACGCCGCGACCGAGATGACGCGCGCCATGAGCCGCGGCGTGCTGCAGGCGGACGGCTCGGTCGCACCGGAGCCCACCATGGACGTCCAGGCGGTCGCCGACGCCGTCGTCTACATGGCCTCCCTGCCGCTCGAGGCGAACGTGCAGTTCATGACCGTCATGGCCACCAAGATGCCGTTCATCGGCCGCGGCTAGTCCGCGAAGGCGGGGGCCCGCTTCTGCAGGTTGGCTGTCACCGCCTCGACCTGGTTCTTCGAACCGATCAACGCCACCTGCTCGCGCGTCTCCTCCAGGAAGATCTGGTCCATCGGAGCATCGCCCTGGGCGAGGTTGAGGAGCCGCTTGCCGGCGCGGATCGCATCGGGGTTCTTGCCGGCGATCTCCCGGGCAAGCGCCAGCGCCTCGGCGCGCGGATCGGCGCAGACGCGGGTGGCCAGACCCATCGCCACAGCCTCCTCTCCGCCGAAGATCCGCCCGCTCCAGGTGAGCTCGCGGGCCACATCGTCGCGGACCAGCCCGCGCATCAGGACCATCCCGGCCATATCGGGCACCAGTCCCCACTTGATCTCCAGGACTGCGAGCCGCGCGTCCGGCGCCACGAACCTCAGGTCGGCCCCGAGCGCGAGCTGGAAGCCGCCGCCGAACGCCACGCCGTGCACCGCAGCGATCACCGGCACGGGGATCTCGCGCCAGACGTAGCAGCACTGCTGCGCCCTATTGGCCCCGGCGGCCGTGCGGCCACGGGTCAGCTCATCGACGGTGCGCTCGCCGCCCCGCCGCTCGCCCGAGGCCATCTGTTGGAAATTGCCCATGTCGAGTCCGGCGCAGAACGCCCGGCCCTCGCCCGACAGAACCACGGCGCGCACGCCCTTCTGGGTCTTCAGCCGCTCGCCGGTCTCGACGAGCGCCTCGAACATCGCGTTGTCGAGGGCGTTCATCTTGTCGCTTCGCACCAGCCGGACGTCGGCGACGCCCTCCTCGATCTCCACTGTGACGCGGTCGTTCATGAGCTCGATCTCCTACTGGACCCGCGCGACCACATAGCCGATGCGGGGGAAATGGACGTGCAGCCGCCCGAGTTCGGGCGTCTCGCGGGCGATCACGACACGCTCGGGCGTCAGCGCCACGAGCCGCCCGGCGACCGGGTCGCGGCCGTAGTCATCGGCGCTGACATGAACACGATCGCCCGGCGCTAGCCCGAGCGGGTCGGAGCCATCGTGCGCCGGCGGCGGGGCCGGCTCGCTGTCGCGTGCGGCGTCCAGCGCCTGGGGCGGGGTCATCTCGCTCCGGCGGCCGTGGCCGACCTTCGCCATGCGCTCTCGCCAGGCCTGCGTCTGCGGAAAGTCGGCCAGCAGCGCCGCGGCCGCCCCACGCGCCGCCGCCGTCAGCCACCACACGTTCATATAGGCCGACACGTCAGCCAGGCTCGGCCTGGAACCGCCGAGGAAATCCGTCTTCGCCAGACCCGCCTCGATCCATGCGGCGTGCGATCGCCACTGGGCCCGCATCGGCGCAGCAGCGGCCTTCATCGCCGCCATGTCGAAAGGCCGCCCGGACAGCTTCTCGCGATCCTCGATGAACGCCTTCGGCACGTTGTCGCCGATCTCGCCGAACACGACGCCCACCGTCGCCTGGAAAAACAGCCGGTCGGCCCAGATGTTGACGGCCCAGTCGGCTCCGGAAACGAGCGGCGGCTCGGGCGCGCGCACCTCGAGCTCCGCCAGGATCACCTGCGTGTCGCAGTAGACGTCCGCCCCCACCTGCATCACCGGGATGCGCCGATAGCCGCCGGTGAGCGCGACGAGGTCGGGCTTCGGCATGATCACCGGCTGGATGACCGAGCGCCACGCCAGGCCCTTCACGCCGAACGCCACCCGCGGCTTCTCGGAGAATGGGGAGGTGTCGTAGTGGTGCAGGATGATCTCGGCCATCAGGCGAAGTCCGGCGCGAAGCGGATGTTGTCGCGCTCGACCCCGCGCAGTACGACGCCGAGCCCACCGCTCTTGACCATCCATTCCAGGCGATGGTCACGGTACTCGCGTTTGAAGAGCCCTTTCTCGACGAGCTGCGCGACATCGCCCAGACTCGCGCCGCGGCTCCAATCGGCGATGTCCTCGCGCGCCTTGGCGACCGAAGGCCGCTCGTTCGCGCGCGCGACCCAGCCCGCCAGCCGCGAGCCTTCGGCCGGCGCATGGCCCTGGGCCACCGCCCCGTTCACGAACGGAACCACGCAGAGGTCGCCCCAACCGAAAGCCGCGCCGTTGAACCAGGTCCTGTCAGCCAGCTGGCGCTCCAGCCAGCCGTAGAAGCCGGTCAGCTGGGCGGCCGCGCGCGCGCCCATCGCCTCGGCCTCGGCGCCTTCCGCGCGACGGAACCAGGAAAGCTCGCCCAATCCCCAGGTGATCGCCTCGAAGTGGGTGTCCATCACCTCCTCGAGCATGCGCACCCGCGCCCGTTCGGCCGCCGCGTCCGGCCGCAGCGGCGGCTCCGGGTAGGCGTCCTCGAGGTACTCGATGATGACCGTGGAATCGAAGACCCGCACCTCGCCATCGACCAGCGCGGGCACCTCGGCCCGCGGATTGGCCTCGACGAACGGGCCGGTTGCGCCGCCCGCGCCCATGCCTTGAGGCAGCACTGCCTCGAAGGCCAAGCTCTTCTCCCGCAGCATGATCTTGACCTTCTGCGCATAGGGCGACAGCGGATGATCGTAGAGGGTGATCGTCATGGCAGGATCTCCGCGAGCTCGGCCTTCTGCGCCCGCTTGGCCGCCTGGAAGGCCGGCCGCGCCTTGAGCCTCGCCCAATAGGCCTCGATGCTGGGCGGCGCGCGGTCGAGGAGCGTCAGGAAGTCGGCGAGCAGGAGCGCATAGCCCACCGAGATGTCCGCCGCCGTGAAGCGTCCGGCGCATAGATGATCCTCGCCGCCCGCCAGCGCCCGATCGACCGCCTTTAGGCGCGCGCGGAACCATTGGGCGTAGTCCTGCGCCGCCTGGTCCGCGCGGCCGGTCTCGAAGCGCGAATACCGGAGCACCAGGGTTTGTGGGAAGGTCAGCGTCGCCTCCCCGAAGTAGAGCCAGTTCAGCCAGGCGCCATAGGCGGGATCCTCGACCGGCACCGCGAGCGGACTCGGGCCGTAGCGAGTCGCCAGGTACTGAACGATCGCCGCGGACTCGGTCATGAAGGTCGCGCCGTCGCGCAGAGCCGGCACCGTGCCGAGCGGATTGACCTGCAGGTACTCTGGCGCCCGCGCCCGCGGCGGAAAGGGCAGCAACCGCAGGTCGTACGGCAATCCCATCTCTTCGAGCGCCCAGAGCACCCGGAAGGAGCGCGCGTCGGGACAGTGGTGCAGCTCGATCATCGCCGTCTCCCTCAGAGGCCTTTCAGCCAATCGATCAGCAGCTCCGTCACCTCGGCCGCGCGCTCTTGCTGGGTCCAGTGGCCGCAGCCCCCAAGGACGTGGACGCCGCGTAGATCGGTGGCCTCCTGGGCCATCAGCGCGCCAGGGTCGGCGATCCGGCCGAAACCGTTGAACGCCGGATCCTTGTCGCCGCCGATCAACAGCGAGGGCTGTTCTATCTTGCGGCCACGGAAGGCCTGCAGCCATTCGAAGTCGCGCTCGTGGTTGCGGTAGCGGTTGATCGGCCCGCGAAACCCTGAGCGTTCGAACTCGGCGACGTAGTAGTCGAGTTCGGCCGCGGTGAGCCATGACGGGAACGGGTCTGGGTCGACCATGCCCTCCAGGAGCGTGGCGTCAGCCGGCTTGTGCGGCCAGCTGCCCGGCGGCGCATCGCCCGAGATGCCGTAATAGAACTTGCGAAGGAAGCCGCGCACATCGGCTTCCGCTTCCGCCTCCGGCGGGCCGACCTTCTGGAACCACGCCTGGTAGAAGAACCGGTTCCTGGCGGTGTAGGCCGCGTGAAAGAACTCCGTGAACGGCCGGTCCGGGATGCCGGTGTAGGGCACCGAAAGACCCGCGACGGCGGCGATCCGCTCCGGCCGGGTGAGCGCGGTGTTCCAGACGATCGGCGCGCCCCAGTCATGGCCGATCAGCATGGCGGGGCCCTGCGGCTGCAGCGCCTGCGCGACACCGGCCACGTCGGCGGTCAGATGCGCCATGGAATAGGCCTCGATCGGCTCGGGCTTGTCGGACCCGCCATAGCCCCGCACGTCGATGGCGCAGGCGGTAAAGCCGGCGTCGGCGATCGGGCCGATCTGATGGCGCCAGGAGAACCAGCTCTCTGGAAAGCCGTGCACCAGGATCACCAGCGGACCTTCGCCCTCGATCGCGCAGCGCAGCTTCACCTCGCCGGCGTCGATGATACGGAAATCAGCCATGACCCCTCCTCGCGAATGTCCTTGTTCTCCGAGGCGGCGGCCCTGGCAAGCCTGACCCGGCGTCATCGTTGACCCCGCGCGCCGCCGTGCCAGCATCCATCGATGAAAGGGGCGCGCCCATGATCTCGTTCGCTGAACGCACCAAAGGATTCGGAACCGTCGAGGCCCGCACAGAGGGGCAGGTGGCGGTCGTCATGCTCAACCGGCCGCACCGGCGCAACGCCCTGAACTTCCAGGCCTATGACGAGCTGGAGGCCGCGCTGCGCGCCGCCTCGGCCGACCCGCAGGTGCGCTGCGTGATCGTCACGGGCGCCGACCCGGCGTTCTGCTCGGGCGACGATGTCGGCGAGATCATGGCCGGGCCGAAGGCGGTCTCGGCCGCGCCCGGACCGCGCGAGCCGCAACCCACGCCGGCCGCCATGGCGGCGCTGGAATGCGAGAAGCCGCTGATCGCCGCCGTGAACGGGGCCGCGGTCGGCTGGGGCATGGAGCTGGCGCTGTTCGCCGACATCCGGCTGGCGTCAGAGCAGGCGCGGTTCGGGGAGTTGTTCGTCAAGCGCGGACTGGTTTGTGACGTGGGCGGGTTCTACCGCCTGCCGGCGGTGGTCGGTCCGGCCAAGGCCGCCGAGCTGCTGTTCACCGGCGAGATCATCGATGCGCCTGAGGCGCTGCGGATCGGTCTGGTGAGCGAGGTGGTCGCGCACGCGGCGCTGATGGCGCGCGCCCTGGACCTCGCCGGCCGCATCGCCGCCAATCCGCCGCTCGCCGTCCAGGCGCTCAAGGCGGGGCTGAAACGGAGCGCCTACGGCGATCCGCGCCAGATCGGCACGTGGGCGATCGGCGAGATCCGTCGCCTGATGCGGACCGAGGATCATCGAGAAGGCGTCGCGAGCTTCCTCGAGAAGCGCGAGCCAGCGTTCCGGGGGCGCTGAGCATGGAGGAGTCTCTCAGCCGATCTGTCGCGGGCCTGACGGTCTTGGTCACCGGGGCCGGCAGCGGCATGGGGCGCGCCACGGCCGAGGTGTTCGCGGCGGAAGGCGCAAACGTGGCGGCGACCGACGTCTCGGAGGCGGCGGTCCACGAGTTGGCGGACGCCCTGAAGGCGGACGGCTTCAGCGTCCGCGCCTGGGCGCTCGACGTCGCCGATCCCGCCGCCATCGCGGCGGTGACAGCGGAGGTCGCCGAGCACTTCGGCGGCCTGGACATTCTGATCAACAACGCGGGCGTCTCCGCCTTCGCGCCGATCGACGCCGAAAGTTATGGGACCGTCTGGGACCGTGCGCTCGCCATCTTGCTCACCGCCCACCAGCGACTGGTGCGGGCCGCCCTGCCCCACCTTCGCCGCTCGCGATGTCCGCGCATCGTCAACATCGCCTCCACCGAGGCGCTGGGCGCGACCGCCCGGGACAGCCCCTACGCCGCCGCCAAGGCCGGGGTCACGGGCCTGACCCGCGCCCTTGCGGTCGAGCTCGGCCGCGAAGGGATCACCGTCAATTGCATCTGTCCGGGGCCGATCCTGACCGGCATGACGGGCGGCATTCCCGAGGCTGACCGTCAAACCTTCGCCCGCCGCAGGACCGCGCTCGGCCGCTACGGCCGGCCCGAGGAGGTGGCGCACATGACGCTCAGCCTCTGCCTGCCTGCCGCTTCCTACATCACGGGGGCTGTGATCCCGGTGGACGGCGGGCTGATGGCGCGCAACGCCTGAGCTGCACGATCAAACGAATACAGCCCCGCTGGGAAGCGGGGCTGTATTCGATGAGGGACTTGGGTGCGGGGACAGGATTTGAACCTGTGACCTTCAGGTTATGAGCCTGACGAGCTACCGGACTGCTCCACCCCGCGGCAAGTCGATGATCGGAATTGAAGGGTTTTGACCGCGCATCCGCTTGGTAGACCTGGCAGCGACCTACTCTCCCGCGCCTTAAGACGAAGTACCATCGGCCCAGAGGGGCTTAACGACCGAGTTCGGAATGGGATCGGGTGGGGACCCCCCGGCATAGCCACCAGGTCAACGAAGCGGATGCGAAGAAGACATCACGGTCTGCGCAAAGCGCGCATGAATTTTGATAAGAACGAT
>NZ_JAICYI010000008.1 GCF_025934275.1 Phenylobacterium sp.
AAGGCCATGGACCGCATCTTCATCCTGCACGCCGACCACGAGCAGAATGCGTCCACCTCGACGGTGCGCACCGCCGGCTCCTCGGGCGCAAATCCGTTCGCCTGCATCTCGGCCGGCATCGCCTGCCTCTGGGGCCCGGCGCACGGCGGGGCGAACGAGGAAGCCCTCAACATGCTCAAGGAGATCGGCACGGTCGACCGCATCCCGGAGTACGTTCAGGGCGTGAAGGACCGCCGCTACCGGCTGATGGGCTTCGGCCACCGCGTCTACAAGAACTACGATCCGCGCGCCAAGGTCATGCAGAAGACCTGCCACGAGGTCCTGGCCGAGGTAGGCGACAGCGACGACCCCCTGCTCAAGGTCGCCATGGAGCTCGAGAAGATCGCGCTTAGCGACGAGTACTTCATCGAGCGCAAGCTCTATCCGAACGTCGACTTCTATTCCGGCATCACCCTGCGGGCCCTCGGCTTCCCGCCCGAGATGTTCACCGTGCTGTTCGCGGTCGCACGGACCGTGGGCTGGATCGCCCAGTGGAAGGAGATGATCGAGGATCCGGCGCAGAAGATCAGCCGGCCCCGCCAGCTCTACACCGGCGCGACCCAGCGCAGCTACGTGGCTATCGACAAGCGCGGCTGATCCCCGCGCCGCGTCTCCAGCAGCTTCAGCACCGCCTCGGCAGCGGTTTCAGAGGGATCCGGGCCACCGCGGCCCATCTTGTCGAGCGCCGCATACTGCGCCGCGACCTGACGCGCGCGCAGGTCAGGGTCGTCCAGTCGCCGGGCGACTTCCGCCGCAAGTTTCGGCCCGGTGCAGTCCTCCTGCACTAACTCGGGCGCAATGAAGTCATGGGCGGCGATGTTGAAGAGTGTGATGTAGCGAGTGCGGATCAGCCGCCGGGCGATCACCGCGGTGATCGCGCCCAGGCGGTAGCCCACCACCATGGGCGCACCCGCGAGCGCCAACTCCGTCGTCACCGTGCCCGAACAGGCGAGCGCGACGGTGGCGGCCTTCATGGCGTCCAGCTTGGCGGCTTCGCCCTCGAGGAGATGCGCCCGGTGCGGCCATCCGGCCATGCGCGCCCTCACCAGCTCCAGCACGGTCGGCGCAGCCGGGACGACCACGTGCAGCCCGGGCCGGTCGGCCTTGAGGATGTTCACGGCCGCTTCGAAGGCGGGCATGATGCGCTCGATCTCTCCCGGCCGGCTGCCTGGAAGCACCAAAAGGATCGGCTCATCGGGATTCGCGCCGATCTGGGCGCGGAGCCGGCCCGGATCGGTCTTGGAGAAATCGACGCTCAGCGCCGCGTTGCCGACGAAGGTCACCGGCAGACCTTGGGCTTCGAAGTAAGGTGCATCGAAGGCGTGAATGGAGAGCAGGTGGTCGACCGCCGCCGCGAGCGTCCGGGCCCGTCCCGGGCGCGTCGCCCAGACCTGCGGACCGACGTACTTGACGAGCGGCAGCTTGGGATCGTGCCGCCGGATCCGCTGGGCGACCCGCAGCGTGAAGCCCCAGGAATCAATCAGCACGACCACATCCGGCGCCTCGTGCGCGGCCATGGCGGCGGCTTCGTTCGCCCGCTGCACGACCCGCGGATAGGCCAGCAGACCCTCCCACAACCCGAGGATGGAGAGCTCGGCGATGTCGAACGGACTCTCGACGCCTTCCGCCCGCATCCGCTCGCCCCCGACGCCCACGAAGCGAACATCATCGCCCAGCCTGCGCTTCAGCGCGCGCGCGAGGCCCGCCCCGCGGTCGTCGCCCGAGGCCTCCGCGGCGACCAGCATCACGGTCAGCGGCCCGTCTTTCACGCCGCCGCGGGCTCCAGGCCCACCACGAACAGGCCAAGCTCGTCGGCCAGCGCGACAACCGTCTCGCGCTCGACGATCAGAAGGCGGCCCGCTTCCCCCGCCACGCCGGCCAGCCCGGCGGCGGCGGCGGCGTGCAAGGTGTCCGGACCTATGGTGGGCATGTCCACCCGCGTTTCCTGGATGGGCTTGGGCGCCTTGGCGAGCACGCCGGCGCGGTTGCGCGAGCTCCCGCGGATCGCCTCCGGCAGGCTCGCGACGCGCTGCAACAGGGCGGCCGTCCCCTCCTGCGCCTCGACCGCGAGCACAAGGCCGCGGCAGACCACCGCCGCCTGGCCGATGTCGAGCCGGCCGAGCGCGCGGGCGACCTCCAGCGCGCGGGAGGCGTCGGCGCAGGCCTCGGCGTCCGGACGCACCCGACCGAGCGCGCCCGCGCCGAGCGCAAGGTCGGCCGTCACCTGATGGACGCCCTCGACCGTGAAGCCTTCCTTTTCGAATTCGCCGAGCAGGAAGCGTAGCAGTGCGTCGTCACCCTTTCGGGCGGCCGCGACCGCGCCAGGCAAGGCCGCAAGTCCGCGAAGATCGGGCTTGAGGGCCGCGAAGTCCGGCCGCGCGACGAGGCCCGCCAGGCACACCGCTTCGCATTGCGCCGCCTTTAGCGCCTTGATGCAGCGGCCGAGTTCGGCGAGCCCGACGTCCGCGCCAGGATAGGCGGTAAGCCCGGAGTCGGCGAAACCCTTCAGCCGCACCACGAACAGCGGCCTTCCCGTCCGCCGGCAATGCTCGGCGACCTCCAGCGGCAGACCGCCGCCGCCGGCGATCAGCCCCAGCTTGGTCATCACACCTCGCGTTCGGGCAGGCAGAGCGGGCGGCTGGCGTCGGCGCGGATGAACTCGATGATTTCCATCACCGGGGCCGAGTGACCGAAGGTCTGTTCGGTATCATCGATGCGCTCCTGGAACGTCCCCTCCTCCGCGAACAGCAATCGGTAGGCCGAGCGCAACTCGGCGATCATCTCGCGGCTGAATCCGCGGCGCTTCAGCCCCACGAGGTTCAGGCCCTCCAGGTGGGCGTGGTTGCCCCATACCGAGCCGTACGGAATGACGTCCTTGGTCACCGCGGCAAGTCCGCCGATGAAGGCGTGCTTGCCGACACGCGAGTATTGGTGGATGGCCGCCAGGCCGCCGACGATCACGAACTCATCCAGCACGACGTGCCCACCAAGCGTCGCGGAATGGGTCAGGATCACATGGTCGGCCACCACGCAGTCATGCGCCACGTGGGCCGTCGCCATGAACTGGCAATCGCTGCCGACGGTGGTGACGCCGCGCCCGCCCGCTGTCGCGACGTGCATGGTGACGTGCTCGCGGATCATGTTGCGGTCGCCGATCACCAACTCCGTCGGCTCGCCGTTGTAGGGCGCTTGCGGCGGACCGCCGAGGTTGGCGAAGGGCCGGATCGTGTTGTCCTGGCCGATCGTCGTGCGGCCCTCGACCACCACGTGCGACAGGAGCTTGGTCCGGGGCCCGATCTTCACGTGCTCGCCGATGACGCAATAGGGACCGACGCTGACCCCTTCGGCCAGCTCCGCGCCCTTTTCCACGAGGGCCGTGGGATGGACCTCGATGCTCACGTTTTCATGTCTGCCCACGACTTACGTCTCCACCACCATGGCGGCGAACTCGCACTCGGCCGCCACCTTGTCACCGACCACCGCCTTGCCTCGGAACTTGAACACGTCGCCGCGCGCGCGCAGCACCTCGACGCGCAGCCGCAATACGTCGCCGGGCCGCACCGGCGCGCGAAAACGGCCATTGTCGACGGACATGAAGAAGATCGCCTTGCCGCCGACGTCCACGTCGAGCGACTTCGACATCAAGACCGCGCCGGTCTGGGCCAGCGCTTCCACGATCAACACCCCCGGCATCACCGGATAACCAGGAAAATGCCCTTGGAAGAAGGGCTCGTTCACGGTCACGCACTTGATGCCGACGATCGACTGGTTCGGCCGGTATTCCTCGCAGCGATCGACCAGCAGGAAAGGGTAGCGGTGCGGAATGCGCGCGAGGACTTCCGTGATGTCGATCTCGGATTCGCCCTCCGCCGTCGGCGCCTTGCGGCTCATTCCTGCGCTCCCCCCTTGCGCGCGGCCATGCGCCCCACCCAGGCCGCCTCCCGGAGCCAGCGACGGATCGGCCGCGCCGGGAACCCGCCCCAGGTCTCGCCGGCCGGCACGTCGCCCATCACCCCGGAGGCGGCCGCGAGCCGGGCTCCCGCGCCGATCGTCACATGGTCGGCGATCCCGACCCGGCCGCCCATCTGGACGCCGTCGCCCACATCCACACTGCCGGAAATGCCGGTATGCGCGGCCATCACCACGTTACGGCCGATGCGGCAGTTGTGGCCAATCTGGACCAGGTTGTCGATCTTGGTGTTCTCGCCAATCACCGTGTCCTCGAACGCCCCCCGATCGATGCAGCTGTTGGCGCCGACGGTGACATTGTCCTGGATGATCACGCGTCCAAGCTGGGGGATGTCCATCAGTCCCTGGGGGCCGACGGTGGCGCCGAACCCGGCCTCGCCGATCGCCGCCCCGGCGAGGATCTTCACCCGGTCGCCCACCAACGCGCAGCTCAGGGTCACGTTTCCGGAGATGAGGCAGTCGCGGCCGATGGCGACGCCCGGCCCGATTACCGCATTCGGTCCGACCTGCGTGCCCCGCCCGACCCGCGCGCCGGGGCCGATGACGGCGCCAGGAGCGAGCATCACCCCCTCCTCCAGCTCGGCGCTGTCCGCGATCGCCGGGCCCGGCGGGATGGCGCGCACCCGGTGCAACCGGCCGGCCGCCTCCGCATAGGCGCCTTGCGGCTCGCGGGTGACGAGGGCGACCCAGCCCTCCGGAAGCGCCTCGGCGTCCTTCGCCCGGACGAAGCAGGCCGCGGCGGCTGACGCCGGCAGGTTCGCCGCGTGCTTGCGATCGGCGAGGAAGGTCGCAGTGTCCCGTCCGGCGCGGCCGAGGATCGCGACGCCGCGGATCATTCGCCGCGCCGCGCCAGGCTCGGTGAGCTCGGCGCCGGCGAGGGCCGCAAGGTCGCCCAATCCGATCGGACCGAGGTCTTCGAAGAAGCGCGGATCGGGCATGGCGCCTCGCCTCGATCCGAGTTTGCGTCTAGCGACGGGTGGTGGCTGGCCTCGGCACGGTCGTGACGGGCGGCGCCGCGCTGGCGGTCTGGTCCAGGCGCTCACGATCGAAGGCGAACTGGGTGATCTTGGCGTTCAAGCCGGCGACCACCTGGGGCGTGATGTCCATGGCCGGGTTGGCCAGCACCACGGCGTTTCGCTGGAGCAGCAGGCCGCAGCCTCTCTGCGCATAGGCCTGGTGGACGACGGGATCCATCTCCTGCCCGATGCGGGCGATGGCCTTCTGCTCGGTGGCCTGGATCTCGCGGTCACGCAGCTGGGCTTTTTCCTGCAGGGCGTTGTAGCGGCCCTGCAGCGCCGAACCGCGCTGCTGGAAAGTCTTGGCGTCGAGGCTCGCGCGCTGCGACTCGAGCGCCTTGCCTTCGGTCTCGATCGTGGACTGCTCGGGGGCGAGCTCGGCCTTCACCTGCGCGACCAGCTGCTGCATGCGGCTGTCGACGTACTTGCCGACCGTCGAGGTGCCGATCGCAGCCTCGATGTTGATCACGCAGACGCCGTTGATCGCCGGGCCGGCGTTGGCCGGCGCGGCGGCCGCAGTCTGGGCGGAGGCGCTGGAAGCGACTGCCAGGGCGCCGAAGGCGGCGCATGCGGCCGTGAGGACGTGTTTCGAAGTCATGTGTCTTAGAACCTGGTTGCAGTGGAAAACCGGAAGGTTTCGGTCTTGTCGTAGGGCTGCTTGGCGAGGATCCCGCTCAGGTCGAAGCGAAGCGGACCCATGGGCGACTTCCAGAATATGCTGATCCCCGCCGAGGCGCGCAGCGACAGATCGTCCTTGATGTCCGGATTGGGCGCGAGGATGAAATTGCCGTTGGCGTCCTTCTGGAAGCCCTGGGTCAGGTCGCTGGGGTTGACGGGCACCGGCGTCAGCTTGTCGATCGGATCGAGCAGGCCGAGCGTCCCGAAATCGGTGAACAGGGCGGCCTTGATGCCGTACTGCTCGGGCAGGTAGGTCGGGATGGTGAGCTCGATCGAACCGATCGCGTAGGCCTTGCCGCCCAACGAGTCGCTGCGCCCGAACGTGAGGTCTCTTGGACCGATGCCGGCCGTCTGGAAGCCGCGGAAGTCGTTGCCGCCCTTGTAGAAGCGGTCATTGATCCGCACGTGGTCGCCGCCCCAGCCGCCCACGAAGCCCGCCTGGCCGGTGACACTGAGGATGAAGTCCTTGTTGAAGCCGTGGTACCAGCCGGTCTCCCCTTCGGTGCGGACGTACTTCACGTCACCGCCCAGGCCGGCGAAGTCCTGGTTGATGCTGACGAAGAATCCGCGGGAAGGATTGATGGCGTCGTTGCGGCGATCGAGGCGCCACCCGTAGCCGGCCAGCGAGGTGATGAAGGAGCCGCGCTCGGCGCAGATCGAAAACGACACCAGCGCCTGGCTCGGGTCGCAGAGCGACGAGTCGAGCGAGACGTCGTCGTTGCGCAAGGTGTAGACAGCCGATCCGCGCGAGTTGAGGCTCATCGGGAAGCTCACGCGCACGTTGGCCCCGATGCTTTTGCTGCGGTAGGCCGAGAACTGACTGAGGTCGTAGTCGTAGTAGAAGATGTCGGTGCCCAGCCCGAGGTCGCGGCCGCCGAAGCGCGGTTCGGTGAACGACAGGTCCACCTGCTTGCTGATGGAGCCCCAGGACGCCCGCGCGCGCAGATCCTGGCCGCGGCCGCGGAAGTTGTGCTGCGCGAATCCCACATCGAGCACCAGTTGATCGACGGAGGAGTAGCCGGCGCTGAACGACAGCTCGCCGGTGGGCTGCTCGGTGACCTTCACCTGCAGGTCGGTGCGGTCGGGCGCCGAGCCGGGCGTCTCGGTGATGTCGACGTCCTTGAAGAAGCCTAGCGCCTTGATCTGCTGCTTGGAGCGGTCGACCAGCGCGCGGTTGTAGGCGTCGCCTTCGACGACGTTCATCTCCCGGCGGATCACGTAGTCCAGGGTCTGGGTGTTGCCGACGATGTCGATCCGGTCGATGTAGACGCGCGGGCCCTCCTTGACGTCGAAGATCACGTCGACCGTCTTGGTCTCGGGATGGCGGGTGAAGCGCGGCCGCACGTCCACGAAAGCGAAGCCCGCGGCGCCGGCCGCGAACGTCAGCGCATCCGTCGAGTCCTCGAGCTTCTTGTCTTGGTAGATCTCGCCCGTGTGGATCGGCACCAGCGCCTGCAGGATGCTCGGATTGAGCTTCTGCAGCTCGGTCTCCACCGTGATCTTGCCGAACTTGTACTCCGGGCCCTCGTCGACGGTGTAGGTCACGACGAAGCCGTTCTTGTCGGGCGCCAGCTCGGCCACGGCGGAGATCACCCGGAAATCGTAATAGCCGCGGTTGCGGTAGAACTTGCGAAGCTGCTCCTTGTCGTACTCCAGCCGGTCCGGGTCGTAGTTGGCGTTGGAGGAGAAGAACTTGTACCAGTGCGACTGCTCGGTCACGACGACGCCGCGCAGGTCATTGTCCGAGAAGGCTTTGTTGCCCAGGAAGTTGACCCGCAGGATGCCGCTCTTCGGGCCCTCGTCGATCTTGAAAATCAGGTCCACGCGCTTCTGTGGCAGCTCGACGATCTGCGGCGTCACGGTCGCCGAGATGCGCCCCGATCGGCGATAGAGTTCCAGGATTCGGGCCACGTCGGATTGCACCTTGGCGCGGGTGAAGATGCCGCGCGGGCGAACGCTGACCTCGTCCTTGAGCTTGTCTTCCTTGAGGCTCGAGTTTCCCTCGAACAGCACCCTGTTGATGATCGGGTTCTCGACGATGGTCACGATCAGATCGCCGTCCTGGTAGTCGATCTTCACGTCGGAGAAGAGGTCGGTGCGGAACAGCGCCTTGAGGGCGAGGTCCGCCTTGGCCGAGTCCACCGTGTCGCCCACCTGGATCGGTAGGTAGGAGATCACCGTCGAAGGTTCGATCCGCTCGTTGCCCTTGACGATGATCCGCTTGACGACGCCGCCCTGTTGCACCTGCGCCGTCGCGGGGTCCGGCGCGACGAGCGCCGTCGACCCTAGAAGTAGGGCAAGGCCGGTGGCGAGCGCGGCGCTGCGGGCGCGGGTTCTGTGCATCGAATCAGCCGTTACTGGGAAAGGGCGACCTTAGGAGGAAAAGCCGCCCAGGAAAGTGAGCACGTGCTGGCGCTGCAGATCGTTCCACGTCGCGAACAACATCAATCCAAGCACCAGAGCAAGACCCATCCGATACCCTGCGGCCTGAACCTTGGCAGCAAGAGGGCGTCGCGCCACCGCTTCGTACGCATAGAAGAGCAGGTGTCCCCCGTCGAGCACAGGCAGCGGCAGCAGGTTCATGAACCCGAGGCTGACGGAGATCGTCGCGGCGATCTGGATCAGGTTCACGCTGACGCCGACCAGCATGGCGCCGACGGTCGGCGCGCCCTCCGCGCCGAGCGCGGCGACCTTGCCGGTGGCGCTGGCCAGCCCGAGCGGCCCGCGCAGGCCGTCCGCGGAGACCTGTCCGGTCAGCATGCGGCCGAGGTAATAGACCGTCGTGGTGACCATCCGCCAGGTGCGCGTCGTGGCCTCCGCCACCGCCGGCACAGGGCCATAGTGAACGTGCCGGATCTCGCTCAGCGAGGCGGCCGTGCCGATGCCCAGCATGCCTTCATGCTGCGCGCCGGCGACGGGATCGTTGACGAGCTCGGACTTGGGCGTGGCGATGAGGTGGAGTTGGCGCTGGCCCCGCTGGACGAGGAAGTCGATCGGCACCCCGGCCCGGAAGGCGACCACCTGCTTCACGGCGTCGAAGTCCTCGATCGCCCGGCCATCGGCCGCCAGGATCAGGTCGCCCTTCTGGAAGCCCGCGGCCGCGGCGGCGCTGTTCGGCTGGATCAGGCCGACGCGCGCCGGGATGAGCTCACGGCCGAAAACCATCAGCAGCCCCGCAAACAGCGCGATGGCGAGCAGGAAGTTCGCCGCCGGCCCCGCGATCACGATCAGCGACCGCTGCCAGATCGGCTTGAAATGGAAGTAGCGGCGGAGCGCCTGTGGCCCTTCGCTGTCCGCGATGGTGCGGCGCAACTCCGCCAGCTCCGCTTCGTCGGGTATGGACGAGGCGTTCTCGTCGCCGGCGAACCGTACGTACCCGCCCAACGGCAGCCATCCGACGCGCCATTCCACCCCCGAACGGTCGCGCCAGCTCAGCAGCGCCCGACCGAAGCCGATCGAGAAGCGGTCGATGGCGGTGCCCAGCCATTTGGCGACCAGGAAGTGGCCGAGCTCGTGGATCGTGACCAGCAGACCCACGACCAGGAGAAACGCGAGCGCGTAGAGCGGAGCTGCTTGCAGGAAGCCGAGCATGCCGGGGCGTCTCCTTCCGGGATCAGGCCTGAGCCATAAGGCCGTTCACCACATCGTCCGCCACGCGGCGCGCGGTCGCATCGGTCGCGCGCGCCGCCTCGAGGACGTCATCGCCGATCGAGGGCAGCCAGGTCTGACGCTCCAGCTGCTCCAAGGTCTGCCCCACCACGCGCGGAATATCGAGAAAGCCTATTCGACGGTCAAGGAAGGCCGCCACGGCGCTCTCGTTGGCGGCGTTGAGGGCGCCCGGCGCCCGTCCGCCGGCCGCCAGCGCCGACTTGGCGATCGCGAGGGCCGGGAAGCGTTGCGGGTCCGGAGCCTCGAAGGTGAGCGGGCCCGACGCCACCAGGTCGAGTTTCGGCGCGGGCCACGGCAGCCGGTCGGGCCAGGCGAAGGCGCAGGCGATCGGCGCGCGCATGTCCGGCGCCCCGAGCTGCGCCAGCGTCGAGCCGTCGGCGTACTCCACCAGGCTGTGAATGATCTGCTGCGGATGCACCAGGACCTCGATCCGCTCCGGCGGCATAGCGAACAGGTAGGACGCCTCGATCACCTCCAGCCCCTTGTTCATCATGGTGGCGGAATCGATCGAAATCTTGGCGCCCATGCTGAAGTTGGGATGCGCCAGCGCCTGGGCCGGCGTGGCGGCCGCCATCTGCTCCCGACTGGCGCCGCGGAATGGCCCGCCCGACGAGGTGAGGATCAGCCGTGACACCTGGGCGGCGTTCTGGGGCTCCAGCACCTGGAAGATCGCCGAGTGCTCGGAGTCGACGGGGATCACCGCGCCGCCCGCGAGCTTCGCCGTGCGCAGCAGCTCCGGCCCCGCGCACACCAGGCTCTCCTTGTTGGCTAGCGCCACGACTGCGCCGGAGCGGGCCGCGGCGAGGGTCGGGGCGAGGCCCGCGAAACCGACGATCGCCGACATCACCCACTGGGCGTCCGCCGAGGCCGCCTCCAGCACCGCGGCGGCGCCGGCGGCCGTGGCGACGCCCGATCCGGTCAGCCGCGTGCGGAGCTCCGGCAGCGCCCGTTCGTCCTCGATGACCGCGACCTCGGGGCGCCAGCGCCGGGCCTGCTCGGCCAGCAGCGCCGCATTGCGCCCGGCGGCGAGCGCTGCGACTTCCACCTCCACGCCGGATCGCGCCAGGAGGTCGAGCGTGGAAACGCCCACCGAACCCGTCGATCCCAGGACGCTGATCTTACGCGGCAGGTTCAATGGCCCCATCCCAGGTGGTTGGCGAGGCGGGCGGCAGCCATCACCACGACGGCGAACATCAACCCATCGACGCGGTCCAGCAAGCCGCCATGGCCGGGGATCAGGTCGCCTGAGTCCTTGACCCCGAAGCGCCGCTTGAGGGCCGACTCCCACAGGTCGCCGGCCATGGTCGCAAGGCCGACGGCCAGGCCCACCAGCGCCGCGGCGCGCAGGTCCAGGCGGAAGGTCGACTTCGCCGCCATCAGGGTGCCCACCAACGTCGCCGCCGCAAGCCCGCCCACGAAACCCGACCAGGTCTTGTTGGGCGAGAACCTGGGCCAGAGCTTGGGCCCCTTGAGCAGGCTTCCAATGGCGAAGGCTCCGATGTCGGCCGCCCAGGTGCAGGCGAACAGCATCAGCGTCCACCATTCACCCTGGTTGGTCGAGCGTAGCCAGACCAGGCACACCGCGGCCGGAGCGATATAGAGCACGCCATAGGCCGCGTCGACCGCCCGTTCGGCCACGCCGCGGGCGATGACCGCCGCTGCGACGGCGCCTATGGGCACGGCGAGCCAGGCCGTCTTGATCAGCCCGAGATGCGCCAGGAACACCGCCGCCAGCACGGCTGCGGTCAGGGCGGCGGCGACCCTCACCGGGGCGCGCGGCGCGCTCATCCCGCCCCACTCGATGGCCAGCAGCGCCAGTCCGATCGAGATCACCAGCAGGAAGATCCAGCCGCCGTGCCAGGCGGCGAACAGGGCCGAGGGGACGAGGACCACGGCCGAGGCGACCCGCAGGCGCAGGTTCGACCAGTCGAAGCGCCTAGCCTGTGGCAAGGGCGTCATCGGCCACGACGGCGCCGTAGCGACGGTTCCGGGTGTAGAACTCGGCGAGCGCCGCCTCGAGGTGATGGGCGGAATAGTCCGGCCAGAGCACGTCCTGGAAGACGAACTCGGCGTAGGCCGCCTGCCAGAGCATGAAGTTGGACAGCCGCTGCTCGCCCGACGGACGGATGATGACGTCAGGATCCGGCGCGCCCCCGGTGGAGAGCAGGCTCGCGAACCGCGCTTCGGTGATGTCGCCGGGTTCAGCCTGGCCGGCCGCCACGTCTTCGGCGAAGCGGCGCGCGGCGTCCACGATGTCGGCCTTGCCGCCGTAGTTGAACGCCACCGTCAGGAAGAAGGCGTCGTTGCCGACCGTGCGCCGTTCGGCCTCGTCGCAGATCTTCACCAGGTCGCGGCTCAGGCCCTGCCGACTGCCGATCACCCCGACGCGCACGCCCTCGCGCTCCAACCGCGCCAGATCGGTCTCGAAGTAGCGCTTCGGCAGCGCCATGAGTTCGGCGACTTCGGCCGCCGGCCGGCTCCAGTTCTCGGTGGAGAAGCCGAACACCGTCAGCCATTTGATGTTGAGCTTCGGCGCCGCCTCGACGATCCGCTTGAGCGCCTCGACGCCCGCCCGATGGCCGAGCGTGCGGGGCAGGCCGCGTCGCTTCGCCCAGCGGCCATTGCCGTCCATCACGATCGCGACGTGCAACGGCGGATGGGCTTGGCCATCCTGACCGCGCTCGCCCGCGGTCGGGGTGTCGTTCGGGGCGGCCATCGACGTTCCGGGAGTCCTTCAGGCGCGAGCGCGCACGCCTAGACGTGCATGATCTCTTGTTCCTTGGTTTTCAAGGCTTCGTCGATGCGCTTGATCGCCTCGTCGGTGATCTTCTGCACCTCGCCTTCCATGCGCTTGTGCTCGTCCTGATTGACGGCTCCGTCCTTCTCCGCCTTCCTCAGGTCGTCGTTGGCGTCACGCCGCACGTTGCGCACCGCCACCCGCTGCTGCTCGGCGTATTTGTGGGCGACCTTGACGATCTCCTTGCGGCGCTCCTCGGTGAGCGCAGGGATGGGGATGCGCAGGTTCTGGCCGTCGACGACCGGATTGAGCCCCAGGCCCGCGTTGCGGATCGCCTTCTCGACCGAGACAACCAGGCCCTTGTCCCAGACGCTCACCATCAGCATGCGCGCCTCCGGGACGCTCACGGCGCCCACCTGGTTGAGCGGCATTGCGGAGCCGTAGGCCTCCACGTGCACCGGATCCAGCAGGCTCGCCGAGGCCCGGCCGGTGCGCAGGCTCGCGAACTCGTCCTTCAGCGCCTGGACCGCCTTGTCCATGCGATCCCTATACCTGGAGAGCACCGGCTTTTCGGTGGCGGCCATGGTCTTGCTCCTTCGTACGGCTGGAGGCGGCCGATCAGGCGATGGTGGTGAACACTCCCTCGCCGGTCAGCACCTTCAGGAGATTGCCCCGTTCGCGAATCGAGAAGACCACGATCGGGATATGGTTGTCGCGCATCAGGCTGACCGCCGAGGCGTCCATCACCCGCAGATCCTTGGCCAACACGTCCTGGTAGGTCAGCGTCTCGAAGCGTTCGGCCTTGCGGTCCTGCTTGGGGTCGGCCGTGTAGACGCCGTCGACGCTGGTGCCCTTGAAGAGCGCGTCGCAGCCCATCTCGGCCGCGCGAAGCGCCGCCGCGGAATCCGTCGTGAAATAGGGCGCGCCCAGCCCGGCGGCGAAGATCACCACCCTGCCCTTCTCCAGGTGCCGCAGCGCCCGGCGTCGGATGTAGGGCTCGCAGACCGCCTCCATCGGGATGGCGGACTGCACGCGGGTGTAGACGCCCTTCTTTTCAAGCGAGGCCTGCAGAGCCAGGGCGTTCATCACCGTCGCCAGCATGCCCATGTAGTCGGCGCTGGCCCGTTCCATACCGGTCTCGGCGAGCGCCGCGCCGCGGAAGATGTTGCCGCCGCCAACCACCAGGCAGACCTGCACGCCCGCGCGCACCACCTGGCAGATCTCGTCGGTGACGATGTCGAGGGTCTTGGCGTCGATTCCGAACTGGTCGCCGCCAACGCCCGCCTCCCCCGAGAGCTTCAGGAGGATGCGTTTGTAGCGGGGCTGCGCGTCGGGCATGGCCCAATCCCTATCGCAAACCGCGCATAAGCCAAGGGCGCGGCCTGCATTTGCGGGCCGCGCCCCTGCGATGGCGACCGTGGCCGCCGTCAGCCGCGGCCGGACATCTGAGCGACCTCGGCGGCGAAGTCGTCGGCCTTCTTCTCGACGCCTTCACCGAGCTTGAACCGCACGAACGCCTTTACGGCGACCGGCGCGCCGATCTGCTTGGAGGTCTCGCCGATCAGCTGCTCGATCGTCTTGTCCGGGTCCATGACGAAGGGCTGCTTCAAGAGCACGACCTCCTCCTGCCACTTGCGGATCCGGCCTTCGACCATCTTCTCGGCGATCTCCCGGGGCTTGCCCGATTCCATCGCCATCTGGGTCTGGATCTCGCGTTCCTTGGCGACCACGGCGGGATCGAGCTGATCCGACGTGAGCGCCAGCGGCGGGGTCGGCGTGCCGGCCACGTGCATGGCGATGCGCCGGCCGACGTCCCGCAGCTGGGCTTGATCGCCGGTGCTCTCGAGGGCCACCAGCACCGCGAGCTGCGCGACATCGTCGCCCTGCTTGTTGTGCAAGTAGAGCGATACCGCGCCCTGCCCGACGCTGAGCTTCGCCGAGCGGCGCACGCGCATGTTCTCGCCGATCGTGGCGATCAGGTTCATCACGTGGTCGGCCACGGTCTCGCCGTTCGGCAGCGTCGCCTGGGAGATCGCGTCCACCCCGCCCTCGACGTTCAACGCCACGCGCGCGATGTCGCGGGCGGCCTGCTGGAACTTGTCGTTCTTGGCCACGAAGTCGGTTTCGGCGTTGAGCTCGACGAGCACGCCGGTCTTGCCGTCGCCGCTGACCAGGCCCGCCACGAGGCCTTCGGCCGCGGCGCGGTCGGACTTCTTGGCGGCCTTCGACAGCCCCTTGGTGCGCAACCAGTCCATGGCCGCATCCAGGTCGGCGCCCGTCTCCTGCAGCGCCTTCTTGCAATCCATCATGCCTGCGCCGGACTTCTCCCGCAGGTCCTTGACCAGCGCAGCGGTCACTTCCGCCATTGGTCGGCTCCTTCGATTCATCTCAGACGTGCGGGGTCCCTTGCAGGATCCGCCGCGACAGGGGCGCGGACGCGAGGGGGAACCCCTCAGCCCGCTTGCTCTTCGCTCGGGGTCTCGGTCGCGGCGGCGTCTTCCGCCGCCGCGGTGGTCTCCGGCTCGGCCTCCGGCGCCGCGGCCGCAGCCTCCAGCTCGGCCGCCGCACCTTCGAGCTCGGGCGTGGCAGCTTCTGGCTCCGCCGGCTCGGCCGGTTCAGCCGGCTTAGCCGCCGCCTTGGCCGCCTTGCGCGACAGCGCCGGCTCGACCGGAGCCTCGGCCGCACCGAGATCGACCCCCGCCGCCGCCTGGCCGGCGGCCAGGCCGTCGAGGATCGCGTCGGCCATCAAGTCGCAATAGAGCTGGATGGCGCGCGCCGCGTCATCGTTGCCGGGGATCGGGAAGGTGATCCCGTCGGGGCCCGAGTTGGTGTCGAGGATGGCGATCACCGGGATGTTCAGCTTGCGCGCCTCCTGGATCGCGATCGCCTCCTTGTTGGTGTCGATCACGAACATCAGGTCGGGGATGCCGCCCATGTCCTTGATGCCGCCCAGGCTGAGCTCCAGCTTGTCCCGCTCACGGGTGAGCTGCAGCAGCTCCTTCTTCGAGCGGCCCTGGCCCTCGCCTTCCAGCAGGCCCTCGAGCTCCCGCAGCCGCGCGATCGAGTTGGAGACCGTGCGCCAGTTGGTGAGCGTGCCGCCCAGCCAGCGGTGGTTCACATAGTACTGGGCGCAGCGCTTGGCGGTCGTGGCGATCGGCTCCGAGGCCTGGCGCTTGGTGCCGACGAACAGGATCCGCCCGCCCGCGGCTGCGACCTCGCGCGCCTTCACCAGGGCCTGGTGCAGCAGCGGGATCGACTGGCTGAGATCGATGATGTGGATGTTGGAGCGGATGCCGAAGATGTACCGCTCCATCTTCGGATTCCAGCGATGGGTCTGGTGGCCGAAGTGGGCGCCGGCTTCCAGGAGCTGACGCATGGAGAATTCAGGAAGCGCCATTGGCTTTCACAAAGTCCTTCTTCCGGTTCTGCCGCCGCAGGCTGCCCCTCCCGAGGGAGGACCGGACTGGAGAACGGCGGGATGTCTCCCCGTCGCCGCCAACGCCTGCGTGTGGAATGAGGCGGGCAGATAGGGGCTAAGCTGCGAAAAAGCAAGGCCGCCGCCCGCGGCTTGCGGCTAACGGGCCCGCACCGTGACCATGGCCATCAGCCGCCTCAGCCGGTAGCCGAGCGCCTCGTAGATGGCGATCGCCGGGACGTTATGGTCGTAGACGTGCAGGAACGGCGTCTCGCCCCGCGCGACGATCCGCTCGGCCACCACGCTCATCAGGCCCGCGGCGTAGCCGTGGCCGCGATGATCGGGATGCACGCAGACCCCGGAGACCTCGGTGAACCCGTCCGGCTTCATCCGCTCGCCCGCCATGGCGATCAGCGCGCCATCCCGCTTGATCCCCACGAAGTCGCCGAGCTGGTGGGTGCGGCTGGAGAACGGGCCCGGGCGGGTCAGGCCAGCCAGCGCCAGCATCTCCGGCGCGTCGTCGTCGGTGAGCTCGACCCAGGCGAAGTCAGGCCCGACCAGCTTCACCTCCTCGGCGGTCATCTGCCAGAGGACATCCCGCGACATCACCTCCAGCCCCGGCGGCACATCGGGCGGCTCGGCTTCGACGAGCGCCGAAGCGCCGTGGACGCGGACGAGGTCGGTGAGCGCGGCCCGGCTCTCATCCGATGCGTCCCTGGCGACGGCGAAAACGCCGTAGGCGGGATCGATGCGGCGGGCGCGCTCGTCGCCGAAGGCGAGCGCCTTCTGGCGCGTAACGAGCGAGGTCCAGATCGGCCGGTCGAGCGGATGAGCCCTCATGGACCCAATCTAGGGGCGCGCGGACCGAAGCGCTCGCAGCTTTCGGCTCAGTCGTCCTTCTCGGGATGCTTCTCGTGCTCGAGGTAGCTGAAGCCTTTGTAACGCTTCACCGGATGGAAGCTCGACGGACCGAGCGCCTTGATCTCCGCCGTCCCGGCGCGGCGATGGGAGGTCGAGACGTGCGCCTTGGGCGCGCGAGCCGCATGAAAGCCCGGGAGCCGATGGGTGCGGGCCTGTGCGGCGCCGGCCGCACAGAGGCCGATGAGGAGGCTCAAGGCTGCGCGTCCGATCATCAGAGATCCTCTACGAACACCACGCCGGGCGCCGTTTTCAGCGCACCGCGCACCGCCGGGTCCAGGCTGAAGCGGCCAGGGAGCTTCACCTCGACCTCACGACCGCCGCCGATGCCCGCCACCAGCACGATCTCGCCGCCTCGCCGGCTGGAGACGCTTTCCAGGCGCCGCTTCAGAGCCTCGATCTCGGCGCTGCGCGGCGCCACGTGCACCCGCAGGCCCGCCACCACGTTCTCCACGGCCTTCTCGACCGGCTCGGCGCTGTCGCCGAAGAAACGCACCTCGCCGTCCTTGGCCGAGGCCCTGACGGTGATCGCCACCGCCTTGCCCGGCTCCAGGAGCTCGCGGCAGCGGCGCAGCGATTCCGGCGGGAACAGCACCTCGTACTCGCCGGTGGGATCGGAGAGCGTCACGAAGGCGAACTTCTCGCCGGTCCGCTGGCTCGCGCGCTCCTGCTTGCGGCGCACGACGCCCGCCATCCGCAGCGCCTCCGCGCCGGCTTCGGCCTTGGCCACCGCATCGGCGTAAAGCTCGGTGCGCCGCCGGCGCAGCGCCTCGACCATGTCCTCCAGCGGATGACCCGAGAGGTAGAAGCCCACGGCCGCCAGCTCCTCGTCCAGCCGCTGCACCGGCGTCCAGGGCTCGGTCTTGGGCAGGCGGGGCCGGGCGGCGTCGGCCTGGTCGCCGCCGAACAGGCTCACCTGGGCCGAAGCCCGATCCGCCGCCACGCTCTGGGCGTAGCCGATCAGGGCCTCGGCCGCAGCGGCGAGCTGGGCCCGGTCGGGATGTATGGAATCGAAGGCCCCCGCGCGCGCCAGGGTTTCGAAGGTGCGCTTGTTGACCTGCTTGGGGTCGATGCGCTCGACGAAGTCGAAGATGTCCCGGAACGGCCCGCCCTCGCGACGGACCTCGGCCACGTGCTGCATCGCCTGCAGCCCGACGTTGCGGATCCCGCCCAGGGCGTAGAGCACCTCGCCGTCCGCCACCTCGAAGTCGGCGCCCGAGCGGTTCACGTCGGGGGCGCGGATCTTCACGCCGAACCGCTTGGCGTCCTGGTAGAACACCGAGAGCTTGTCGGTGTTTGCGAGGTCGAGGCTCATCGAGGCCGCGAAGAACTCGACCGGCGCGTTCGCCTTCAGCCAGCCCGTCTGATAGGCGATCAGCGCATAGGGCGCGGCGTGGCCCTTGTTAAAGCCATAACCGGCGAATTTCTCCATCCGGTCGAACAGCAGGTTGGCGGTGCCTTCGGACAGGCCGCGCTCCAGCGCGCCGGAGAGGAACCGCGCCCGCTGCAGGTCCATCTCCTCCTTCTTCTTCTTGCCCATCGCGCGGCGCAAGAGGTCCGCCTCGCCCAGGCTATAGCCGGCCAGGATCTGGGCGATCTGCATCACCTGCTCCTGGTAGACGATGACCCCGTAGGTGTCCTTCAGCACCGGCTCGAGCAGCGGATGCACAACGTCGACCGGGCGGCGGCCCATCTTGCAGTCGACGTACTCGGGGATGCTCTCCATCGGGCCAGGCCGATAGAGCGAGATGAGCGCGGTGACCTCCTCCAGCGAGGCCGGGCGCAGCTGGCGCAGGATGTCCCGCATGCCCTGGCTTTCCAGCTGGAACACCCCCAACGTCTGCCCCGAGGCCATCAGCTCGTAAGTGGGACTGTCGTCCAGCGCGATGGCCTCCCAGGCGAACCCGGCTCCGCGCCGCTCCAGGTGGCGCATGGCGCGGTCGAGCACGGTGAGCGTCTTCAGGCCCAGGAAGTCGAACTTCACCAGCCCCGCGGACTCGACCCACTTCATGTTGAACTGGGTGGCCGGCAGATCGGAGCGCGGATCGCGGTAGAGCGGCACGAGCTCGGTGAGCGGGCGGTCGGCGATCACCACGCCGGCGGCGTGGGTCGAGGCGTTGCGGTAGAGTCCCTCGAGTTGCAGGGCGATGTCCAGAAGCCGGGCGACGGCCTCGTCCTCGTCGCGGGCCTGCTGCAGCCGGGGCTCGATCTCGATCGCCCTTGCGAGCGTCACCGGATTGGCCGGATTGGCCGGCACCATCTTGGCCAGCCGGTCCACCTGGCCCAGCGGCAGCTGCAGCACCCGACCTACGTCGCGCAGCACCGCGCGCGCCTGCAAGGTGCCGAAGGTGATGATCTGAGCGACCCGGTCGCGGCCGTATTTCTCCTGGACGTAGGCGATCACCTCCTCCCGCCGCTCCTGGCAGAAATCGATGTCGAAATCCGGCATCGAGATCCGCTCGGGATTGAGGAACCGCTCGAAGATCAGGCTGTAGCGGATCGGATCGAGGTCGGTGATCATCAGCGACCAGGCGACCAGCGAGCTCGCCCCGGAGCCGCGGCCGGGTCCGACGGGTATGCCTCGCGCCTTGGCCCACTTGATGAAGTCCGAGACGATCAGGAAGTAGCCGGGGAAGCCCATCTGGCTGATCACACCGATCTCCCGCTCCAGCCGCTGGTCGTAGACCTCGCGCTCGGCGGCCAGCGGATGCGTCGCCAGGCGTGCGGCGAGGCCCTCGCGCGCCTGGTGCGCCAACTCCTCGGCCTCGCTGCGTCCGGCCGCGGTGGAGAAGCGCGGCAGGATCGGATCGCGCTTCTCGACCATGAAGGCGCAGCGGCGGGCGATGTCGAGGGTGTTGTCGCAGGCCTCGGGAAGGTCTTCGAACAGGGCGCGCATCGCGGCGGCCGGCTTGAACCAGTGCTCCGCCGTCACCCGTCGGCGCTCGTCTTGGCCGATGAAAGCGCCGTCGGCGATGCACAAGAGGGCGTCGTGCGCCGGGTGCATCGCGGCGGACTTGAAGTAGACGTCGTTGGTGGCGACGAGCGGCACGTCGGCCTCATAGGCGAAGCGGACGAGTTCCGGCTCGGCGGCCGCCTCGCGCGCCTCCCCATGACGCTGCAGCTCCACATAGAAGCGGTCGCCGAACGCCCGGTGCATCTCGGCGAGCGCCGCCCGCGCCTCCTTGGCCTTGCCGGCGGCGAACAGGTGGTCGACCGGCCCGTCCGGCCCGCCGGAGAGCAGGATCAGGCCCTCGGCGCGGGCGACGACCTTCGCCCAGGCGACGTGCGGCTCCTCCGCCGCGTCGATCTCCAGATAGGCCGCCGAAGAGAGCTCGGCGAGGTTGCGGTAGCCGGCCTCGTTCTGCGCCAGGAGCACCACCGCCGGCGACCGCGCCCAGCGCTCCGGCGGCCGCTCGCCGAGGCCGCTCACCGGCAACAGGCAGCCCACGATCGGCTGCACGCCCGCGCCTTTGGCCGCGACGGAGAACTCCAGCGCTCCAAAGAGATTGGCCCGGTCGGTGAGCGCCACCGCCGGCATCTGCGCTGCGCCGGCGAGGTCCCCCACCTTGTCGGCCTTGATGGCGCCTTCCAGCAGCGAGTAGGCCGAGCGGACGCGCAGGTGGACGAAGGCTTCATTCGTCTCGCTCAAGGCGGCCCGCTCCCCCATCCGCATGGCGCTCAGCCCATATGGACGGCCACGGCGCACACCATCCAGACAAAGCTGGCGACCGACATAAAGGCCAGCGATTCTCGCGCGAGACGAACCATGTGCGACGTTCCAGCTGTGGATGTTCCGGGTACGTTCTTATTCGCCTTTTGTTCTCGAAGTCAAGCGGGTAGGCTGTCGTCCATGATCAGCAAGCCGCCCGCCGCCCGTCCCGGGATCGAGTTCGCCGACGAGGACGTGGTGAAGGCCTACGCCCACCGCACGCCCTACCCGTCCGGCCTATTCGCGCGGCTGCTTGCCCTCGCGACGGGCCGGGCGCGCGCATTGGACCTGGGCTGCGGACCCGGCAAGCTGACTATCCCTGTGGCGGACCACTTCGCCGAGGTGATCGCCGTCGATCCCTCGGCGGCCATGATCGCAGCGGCCCGCGCCGCCGACCGGGGCCAGCACGGCAACATCCGCTGGGTGCAGGCGCTCGCCGAAGACGCGGAGCTGATCGGGCCTTTCGACCTCGTCACGGCCGGCGCCAGCATCCACTGGATGGAGCACACGCTCCTCTTCCCCACACTGGCGGATGCGCTCGCGCCTGGCGCCCGGATCGTCGTGCTGGACGGCGACGGCCCGGTCGAGGCGCCGTGGATCGAGGCCTACCGGGCGGTGATCAAGAACTGGGTCGAACGGCTGGGCGGTGTCTGGAACGGCCCGGCGTTTGTCGCCGCCGCGCGCGGCCACGAAGCCTGGATCGACATCGAGGGCCGGGAAGATGTCTGGGGCGAGGTCCGGATGCCGGTCGAGGACCTGATCGACGGCGAGCACTCCCGCGCCACCTGGACCCGCGCCAAGCTGGGGCCCGAGCTCTCCGCGGCGTTCGACGTCGACCTGCGCGCCGCGCTCGCGTCTTACGCCAAGGACGGCCGCGTCGCCTTCCGCACGCGCACCCGGCTCCTTTGGGGCCGACCGCGACGGGAGCCGAAGGCGACCTAGGCTAGAGCTCGATCACGAACCTCGCCCCGCCGCCTGGGTCGCTGGGGGCCAGGACGAGCTGGCCGCCCTGGCTGACCACCGCCTGGCGAGCGAGGCTCAGGCCGATGCCGCTGCCGTCGGGCTTGGTGGTGAAGAACGGACGGAACAGCTCGCCGCGCGCGTCCGGGGCGACGCCCGGCCCGCTGTCCTCGACGGTGATGGTGACGCCGTCGCCCGCGGCGGCGCCCGCCAGACGGACGTGGGGGCGCCCGGACCCGCAGCCCGCCGCTTCGGCCGCGTTGGCGAGAAGGTTGATCAGCGCCTGGGCGGTGAGATCCGGGTCGAGGCGGATCATCACGTCCGGAGCGGGCGTCTCGAGCTCCAGCGGGATGGCCGTCCAGCGGGTGCGGAACAACCGCGCCGCCTCCTCCAGCACCTCGCTCAGGCTGACCTGCCGAGGGGCCGGATCCGGCAGGCGAGCCAGCCTGCGATAGGCGGAGACGAACCGCTGCAGCCCCTCGGTGCGCCGGACGATCACGCCCAGGCTGTCACGCGCCAGGCGGGCGTTCTCCGCCCCGCCCTCCGCCACCAGCTCGCCCGCGCTCTGGGCCAGGGAGGCGAGCGGCGTCAGGGAGTTCATGATCTCGTGGGAGAGGACCTGCAGCAGCTCCTTCAGCGCCGCAGCCTCGGCCGCCTGGATCTCCCCCTGGATGTCCGTGAGGGCGGCGAGCCGCAGGGCGGCGCCCGCACTCACCACGTCGGCCACCGAGAGCGCGTAGGTTCGGGGCAATCCCCCCGCGTTCAGCCGGATGGTGCGCCGGCCGTCTGGGTTCGTCTCGGCGATGGCCTCGGCGAGGTCGGGAGCGGCGTCCACTGGACCATCGGTGCGGAAGAGCCGCCGCGCGGCGCGGTTGGCGGCTGTCACGGCGCCGCCGGCCGCCAGCATCACCAGGGGTGTCGGCGCCTGGTCGAGGAACAGCTGGAGCGTGCGCAACTCGCGCTCCTGGCCCAGGCGGAAATGGTCGGGCTCGATCGCCTGCGGCGGCGCCGCGGCGTCGGCGAGCGCGCGGTTGATCAACCAGACGGCGGCGAACAGGGCCGTGACCGCGGTCAGCAGGGCCGTCGCAGGCAGGCCCGCTCGCGCCGCCACCATGGCCGCGGCTCCGCCCGCGAACACCAGCGCCTGAGCCGCGATCCGCGGAACAAGGGTGCTAGAGACCATGCTTCGCCATACGACGATAGAGCGCCGCGCGGGTGAGGCCGAGCTCCTTGGCGGCCTGGCTCACGTTGTGGGCGTGGCGCCTCAGCGCCGCCTCCACCGCCGTCTTCTCATGCCGCGCAAGGTTGAGGTCGGCTCGGGCGGCGATCGCCCCCGGCGGCGCCTCGGGCGGCGCGAAATCGCTTGCGGTGAGCACGTCCGCCTCGGTCAGCACCACGGCCCGTTCGGCCGCCTGGCGGAGGCCCCGAACCTCGCCGGGCGGCGGTTCGTGGATGAGGCGGTTGATCGCACTCTCGTCCAGAGGCTTCGGCGGCCGCGCATGGCGGCGGGCGAACAAGCGGATGAAGTGCTCGGCGAGCAGCACCGCGTCGGCGTCGCGCTCGCGCAGGTTCGGAAGGCGAATCTCGATGACCGAGAGCCTGGCCATCAGGTCGTCGCGCACGGCGGCCCGGGCGGCTTCGACGCTGCGGGTGGCCGAGATCAACCGCGCTTCGGTCCGATCCAGCTGGGCGACAAGTTCGGCCTGGGCCGCAGGCGCGAGCCCCGCGAGCTCATCGAGGAAGAGCGTGCCGCCGGCCGCAGCGCGCAGCGCGCCCGACACGCCCGCGCCATCCGTCGTCGCGCCGCGCAGGTCGAGACGCACCAAGGCGCCCGCCGCGCGCCGGGAGCGGGCGTGCAGTGCGCGGGCGGCCAGGCTCTTTCCCGTCCCAGCCTCTCCGTGGAGCAGGACCGAGGCCCCGGTGGGCGCGACGCGGGCGATTCGATCACGCACCGCCTCGATCGCGGCGCTGTCGCCCAACAGCACGGGGGGCGGTTCGGTCGCTTCAGGCGCCGTTCCTCCTCGCCGCCGCCGTAGGGCCAGGGCGTCAGCCAAGGTGTCAAGCAGTCGGGCATTGCTCCACGGCTTCATCACGAAGTCGCTGGCGCCCGCCTTCATCGCGGCGACCGCGATCTTGACCCCGCTGTGGCCGGTCACCACCACCACGACCGCGTCCGCATCATGAGCGCGCAGGTCGGCGAGCCAGCGGAAGCCCTCTTCGCCGGTCGTCGCCCCCCGCGTGAAGTTGAGGTCGAGCAGGATCACGTCCACCCGCTCGGCGGCGAGCACGCTCCAGGCTTCCGCGGGGCTGGTCGCCTCGAGCATCCGCCAGCCGTTGCGGCCGAGCAGGATGCGGGCCGACGTCAGCACGTCGGCGTCGTCGTCGACGAACAGCAGCGTCGGATTGGCGCTTGACACGCCCTCACCCCTGTCCGGAAACGGACACTGTGTCCGCTACCGCGCAGCCGCGCGCCTCACGCGAGGAAAATCCAAATAAGATCAGCGTCTTCAGCTTGCCAGCCATTACGGTACCTTGAGCCCTTGAGCTTGCATTCGAAGGTCCATGGCGTCCAGTTCCCCGACTTCCTACCTCGACCCGCCGGGTGAGGACATGGACAAGCCGATCGCTAAGCCGAAGGGCTGGCGACGGCATCGACTGCTGGTCTTCGTCAGCGCCGGCGTCGTGGTCCTGGCCGTGCTTGCGGCCGCCCTCCGGTGGGCGCCGGGCGCAGGAGCGATCAGCGTCAAGCGGAGGGAGATCGAACTCGCCGAGGTCCGCCGCGCGCCCTTCGATGACTATCTGCCGCTGCGCGCCGCAGCAGCCCCGCTCAGCTCCACCTTCGTGGTGGCGATCCAGGGCGGCCAGGTGGCCCAGGTGCTTGCCCAGGACGGCCAGGAGGTCGCCGCAGGAACCCCCCTCGCCCGTCTCGTCAATCCGCAGCTCACCTTGGACGTCACCTCCCGCGAGGCGGAGATCTCGGGCCGTCTCGGCGACGCCAGCGCTCAACAACTCGCCCTGCAGCAGGCCCGCGCCGCACGCGAGGCGGAGATCGCCGACGCCAACTACAAGCTGCTCACCGCCAGGCGCGACCTCTCCAGGCACGAACGGCTGCGGGCGGCAGGGCTCGAGGCCGACGCCGCCGTCCGCCCGTTCGCCGACGAGGCCGCCTACGAAGCCGACCGGCTCAAGACGCTGCAGGGCGAGCTTGCCCAGGAAGACGTCATCCGCCGCACCCAGGCCGCGCAGATCCGCAAAACCGCGGCGCGGCTGAACAGCAATCTCGACGTCGTCCAATCGAGCTTGGGCGCCCTGGTCCTCAGGGCTCCCGCCTCGGGCCGGCTCACCAACTTCACCCTGCAGGCTGGTCAACCGCTCAGGGCCGGCGACACGGTCGGTCAGGTCGATGGCGAGGGCGCCTACAAGCTGCTCGCCGACGTCGACGAATTCTATCTGGGCCGCATTTCGCCCGGCCAGACAGCGAGCGCGCAGCTGGACGGCCGCACCGTGCCCCTCGTCGTCTTGCGCGTCCTGCCGCAGGTGACCGACGGCCGCTTCCGCGCCGAGCTCGGTTTCAAAGATGCGCCGCCGGCCACCATCAAGCGCGGCCAGAGCCTTGATCTGCGCCTCACGCTCGGCGGAGTGCGCCCGGCCCTGGTGCTGCCCAACGGGCCCTGGCTCGAGGCCTCAGGCGGCGCCTGGGCGTTCGTGATGACCTCCGGCGGCCGCGCCGAACGCCGCGCCATCGCGACCGGCCGTCGCAACCTCGACCAGGTGGAGGTCCTGCGCGGTCTCAGCCCGGGCGACCAGGTCGTCGTCTCCTCCTACTCCGGCCTCGAAGCCTACAAGCACCTCATCATCCGCTAGGAAGCTCCATGATCACGCTGGCCGACATCCATCGCACCTTCCGCTCCGACGAGGTCGAGACAACGGCGCTGCGCGCCATCGAGCTTTCGATCGAGGCGGGCGAGTTCGTGGCTGTCATGGGCCCCTCGGGCTGCGGGAAGTCGACCCTGCTCAACATCATCGGCCTGATCGATCGGCCGACCAGCGGTCGCTATCTGTTTCAGGGCGAGGAGGTGACCGGCCTCGACGAGGCGCATCTCGCCCGCATCCGGCGCGATCACCTGGGTTTCGTCTTCCAGAGCTTCAACCTGATCGACGAGCTGACCATCGCCGAGAATGTCGAGCTGGGGCTCGTCTATCGCCGTTGGGCCGGCAAGGCCCGCCGCGCGCACGTGCAGGCGGCGATGGACCGTGTCGGCATCGCCCACCGCGCGCGGCACTATCCGCACCAGCTCTCCGGCGGCCAGCAGCAGCGCGCCGCCATCGCCCGCGCCATCGTGGGCCAGCCCTCGCTGATCCTCGCCGACGAACCCACCGGCAACCTCGACACGGTGAACGGCGAGCAGGTGATGGACATCTTGAAGAGCCTGAACGCCGAGGGCGCGACCATCGTCATGGTCACTCACTCCCCGGCGCATGCCGACATGGCGCGGCGGGTCGTCAACATGCTCGACGGCCGCATCGTGGTCACCGCCCGTCGGGCCGCCTGAGAATTTCCGCCATGTGGTCGAATTACGCGCTCGCCCTCTACCGCACGCTTTCCCGCCACCGCCTCTACGCGGCGCTGAACGTCCTGGGCCTCGCGCTCGGCATCGCGGTCTGTGCGATCCTGCTCTCTGTGGTCCGGTTCGAGGCCGGGTTCGACCGCTGGATCCCGCACGCCAACGACATCTACCGGATCAACCGGACGTCCACCATGAGTGGTCGGCCCTCGAAGCCGTCGGCAGACACGCAGCCGGTATTGCTCCCGGCCTTGCTCCTCGACTTCCCGCAGATTCGCTCGGCGGTCAGGATCATGGACTCCACCGGAATTGTCCGGTCGGGCGAGCGAAGCACCTACGAGAAGATCGCGTTCGCCGACTCCAGCCTCTTCGACGTCTTCGCGCTGCCGCTCGCGGCGGGCGATGCGAAAACGGCGCTGGCCGACGACTCGAGCCTGGTGATGAGCCAGTCGATGGCCCGCAAGTACTTCGGCACGGATCATCCGCTTGGCCGCGTGCTGACGCTGGTGCTCGACGGCAAGCCGCACGATTACCGGGTGACGGGCGTGCTGAGGGACCTGCCGGTCGACACGCATCTCAAACTCGATCTCATCGCGCGCTTCGATCCCAACCTGTTTCCCATCGAGCGCGGGTACTTCACCAGCTGGGGCAGCTCCATGCTGTACACCTACGTGCAACTGCGCTCGCCGGCTGACGCCCGCGCTATGCAGGCGGCGATGCCGGCGTTCATCGACCGGCGGGTCGACAATGACGTCCGCCGGCCGCCCAGCCGGGAGCTGTCGTACAGTCTCATGCCGATCACGGCCGCGCATTTCTACGACGCGAGGATCGGCGGCGCGTTCAAGCCCGGCGTCGATCCGCTGTTCATCGGCGCACTGGCCGTGATGGGCCTCGTCACCTTGCTGATCGCCATCGTGAACTACATCAGCCTGGCGACCGCGCGCGCGGGCATGCGCGCCCGGGAGGTGGCGCTGCGCAAGGTCGTCGGCGCGACACGCCGCGCCCTGATCGTGCAATTCGTTTGCGAAGCCGTGGCGCTCGCCCTCGCCGCCGGCCTGATCGCAGCCTCGCTGGTGGAGGTTTGCATGCCGGGAGTCAGCGCCGTCCTCGGCGAGCCCATCCGCCTCAGCTACTTCGGGTCCCAGGGGTTCGTGCCGCCTCTGGCCGGCCTGTGCCTGGTCGTCGGCCTGATATCAGGCCTGTACCCCGCGTTCGTGCTCGCCGGTTTCCGACCCGCCGCCGTGCTCGCCTCGGCCCGTTCGCCCGGCGGGGGACGCGCTGGCGCGCGCGTGCGCGCGGCCCTCACCATCCTGCAGTTCAGCATTGCGATCACGCTGATGATCTGCACGGCGGTGATCTTCAGGCAGATCCAATTCGTCCGCACGGCCGACCTGGGGTTCCGGCGCGACGGTCTGGTGATCGTCAACGGCCTGAGCTCCGCCGACGCGGCGCCGCGGTCGCGCTCGATCATGCAGGCGTTCAGGGACATCCCAGGCGTGATCGACGCGACGGCGTCCGATCGGTACCCGGCCACCGACAATGAGAGCACGACGAATGTAAAGCGGCTGAGCAACCCGAGCTTCGAGCCGGACATCACCACCGAACGGATCGGCGCGGACTACGCCCGCACCTACGGCCTGCACCTGATCGCCGGCCGCGTGCTGGGATCGCAGCAGCGGGTGGACGACATGGCGAGCTGGAAAGGCGTCCCCCCGAGCGACTGGCAGTTGAACGTCATGATCAACGCGAGCGCCGCGCGGGCCTTCGGCTTCGCCGATCCGGCCAAGGCTGTCGGCCAGAAAGTCGCGTTCGGGCGGACGGATGCGGGGAAGTCCCTGGTGGCGACGATCGTCGGCGTCGTGGATGACGTACGCTTCCTCTCGCCCCGCAAGCCCGCGCCGCCGCAGATCTACATGCAGGACACGCGGATCGCGACCACGCTCGAGCCGGACGACTGGAGCGCCGCCGTGCGCGTCCCCGAAGCCGACCGCGCCGAGATCACGCGCCAGATCGAGCACGTCTGGCGTTCCCTGGTCCCGGGGGTGCCGTTCCGCGCGCAAAGCGTCCAGGCCGCCCTGAACCCCTACTACGACCCGGAGGAGCGTCGCGGCCAGCTGTTCGCGGCCGGCGCGGTGCTCTCTGGGTTCATCGCGTGCCTCGGGCTTTATGGCCTCGCCGCCTTCAACACCACGCGGCGATTCAAGGAGATCGGCATCCGCAAGACGCTGGGCGCCTCGACGCGCGATGTGATGCGGCTCCTGATCGGGGAGTTCCTGAAGCCGGTGATCCTGGCCAACCTGATCGCCTGGCCGCTCGCCTGGTTCGCCATGCGGGCCTGGCTCGCCGGCTTCGACCAGCGGATCGCGCTCAATCCGGCGTATTTCGTCGCCCCCACGCTCGCGGCGGCCCTGGTCGCGGTGCTCACCGTGGGCGACCAGGCCTTCCGCGTCGCGCGCGCGGAGCCGGCGGTCGCGCTGCGCTACGAGTGATGCGCGGCCGTCTGCGGCTCCAGGTGGCCGTCCTTCAAGGCGAGCACCCGGTCCATGTGGCGGGTGAGCTCGAGGTTGTGAGTGGCGATGAGCGCCGCGACGCCGGCCTTGCGGGCGAGCGCGTAAAGGTTCTCGAACACCGCCGTCGAGGTCGCGGGGTCGAGGTTGCCGGTGGGCTCGTCGGCCAGCAGCAGCTTCGGGGCGTTGGCGAGCGCGCGGGCGACAGCCACCCGCTGCTGCTCCCCGCCGGAGAGCTGGGCGGGTTGGTGCTCCACCCGGTCGGCGAGGCCGAGCTCGCGCAGCAGGCGCTGGGCGCGGTTGCGCGCCGCCTTGCGGCTGCGGCCGGCGATCATCTGCGGCAGGGCGACGTTGTCGAGCGCCGAGAACTCCGGCAGCAGATGGTGGAACTGGTAAACGAAGCCGATGGTCGCCAGCCGCACGCGCGTGCGGGCGCGGTCGCCGAGGTTCGAGCAGTCGAGGCCAAGGATGCCGATGCGCCCGGCGTTCGGATGCTCCAGCAGTCCCGCGGCGTGCAGCAGCGACGACTTGCCTGAGCCGGAGGGCCCGATCAGGCCCACGATCTCCCCCGGATAGACGTCGAGATCGACCCCCTTCAGCACCGGCAGCGGCCCGACGGCGGTGTCGTAGGCTCGCTCGAGGCCGCGGATCGACAGGACGGAACGGCGCTCACTCATAGCGGAGCGCCTCCACCGGATCGAGGCGCGAGGCCCGCCAGGCGGGAGGCAAGGTCGCCACGAAGCTCATCGCCAGCGCCCAGAAGGTGATCAACGCCACCTCCGACCAGTCCACCTTCGCCGGGATGTGGGAGAGGAAATAGACGTCGGACGAGAACACCGCCTGGCCCGTGACCGCCTCCACGAAAGTCTGGATCTCCTGAATGTAGATGCAGAACAGCGTCCCGAGCAGCAGGCCCGCGAAGGTGCCAAGGGCGCCGATCGAGGCGCCGGCCATGAAGAATATCCGCAGGATCGCGCCCTGCCCCGCCCCCATGGTGCGCAGGATGGCGATGTCGCGGCCCTTGTTCTTCACCAGCATCACCAGGCCCGAGATGATGTTGAGCGCGGCGATCGCCACCAGCAGCATCAGGATCAGCCGCATCACATTGCGCTCGACCTTCAGCGCCCCCCAGAAGGAGGTGTCGCGCTGCGTCCAGTCGGTGACCAGCGCCGTGGGTCCGGCGGCCCTGGCGATCCGGCCCTTTAGCCGCTCGGCCTCGTCGGGGTTCTTGAGCTTGATCTCGATCTCGTCGATGGAGCCTTCGCGGCCCAGGAACAGCTGCGCCGTGGCCAGCGGCATGTAGATGTAAGCCTGGTCGTACTGGCTCATGCCGACCGTGAAGGTGCCGGCCACGATGAAGGTCTTCTGCACCGGCGAGCCGCCGAACGCCGTCGCGGCTCCGGAGGGCGAGATCAGCGTCAACGGATCGCCGGCGTGCACGCCCAGCGTCTCGGCCAGCCGGTCGCCCACCAGGACGCGGTCGCCGCCGTCTTCGCCCTCGCCATACCCCTTCAGCGACCCGTGGGTAATGTTCCTGGCGATGATCGGGCTTGCGGCCACATCGGCGGCCGAGACGCCGCGGATCACCGCCCCCGTCACCTGGTTCGGGCCCATCGCCAGCACCTGGCCCTGGATCACGGGCGTCGCCTGGACGACGCCGGGGACCGCGCGGATGCGCTGCACGGCGGGGCCGAGCGCCGGGCCGTCGACCACTCCGCCGGCCACGAACACGTGGCCCTGGAAGCCCAGGATCCGGCCGAGCAATTCGGAGCGGAAGCCGTTCATCACCGACATCACGATGATCAGCACCGCCACCGCCAGCAGGATGCCGATGAAGGAGATGATCGAGATCAGCGCCACGCCGCCCTGGCTGCGCTTGGCCCGCAGGTAGCGGCCCGCCACCATCCGCTCCCAGAGCCCGAACGGCGGGGCGCGCGCGCCGGCGGCGGGCTCGCTCACCCGCGGATCGCCTTGAGCGCGGCTTCGAGCGGCAGGGTCTGCCGCTCACCGGTGGCCCGGCGCTTGATCTCTACGACACCGTCGGCGACGCCCTTCGGCCCGACGATCAGCTGCCAGGGAAGGCCGACCAGGTCCAACGAGGCGAACTTCGCGCCCGGCCGCTCGTCGCGGTCGTCCAGCAGGGTTTCCTTGCCGGCCGACTGCAGCCCCCGGTAGGCGGCCTCCGCCGCTTGATCGACGGCCGCCTCGCCTACCCGCAGGTTGACGACGGCGACGTCGAACGGCGCAACGCTGTCCGGCCAGATGATCCCCGCCTCATCGTGGCTCGCCTCGATGATCGCCCCCATCAATCGCGTGACGCCGACGCCGTAGGAGCCCATCTGCACCGGCCGCTCGACTCCGTCAGGCCCGGCCACGACCGCCTTCATCGGCTTCGAGTACTTGTCGCCGAAATAGAAGATGTGGCCGACCTCGATGCCGCGCGCGGTCATCCGCTTGGCCTCGGGCACCTCTTTCTTGAAGCGGGCCGCATCGTGCATCTCGTCGGAGGCTGCGTACAGGCGGGTGCGCTGGTCGACCAAGGGCTGGAGGTCGCCGTCCCAGTCGATGTCCGGGCCCGGCGCGCCCATCTCCACCAGGTCCTGGTGCGCGAACACCTCGCTCTCGCCGGTGTTGGCCAGGATGATGAACTCGTGGCTGAGGTCGCCGCCGATCGGGCCGGCGTCGGCGCGCACCGGAATCGCCCTCAGCCCCATCCGCGCATAGGTGTTGAGGTAGGCCAGGAACATGCGGTTGTACGACCGCCGGGCCGCGGCTTCGTCGACATCGAACGAATAGGCGTCCTTCATCAGGAACTCGCGGCCGCGCATCACGCCGAACCGTGGCCGCCGCTCGTCGCGGAACTTCCACTGGATGTTGTAAAGATTCTTTGGCAAGTCTTTGTAGGATTTCACATAAGCCCGGAAGATTTCGGTGATGACCTCCTCCGCAGTGGGCCCGTACAGCAGGTCCCGCTCGTGGCGGTCCTTGATGCGCAGCATCTCCTCGCCGTAGTCGTCGTAGCGGCCGCTCTCTCGCCACAGGTCGGCGAGCTGCAGCGTGGGCATCAGCACCTCGATCGCGCCCGCCCGGTTCATCTCCTCGCGAACGATCTGCTCGACCTTCTTCAGGACCCGAAGGCCGAGGGGCAGGAAGGCGTAGATGCCGGCCGCCTCCTGGCGGATCAGGCCGGCGCGAAGCATCAGCTGGTGCGAGACGATCTGGGCGTCCGAGGGCGCCTCGCGCAGCGTCGGCATGAAGTAACGCGAAAGGCGCATGCGGCTCCGGTGGGGCTTGGGCGAGCGGCTCTGATAGCGTCAGGCGACGCGGCTTGGCAACGCGGGCTGCGAGCTTAGCGCACCTCGTGCACTTCGCTCGGCAGGCTGGGCAGATGGATGAGGTGGAAGTGCAGCGCGGTCCAGAACAGCACGCAGATCACCGCGGCGATCCACGTGGTGGTGAGGAACTTGCGCTTCAGCTTCGGATCGACCGGCGCGCCGGGATCGCCGCCGTCCCCCTTGTCGATGCCGGCCTCGGCATGGCTGACCACCCCGATCGGGAGGACGGCGAACAACACCGTCCACCAGACAGTGAGGTAGATGGCGGCCCAGGTGAACGGACTCATCGGTGCGCTCCCTTCGGCGTCTCCATCAGCTCGACGAGCACGCCGCCCATGTCCTTCGGGTGGACGAAGATCACCGGCACGCCGTGCGCCCCGATCCGCGGCTTGCCGCCGTTGAGCACCGTCGCGCCCTTGGCGGCGAGATCGTCGCGTGCGGCCTCGATGTCGACCACCTCAAAACAGACGTGGTGTTGGCCGCCCTTTGGGTTTTTTTCAAGGAAGGCGCGGATCGGCGAGGCCTCGCCATAGGGCTCGATCAGTTCGATCTGGCTGTTGGGCAGGTTGACGAAGCAGACCCAGACGCCCTGCTCCTCCATGACGAACTTCTCGCCGATCGAGGTCGCACCCAGCATGTCGCGGTAGAGCCGCACGGAGTCTTCGATCGAGGGCGTGGCCACGCCAACGTGGTTGAGTTTGCCGATCATCCAGGCGGTATAGCGCCCGCTGGGCGCGGACGCGAGATCACCGCGCGGACACGGGCGCCACGAGCCTGCGGGCTCGGGCCCAGACGGCCGCGACCAGTCCGATCGCGGTCAGCGCCCAGGCCGCGAGCGCCACCCAGACCATGGTCTCGGCCAGCCTGCGCAGCGGCGCGAACTCTGCGGCGAGCCCGAGCCTGAGGCTCGCGAGCGCATACATGCCGAGCGGGAACACGAGGCTCCAGAGCATGGGCGTGTAGGAGAGCGGCACGCGTTTCAGGCCGTGCTTCCAGAGGCCGAAGAGCACGAGCATAGGGATCCACCAGGTCGCCCAGATCCACATGATCAGCGTCACCCCGTCGATGAAGGGGCGCATGGAGACGAGGAAGGGCACGCCGCTCCTGGTCAGGATGAGCATGGACCCGGCGTTTGTGCTGATGGCGGCGGCCCCCATCACGACCCAGAGCAGCGGGGTCACGTCTTCGGGGCCCACCTCGAAGAAGAAGATCCGGTAGCAGAACAGCGTAATGAAGATGCCGTAGAACGCGAGGCCCACGCCCCACAACATATGGATCAGCACGAACAGGCTGGGCGCGAGCGCCCCCTGCTCCGGGATGATCCGCGCGCCGAGGATCACCAGGCTCTGGGTGCCCACGATGGCGATCAGCCAGCCGCCGTGCACCACGTTCGCGCCTTGGGCGGTGTTGCGGAAGGTGAGGACGCCGAAGCTGACGTAGACCAGCAGGGTCCAGACGACGAGCGCGAACACCCAGAGCGCCGCCGCGGCGCCCGCGTAACCCCTGAGATCGAGCCCCACGCCGAACACGTCGGAGGCCGCCACCAGTGTGAAGAAGGCGAACACCAGGCGGGGATTGACAAGGTCGGCCCAGAGCTTCGGCCAGTGGCGGACCAGGCGGACGGCCATGAGCGCGCAAAGCGACGGATAGGCGGCGAGGACCACCGCGAACAGCGCCCTCGAGAGGACGGCGAATCCCTCCAGCCAAAGCGTGTTGGATATGATACCGGTCGCCATGACCAGGGCGAAGGAGCCCGGGTACAGGTCGGCCGCCTCCCGATCCAGCCAGCCGGCCAGTCCGACCCGGCCGCTCAAGCCGACTCCAGGGGCGCCGGCGTGCGGGCTTCGAACACCGCGCCGGACGCGATCAGCGCCTCGATGCGCTCCCGGCCGAGGCCGAAATCCTGCAGCACCTCGCGGCTGTGCTGGCCGAGGTCCGGCGTCGGCAGTCTGTAGCCCGCCGGCGTGCGGGCGAACTCGGAGAAGGCCTTGACCCCGATGAGCGGCCCTAGGCGCGGATGCTCCCAGTGCTGGAAGAAGCCGTTTTCCCAGAGCCAATCATCCTGCAGGGCTTCGGCCGTGCGCAGGGCCGGGGCGGCCGGAACGCCGGCCGCGAGAAGCGCGCTGAGCGTCTCCTCCCGCGGGCGGGCGGCGAAGGCGGCCGCCCGCTTCCCGGCGAGCTCGCCCTCGCGGGCGGCCGTCAGCGCCGCGGCCGGGTCGCCGACGTCGACGTCCAGCACGCGGGCGAGCGCACGGGCCTCGTCCGCCGCCCCGCAGGCGATGCCGATCCAGCCGTCCGCGCAGGCGTAGTAGCGCTCGAGCGCGCTCGCGCCGATGCAGTCGATCTCGCCGGGTGTGTTCGGCGGCCGCCCGGGATAGGTCGTCACCTCCTGCAGCTGGAAGAGCAGGCTCGAGGCCATCAGGCTGGTGAGGATCTCCTGGCCCTCGCCGGTCCGCTCGCGGGCGTTGAGCGCCGCGATCACCGCGGCCGCCACCGAACCCGCGGTCGCGACGTCATTCACCGGGATGGTGATGAGCGTTGGATGGTCGGCGCCGCTCTGGCCCGACTGCATCCCGCCCTCCGACTGCAGAAGCGGATCGAATCCCGGCCGCGCGGCCCGCGGCCCCGTGTCCCCATAGGCGTTGATCGAGCAGGAGATGATGCGTGGATTGATCGCCTTAAGGGCCGGATAGTCAATGCCGAGGCGTGTGCGCACGCCCAGCCGATAGTTGTCGATCACCACGTCGGATTGCTTGGCGAGCTCGAGGAAGACGGCCCGGGCGTCCGCCTGCTTCAGGTCGAGGCCGAGACCCCGGCAGCCACGGTTGTAGGCCAGGAAGCCGACGCCGTCAGAGCGGAACGGATCGCCCTCCGGCCCCTCGATCTTGACCACCTCGGCGCCGAAGTTGGCGAGGATCGTCCCCGCGTACGCGCCGGCGATCACCGTGCCCAGGTTGAGCACCCGGACGCCGGCCAGCGGCGCCGCGGCGCCGCCCTTCCCACGGCTGGCCGCCCGCGGCTCCCACCGCGGCGGCGCGGAGATGGTCTCGGCCAGGCCCCTCACCCTGGCCGGCGTCGCTGACAGCCGGGCGGGCGGCGCGGGCATGGCGACCTCGCCGAGCGCGGGATGCTGGAAGGTGAGCCGGAGTCCCGCCTCGCGCACCGTCTCGCTGGCGAACCAGTCCTCGCGGTCGACCACCGGGGCGCAGGGGACGTCGTTGGCGTGCAGCAGCTCCAGCCACTCCTGCCGCGGCCGCGTCGCGAAGATCTCTGTCAGCAGATCGCGCGCGGCGACCATGTCGATCTCCATGGCCTCGAAGACGTCGCCGAGCCCCAGGGTCTCGAACGCCTTGCGATAGAAGTTCGTGAACAGCGTGCCCAGAAAGAACCACTGGCCGTCGGCGCATTGGTAGAGCCGGTAGCGGGGATTGGCGCCCGGAGGCACGCCGCGCGGCAAGGGCGCCTGCCGCTCCGCGCGGGAGATCCCGGAGACCTCTGCGGCGCCGTTCAGGCCGCTGACCGTCACCGCCTGGCCTTGCCCGCTGCGGGCGCGCTCCAGCAGCGCCGAGCCGATCGCCGACGCGCCCATCACCGCCTGGCCATACCCGAGCAGCGGCTGGATCAGGTGCACCGGCTGGTCGGCGTAGGCGCCCTGCCGGAAGGCCGCCGAGATGAGCCCGGTCAGGAGGTTGTGGTGCGCCGGAAGCCCGCTCCAGGCGCCGCTCGTCCCGTAGGGCGGCATCCAGACGTGGATAAGCGCCGGGTGGGCGGCGGTCAGGGTCTCGGCGTCGAGGCCGAGCGGTGCGAGCACGCCGGGGGCATGGTCGAACATCGCCACGTCGGCCCCGGCGATCAGCTGCTTGGCGATCTTCAGCTCCGCCGGCGCGCTCAGATCCAGCGTCAGGACCTGCTTGTTGCGGTTGAAGGCGAGGTAGCCCGGATGGTCCTTGTAGCGGTCGCCGCCCGGCGGCTCGATCTTGACGATCTCCGCCGCGTAGTCGCCGAGCAGCATGGCGGCCATCGGCCCGGCGACGCCTTGGCTGAAGTCCGCGACACGGACGCCCAAATAAGCGGTCACTGAACGCTCCTCCTCGCGTGCGGCGCGATTCCCGCGTCTCGCCCACCCATCAAAACCCGCACGCCCGCGCTCGGCAAGCTGCGGCGCCTATGGGCGGCGCCATTCGTCGAGCCCCCCGAAGCGCGCCGGCGCCGCCGGGCGACCACGTGACCGAGAATTAAGGTGAACACCGGCCGCAGCGGGCCTAGCTTCGCCGGCGTCGATCTCGGGGTGAACCGATATGTCTCTTCGCGTCTGGCGCGCAGCCGCATTCGGCGCGTGCATGCTGGTCTGCGTCCCGGCCGTCGCCGCGCCCTCCCAGGCGGCGCGGATCGCCCGCATCGAAAAGGACCTCGGTCCCGTCGGCATGATCGACAGCACCTACCAGCAGCCCCCGCCGGCCACCCGGCAGCCGCAGCTCGCGACGGGCTACCTGCGGACAGGTCAGGCTGTGGAGGGCCGCTACCACACCTACCCCGAAATGGCCGCGGCGGGGCTCTGGACCACACCCACGGACCTCGCCAAGTGGGCGATCGCGCTGGAGCGCGCCCACAACGGCGAGACGAGCCCGCTGATGTCCCAGGCGAGCGCCAAGACGATGCTGACGCCCGGTCTCGGCCATTGGGGGATCGGCGTCGAGGTCGAGGGCCAAGGGGACGACCTGCGGTTCACACACGGCGGCGACGACTGGGGATTCAAGGCGAACCTGGTCGCCTGGCCGAAGGGTGAGCGGGCGATCGTCGGCATGGCCAACGGCGATGCCGGAATGCAGGTGGTCATGGAGCTGATGCAGGCCGTCGCGCGGGAGTACGGCTGGTCGGGCTGGTCGCCGCAGATCATCGATGCGGTCGCCCTCAGCCCGGCGCAGATGTCCGACTATGCGGGGAGCTATGGCAAAGGACTCGCCAAGGTCGCCGTCGACGGCGGGAGCCTGGAGGTCAGCTACGGCGGCGTCACCGTGGAGCTCATCGCTCTCGGCGGCGACAAGTTCCTCGCGGACAACGACGGCGACACCATTCCGGTGAGCTTCATCCGCGGCTCCGACGGCAAGGTGTCCGGATTGTCGGCCCTGGGCGTTCCAATGATTCCGCACGATCCCTAGAACCCGATGCGATCAGCGACCGCCGGACGTCGAATCGCGCTCTGAAATCAAGCCGTCGGAGCGCCTTGCGGGCCCGCCCTAGATGCGCAGCACGGTGGTCTCGACGACGGGACGGCGCCCCCAGATGCGCTGGCTGGCCTTCTTCACGGCGCGGGAAAGCGCCGTCTCCACGGTCTCGTCCAGGCCGCGGTCCTGACCGGAGAGCCGGTTCAGCGCCGTCTCGGCCTCCTCGGCCAGGTCGTCCAGCACCTCGTCCAGCGGATAATCCGCATCGGTCGGCAGGCCGAGCGCGCGCACCTGCGGACCCGAGGCGATGCGCCCCTTGCGGTCCAGCACCACAGCGATCGAAACCACGCCGTTGAACGCCGCGTGGCGGCGCTCGCGCAGCGCCTCGCCGTTCTCGGGCGTCAGCACGCCGGCGTCGACATAGAGGCGGCCCGCCGGCGTCTCGTCGACGACCTCGGCCCGGCCGGGCGCGAGCCGCACCATGTCGCCGTTGCGCGGGGCGAGTTGCTGCGGGACCTGCAGATCGCGGGCGAAGGCGCAGTGCTCCAGCAGGTGGCGCCGTTCGCCGTGGGTGGGCACGGCGATCTGCGGCCGCGCCCAATGGTACATGTCGGCGAGCTCGTCGCGGCAGGGGTGGCCCGAGACGTGGATGCCCGGATGGTCGCGCTCGGTGTAGAGCCGCACGCCGCGGTCGGCGAGCTTGTTCTGCAGGTTGCGGATGGGGATCTCGTTGCCGGGAATGATCCGCGAGGAAAAGACCGCCGCATCGCCCTGGCCCAGCGTCACGTGCGGATGGGTGCCGTCGGCGATCCGGGCCAAGGCGGCGCGCGGCTCCCCCTGGCTTCCGGTGCAGAGATAGAGGATCGCCTCGGACGGCAGATAGCCGGCCTCGTTCTCCTCCAGGAACGGCTGCAGGTCCGCCATCAGGCCCACCGATTTGGCGGCGGCCGCCATCCGGCGCATGGAGCGTCCCACCAGGCAGACGCGCCGGCCGGCGGCTTCGGCGGCGCGGCAGACGCTGTCCATCCGCGCCACGTTGGAGGCGAAGCAGGCGACAGCGACCTTGCCCTTCAGCCCTGCTATCAGCGGCATCAGGGTCCCGCGCACCGCCGCCTCCGAGCCGGCGCGGCCATCGACGAAGACGTTGGTCGAGTCGCAGACCATGGCCAGCACGCCCTGATCGCCCAGCCTGCGGATCGCCGCCACGTCGGTAGGTCCGCCGAGCAGCGGATCGGGATCGATCTTCCAGTCGCCGGTGTGCAGCACGGTCCCGAGCGGCGTCTTGATCGCCAGGCCGTTCGGCTCCGGGATTGAGTGGGTGAGCGTGATCAGCTCGAGATGGAATGGCCCCAGGTCGATCGTCCCGCCCAGCGGCACCTCGATGATCTCGACTTCGTCGAGCAGGTCGGCCTCGCGCAGCTTCTCGCGCAGCACGAAGGCGGTGAACGGGGTGGCGTAGATCGGCGCCTTCATCCGCGGCCAGAGCCAGGCCACCGCGCCGATGTGGTCCTCATGGGCGTGGGTCAGCACGATGCCGAGGATCCGATGGGCGTAGTCCTCGATGTAGGTCGGGTCGGGAAGGATCACCTCGACGCCCGGCGTCGACTGGTCGCCGAACGTCACCCCCAGGTCGACCACGATCCAGCGACGGTCGTGCGGCGGCCCATAGCCGTAGAGGTTGAAGTTCATGCCGATCTCGTTCGACCCGCCGAGCGGCAGGAAGACGAGCTCGTCATCGGCTCCGTCAGCGGCCATCAGCTCCGGCCCTGGTTGCGTCGCCAGATCTCCAGCAGCCCGCGGATGGTGAGGTCCGGATCGAAGTGGTCGACGCTCAGCGTCGCCCCGTGGAACAGCGAGGCGATGCCGCCGGTCGCCACCACCGTGAGCGGGGCGCCCCGCTCGGCCTTGATCCGCGCGGTCAGGCCCTCGATCATCGCGATGTAGCCCCAGAACACGCCCGACTGCATGGCGCCCACGGTGTCGGTCCCCACCACCCGCTGCGGCTTCTGGATCGCGACCCGCGGGAGCTTGGCCGCCGCGGTGTGCAACGCCTCCATCGACAGGTTGATCCCGGGCGCGATCACGCCGCCCTCGAAGGCCCCGTCCGCAGCCACCACGTCGAAGGTGGTGGCGGTGCCGCTGTCGATGACGATCAGGTCGCCGGGATAGGCGGCGTGCGCGCCGATGGCGTTCACCAGCCGGTCGGCGCCGGCTTCCGAGGGCTTGTCGATGCGGATGTCGATGCCGAGCTCGGCGTTCTCTCCGATGACCAGCGGCTCCACGTGCAGGTAGCGCCGCGAGAGGTTCCTCAGGTTGAAGATCGATTGCGGCACGACCGATGAAATGATGCAGCCGTCGAACACCCCAAGCTGCAGCCCGGCCATGTTGAGCAGTTGCGAGAGCCAGACGGCGTATTCGTCGGCGGTGCGGGCGCTCTCGGTCGCCGTGCGCCACTGGGCCGACCAGCTCGTCCCGTCGTGCACGGCGAAGAGCGTGTTGGTGTTGCCCTGCTCGATCGCCAGCAGCATGCCTCAGGCTCCCCCGAAGAAGACGTCGCCTGCGGTTATCCGCTCGAGGCCGCCGTCGTCCAGCCGCAGCCTGAGCGCGCCGTCCGGATCGAGCCCCTCGGCGACGCCGGCCAGCGTGCGGTTCGGCAACCGCGCCTCGCAGGGCTGGCCGATGCCGAGCGCGCGCAGGCTCCAGGCGCGGGCGATCGGCGCGAACCCTTGCCTCGCCCAGGCCTCGCGCCAGGACTCGAAGCGCGTGGCCAGCACCTCCAGCGCCGCCAGCGGCTCGGGCGGCCGGCCTGGCATATGCTCGGCGTAGGCGGTGGCCGGACGCTCCACGTTCGGCGGCGCATGCGCGAGGTTCACCCCGATACCTACCGCCAGCCACAGGCGTCCGTCCGGCCGGGCGCCGGATTCCACCAGGATGCCGGTGCACTTCCGGCCGTGGATCATGACGTCGTTGGGCCACTTCAGTCGCGCGATCGCGGGCCCCAGGCAGGCGTCCGCGAGCTCGGCGGCGGCGAGCGCGGCCACGAAGGAGACCTGCGCGGCCTCGACCGGTGGCGCATCGGTGGTCATGAGCAGGGTGGCCGCGAGGTTGCCCCGCGCCGTCGACCAGCTGCGCCCGCGCCGTCCGCGCCCGGCGGTCTGCACCGCGGCGGTGATCCACACGGGCCCGGCTTCCCCGACCTCCGCCCGCCGTCGCGCCTCGGCGTTGGTCGAGTCGATCTCGTCGTAGGCTTCGATCGGCGGGTGCGGGGTCATGAGACGGACCACAGAACACACGGAAAAAGAGCAACCACGGGTTTCACGGATTGGCGTCGCGGCGGTGGCGTCGAAGGTCCGCCAGGATCAGACGCTTGAGGACTGACTCGCTCGCTGGGGCTCGCGGCGGGCGGTTCGAACCGGCGCGAAGCGCCAATTCCGTGTGTTCCGTGCGTTCCGTGGTTCTCTTCCTTACGCCAGGCCGAAGGCGCGGGCGGCGGTGGCGGCGAGCGGGTCGATCCAGCGGAGCGCCACCATCACCACCGGGAAGGAGAACAGCGCCAGCGCCACGGCGATGCCGCGGGCCTCGGGCGCGGGCCTATCGGTCGCCCCTTCGGCCGCATCGAACCAGATCACCTTCACCAGTCGCAGGTAGTAGAAGGCCGCCACCACCGAGCCGACCAGGCCCAGCACGGCCGGCCAGGCGAGGCCCGCGTGCAGCGCGGCCTTGAAGACGTAGACCTTGGCCCAGAAGCCGGAAAACGGCGGCAGGCCCAGGGCGGATAGCGAGAACGCGGTCATGGCGAGCCCCAGCCCCGGCTGCGCCTTGATCAGCCCCGCCATGTCGTCGATCGTCTCCATCGGCCGACCCTGGCGCGACAACGCCGCGAGGCAGGCGAAGAAGCCGGTCACGTCGATCATGTAGAGCACCATGAACACCAGCATCGACTGCATGCCCTCGGCGGTGCCGGAAGCCATGCCGAGAATCGCGTAGCCGACGTTGGCGATCGAGGAATAGGCCCACAGGCGCTTGAGGTTCCGCTGGGCGAGACCGGCGAACGCGCCCACCGCCACCGAGATCAGGGCGATGGCGATCAGCACCTCCTGCCACTGTCCGGCGGCGCCGGCGAAGCCCTGGCCGAGCGCGCGGCCGAACAGCACCATGGCGGCGAGCTTGGGCGCGGCGGCGAAGAAGGCCACGACCGGCGTCGGCGCGCCCTCGTAGACGTCCGGCGTCCACATGTGGAACGGCGCGGCCGAGACCTTGAAGGCCAGCCCGCAGATCAGGAAGATCAGCCCGAACAGCACGCCCGTCCCGGCCCCGCCCCTCACCGCCGCGGCGATGTCGGTGAAGATGGTCGAGCCGGCGAAGCCATAGATCAGGCTCGCGCCGTAGAGCAGCAGGCCCGAAGAAAGCGCGCCGAGGACGAAGTACTTCAGCCCCGCCTCCGAGGCCCGCGCGTCGTCGCGGTGCATGGCCGCGAGCACGTAGAGCGCCAGCGAATGCAGCTCCACCCCGAGGTAGAGCGAGATGAGGTCGCCGGACGAGGCCATGATCCCCATGCCGAGCGCGGCGATGACGATCAGGATCGGGAACTCGAAGTTGCGGATGCCCCGCCGTTCGAACCAGCGTTGCCCGAGCGGCACGCAGACCGCGCTCGCCAGGTAGATCGCGACCTTGGCGAAGGCCGCCGCGGAGTCGAACACCAGCCCGCCGGCGAAGGCCGAGCCCAGCGGCTGGACGGCGGCCGCCACGGCGGCGGCGACCAACGCCAGGATGCTCAGCGCGCCGACCACCCCCGTGCTCCGCGGCGCGAACGCGCCCACGACCAGCAGCAGGAGCGCGCCGGCGCCCAGGATGAGTTCCGGGTAGGCGACCGCGAGGCCGGCGGAGAAATTCATCTAAAGCTCAGCCCCCGATGGCCGCACGGTAGGTCTGGGTCAGGTGGTCGACCGAGGCCTGGGTGACGTTGAAGATCCATGACGGCATGACGCCCATGAGCAGCGTCGCCACCATCAGCGGGGCGAAGATCACCACCTCGCGGACCTCCAGGTCGGCGATGGCGGCGAGCTTCGGATTGACCAGCTCGCCGAACACCACCTTGCGATATAGCGTCAGCATGTAGACCGCCGAGAGGATCACGCCCGTCGCCGCCAGGATCGCCGTCCAGGTGGAGGCGGCGTAGGCGCCGGTCATCGACAGCATCTCGCCGACGAAGCCGCTGGTGCCGGGCAGCCCGACGTTGCCCATGGTGAACAGCATGAACACCGCCGCGTACCAGGGCATCCGGTTCACGACCCCGCCGTAGAAGGCGATCTCGCGGGTGTGCATCCGGTCGTAGACCACGCCGACGCACAGGAAGAGGGCCCCGGAGATCACGCCGTGGCTCAGCATCTGATAGATGGCGCCCTGCTCGCCCTGTACGTTGCCGGAGAAGATGCCGATGGTGACGAGACCCATGTGGGCCACCGACGAATAGGCGATCAGCTTCTTCATATCGACCTGCCGCCAGGCCACCAGCGAGGTGTAGATCACCGCGATGACGCTGAGCGCGAAGACCAGCGGCGTGAAGAACTGCGAGGCGGAGGGGAACATCGGCAGCGAGAAGCGCAGGAAACCGTAGCCGCCCATCTTCAGCAGGATGCCCGCCAGGACCACGGAGCCCGCCGTGGGCGCTTCGACGTGGGCGTCCGGCAGCCAGGTGTGCACCGGCCACATCGGAAGCTTCACTGCGAATGACGCGGTGAAGGCGAGCCACAGCCAGATCTGCAGGCCCGGATCGAAGTGGTAGGTCATCAGCGCCGGGATGGAGCTGGTGCCGGAGATCGCGACCATGGTGAGGATGGCTGCCAGCATCAGCACCGAGCCCAGCAGCGTGTAGAGGAAGAACTTGAACGCCGCGTAGACGCGCCGCTGGCCGCCCCAGATGCCGATGATCAGGAACATCGGGATCAGGCCGAACTCGAAGAATATGTAGAACAGGATCAGATCGAGCGCCGTGAACACGCCGATCATCAGCGTCTCGAGCATCAGGAAGGCGATCATGTACTCGAGCACGCGGCTGGTGATCGACTTCCACGAGGCGATGATGCACAGCGGCGTCAGGAACGTGGTCAGGATCACGAACAGCACCGAGATGCCGTCCACGCCCATCCGGTAGCGGAACACTCCGAACCAGGGCGCATCCTCCAGGTACTGGAAGCCGGCCTGGTTGGGATCGAATCCCGCCAGCATCAGCACCGAGAGCGCGAAGGTCGCCAGCGTGGCGATCAGCGCGATCCATCGGGCGGCGTTGAGCGTGCGCGGCTCCTCCGGTCGGCCGAAGAAGCGCAGGATCAGGATACCGACCACGCCCACGATCGGGGCGAAGGTGGTGAGCGACAGGATGCCGGTCATGCGCGCCCTTTCCCCTCACGCGTTCCACGCCACGAGGGCGTAGGTCAGCAGGCCCGCGACGCCCAGCAGCATCACGAAGGCGTAGTGATAGACGTAGCCGGTCTGCAGCAGACCGGTCCGGCGGCCCATGGCGTAGGACACCGCCGAGACGCCATCGGGGCCGAGACCGTCGATGATCCGCTGGTCGCCGCCCTTCCAGAACAGGTCGCCGAGGAAGCGCGCGGCGCGCACGAAGGTCGCGTCATAGAGCTCGTCGAAGAACCACTTGTTGTAGAAGAACAGGTAGAGCGGCCCCTGCCGGGCGGCGAGCCGTGCGCCCAGGCCCTGCTTCCAGAGATACATGTAGGCCGCGACCAGCAGCCCCACGAGCGAGAAGATCAGCGGCGCCGAGAGGATCCACCAGGGCGCGTTCAGCGGCCCGAGCACATGGTTGTTGGCCGCTGTGAAGATCGCGCCGCGCCAGAACGCGTGCTGCTCGCCGCCCACGAAGCGCTCCTCGAACAGGAAGCCGGAGGCGATCGCCCCGATCGCCAGCAGGATCAGCGGCAGGCGCATGCTCCACGCGGTCTCGTGCGGCACGGCCGCGCCGTGGCCGTGGTCGTGCGCGGCGGCGTGGTCGGCGAGCGGCTCGTCGTGGGTCTCGATCTGCGCGTCCGTCGCGTGGTCGTCGTGCGCGCCGTGCAGGTCATCGCGGTTGTGCCAATGGTGCTCGAGGTCCTCGGAGGTCCAGCGCGCGCGTCCGTTGAAGGTGAAGAAGGCGAGCCGCCAGGAGTAGAAGGCGGTCAGCCCGGCCACGAAGACTCCGATGATGAAGGTGAAGTACCCCATCGGGTCGCCCGCCAGCCCCGCCGCATAGCCGGCGTGGATGATCGAGTCCTTGGAGTAGAACCCCGCGAAGCCCCACTCGAGCCCCGGGATCCCGAGGCCGGTGATGGCGATGGTGCCGATCACCATCACCGCGAACGTCACCGGCAGGAACCGGGCCAGCGCCCCGTAGCGGCGCATGTCCTGCTCGTGCGCCATGGCGGTGATCACCGAGCCCGCGCCCAGGAACAGCAGCGCCTTGAAGAAGGCGTGGGTGAACAGGTGGAACATGCCGGCCTGGTAGGCGCCGACGCCGGCGGCCATGAACATGTAGCCGAGCTGCGAGCAGGTCGAGTAGGCGATCACCCGCTTGATGTCGTTCTGCGTCATGCCGACGGTGGCGGCGAACAACGCGGTGATCGCGCCGATGAAGGCGACGAGGTTCTTCGCCGCCGGCGCGTACTCGAACATCGGCGAGAGCAGGCAGACCATGTAGACGCCCGCCGTCACCATGGTCGCCGCATGGATCAGCGCCGAAACCGGCGTCGGACCCTCCATGGCGTCTGGCAGCCAGGTGTGCAGGAAGAACTGCGCCGACTTCCCCATCGCGCCCACGAACAAGAGGGCGCAGGCGAGGTCCATGAGCCGGAAGTCCCAGCTCGCGAAATGCCAGGCCTTGTGGGCATGCGCGGCCACCGCCGGGAACACCTGGGCGAACTGGATCGAGCCGAACGCCCAGAAGGTGGTCATGATCCCGAGCACGAAGCCGAAGTCGCCCACCCGGTTGACCACGAAAGCCTTGATCGCAGCGGCGTTGGCGGTGGGCTTCTTGAACCAGAAGCCGATCAAGAGGTAGCTCGCCAGGCCGACGCCCTCCCAGCCGAAGAAAAGCTGCATGAGGTCGGCGGCGCTGATCAGCGCCAGCATGGCGAAGGTGAACAGCGACAGGTAGCTGAAGAACCGGGGCTTGCTGTCGTCCTCGGCCATGTAGCCCCAGGAATAGAGATGCACGAGCGAGGAGACCGTCGTCACCACGACCAGCATCACCGCCGAGAGGCCGTCCAGCCGGAAGCTCCAGTTGGAGATGAAGGTCCCGACCTGGATGAACGGCGCGTAGGTGACCGTGAAGGGCTGCAGGCCGCCCCAGGTCCACTGGGCGAAGACGATCCAGGAGAGCACGGCCGAGAGGAACAGCAGGCCCGTGGTGATGGCCATCGAGGCGACATCGCCGATCCTTCGGCCGACCAGGCCCGCGATCGCCGCGCCGATGATCGGCCCGAACAGGATGACGGTGACGAGCGTCTGCGGAGACATGGGCGCCCTCAACCCTTCATCATCGAGGCGTCGTCGACGGCGATGTCGCCGCGATTGCGGAAGAAGGTGACGAGAATCGCCAGGCCCACGGCGGCCTCGGCCGCAGCCACGGTCAGCACGAACATGGCGAACACCTGCCCCACCACGTTGCCCAGATAGACCGAGAAGGCGACAAGGTTGATGTTCACCGCCAGCAGGATGAGCTCGATCGACATCAGGATGACGATCACGTTCTTGCGGTTCACGAAGATGCCGAACACCCCGATCGTGAACAGGATCGCGGCGACCGCCAGATAGTGCGCAAGCCCGATGCTCATTCGCCCACTCCGCGGCCCGGCTTCAGCGACACCATGCGCAGGCCCGCGCCTGGCGTGCGGGCCACCTGGTCGGCGATCACCTGCCGGCGCACGTGGGGCTTGTGGCGCAGGGTGAGCACGATCGCCCCGATCATCGCGACCAGCAGCACCATCCCGGCGGCCTGGAAGAAGTAGATGTAGTTCGTATAGAGGACGCGCCCGATCGCCTCGGCGTTGGTGACATTGGCCGCGGCCGCAGCGCCGCGGGCCATCGGCTGGTCGTTCAGCCTGGCGGCGCCTTGCGTAGCGACGGTCGTCGAGACCACCACCATCTCGATCGCCAGCCCGCCGGCGACCAGGCCGCCCAGCGGCATGTAGCGGGCGAAGCCTTGCCGCAGAGCGGCGAAGTCGACGTCCAGCATCATCACCACGAACAGGAACAGCACCGCGACCGCGCCCACGTAGACGACCACCAGCAGCATGGCCAGGAACTCGGCGCCCATCAGCACGAAGAGGCCCGCGGCCGAGAAGAAGGCCGCGATCAGGAACAGCACCGAGTGGACCGGATTGCGCGCCGAGACGACGGCGAATCCCGCCGCGATGGTCACCGCCGCCAGCAAGTAGAATGCGATCGCCTGCAAGGCCATCCGGCTCTTCTCAACCCCTCGAATTCACTCTCTTGTCCGTCTCACCGGATCGGGCGAGACGGCGTCGACTTTGCAGCGCTCTGAATGGCGCCGCCGTCTTATCGGTACGGCGCATCCAGTTCCAGGTTCTTCGCGATCTGCCGCTCCCAGCGGTCGCCGTTGTCGAGCAGCTTCTCCTTGTCGTAGTAGAGCTCCTCGCGGGTCTCCACGGCGAACTCCAGGTTCGGGCCCTCGACGATAGCGTCCACCGGACAGGCCTCCTGGCACAGGCCGCAGTAGATGCACTTCACCATGTCGATGTCGTAGCGGGTGGTGCGCCGCGAGCCGTCGGCGCGCGGCTCGGCCTCGATGGTGATCGCCTGGGCCGGGCAGATCGCCTCGCACAGCTTGCAGGCGATGCAGCGCTCCTCGCCGTTGGGATAGCGGCGCAGCGCATGCTCGCCGCGGAACCTCGGGCTCTGCGGGTTGCGCTCGTGCGGGTACTGCACGGTGGCCTTGGGCCGCACCATGTACTTGAGGCCAAGCCCGAAGGCTTCGGCGAAGTCCAGGAGCGCCGCGCCCTTCAGCGCCTGTCCGATCCGCTGCAGCATCCTCATTTCCTCTCGCAGCCGTAATCGCCGATGTACTCGGGATCGCCGCCGCTCTTGAGCACCAGGGTTCCGCCCTTCGCCGCGCAGTCCGCATGCGCCTGCTTCAGGGCGTCGTAGGTGGCGACGCCGCCTTCCGGCGCGGCCGTGGCGCAGGCCGCCGCCAGCGCCGCCAGCCCGAGGAGCGCCAGCAGCCTCACGCGGCGGCTCCGAACACCCGCCAGGCCGAAACCGCCACCACCGCCACGAGCGAGGTCGGCAGGAACACCTTCCAGCCCAGCCGCATCAGCTGGTCGTAGCGATAGCGGGGCACCACGGCCTTGGCCATCGCCACCAGGAAAAAGAAGAAGATGATCTTCAGGAAGAACCACATGAAGCCGAAGAAGCTCGCCGCGGTCGGGCTCCAGCTGGCCGTGAACGGCGTCGGGAACGGCGCCTGCCAGCCGCCGAAGAACAGGATCGAGGTCATCGCGCAGATCAGGACGATGTTTGCGTACTCGCCGATCTGGAACAGCAGGTAGGGGGTCGAGGAGTATTCGACCGCGTAGCCCGCCACGAGCTCGCTCTCCGCTTCCGGCAGGTCGAACGGCGGCCGGTTGGTCTCGGCCAATCCCGAGATGAAGAAGATCACCGCCATCGGCAGCATGACGATCGTCAGCAGCTTGGTCCAGATCGGCCCCGGTCCGCCGAACACGTTCCAGTTCCAGAAGCCTCCGGCCTGCGCGGCGACGATCTGCTGCAGGTTCAGGGTGCCCGCCAGGATGACGACGGTGACGATGATGAAGCCGATCGAGACCTCGTAGGAGACCATCTGGGCGGCCGAGCGGAGGGAGCCCAGGAACGGGTACTTCGAGTTCGACGCCCAGCCGCCCATGATGATGCCGTAGACGCCGAGCGAGGAGATCGCGAACAGGTACAAGACGCCGACGTTGATGTTGGAGACCACCCAGCCGGGGGCGAGCGGGATCACCGCCCAGGCCCCGAAGCCCAGGGTGAAGGCGATCAGCGGCGCCAGCAGGAAGACCGTCTTGTCGGCGCCGTCGGGCACCACGATCTCCTTGATCAGGAACTTTCCGAAATCGGCGAACGACTGCAGCAAGCCGAACGGCCCGACCACGTTGGGGCCCTTGCGCAGCTGCACGCCCGCCCAGATCTTGCGGTCCGCCAGCAGCAGGAAGGCCAGCGAGATCAGGATCCAGACCACGACCGCCAGGATCTGGCCGACGGTGAGGAGGGTCCAGCCGCCGGGTGTGGCCCAATAACTCTGAGCGCGGATCATGGCCTACTCCGCCGCCATCCGCGCCGGGCCCGCGGCCAGGGCCGCGCACTCGGCCATCGTCACGCTCGCGCGGGCGATGGGGTTGGTGAGGTGGAACGCCTTGACGGGGCTCGCGAACGGCTCGTCGGAAAGCTCGCCGGGCGCGCCCAGGGCGCCGAGGTCCATCGCGGCGGCGGCGGCCCTGCCTTCGACGTAGTCAATGCGCCCGAACGTCGGGTGGTCGGCGAACAGCTTGCGGCGCAGATCGTCCAGGGTGTCGTAGGGCAGCCGCTGCCCGACCCGCTCGGAGAGCGCCCGCAGGATCGCCCAGTCCTCGCGCGCCTCGCCTTTCGGGAACACCGCCCGCACGCCGAATTGCGCCCGGCCCTCGGTGTTGACGTAGATGCCGTTCTTCTCGGTGTAGGCCGCGCCCGGCAGGATCACGTCGGCCCGGTGCGCCCCGCGGTCGCCGTGCGTGCCGAGGTAGACGGTGAAGGCCTTGCTGGCCGTCAGGTCGATCTCGTCTGCGCCCAGCAGGAACAGCACGTCCGCGCCGCCCCTGGACGCGAGCTCACGCGCGGTCTTGCCGCCCGCCTGCGGCGTGAAACCGAGATCGAGGCCGCCCACGCGGGCGGCCGCGGTGTGCAGCACGTTCCAGGTCGCCCCGACGGCCTTGGCCAGCGCCGCGGCGGCCTTCACGACCGCTGCGCTGTCGGCTCGCGTCAGCGCGCCTGCGCCGAGGATGATCGCCGGCGCCTTGGCGGCCTTGAACGCCTGCACGAACTCGTTCCGCTGCCGCGAGAGCCCGCCCAGGGTCTTGGGGCCGGCGCCCAGATGGTCATAGGGATAGGTGAGATCGGCCGGTTCGCCGATGAGCCCCACGCGCAGTCCGCCCGCCAGCCAGCGCTTGCGGAAGCGCGCATTCAGCACCGGCGCCTCGAGGCGCGGATTGGTCCCGATCAGCAGGGCCACGTCAGCCGCCTCGATGCCGGCGATGGTCGAGTTGAACAGCCAGCTGGCGCGCGGGCCCTCGCCGAGCGCCATCCCGTCCTGACGGCAATCCAGGCTCGCCACGCCCAGTCCGCGGAACAGGTCGATCGCAGCCTTCATGGATTCGGCGTCCTGCAGGTCGCCGGCGATCACCCCGATGCGCTCCGGCTTGGCGGCCTTGAGCCTGGCGGCGACGAGGTCGAGCGCCTCGCTCCAGGACGCCTGCCGCAGCCGCCCGCCCTCGCGGATGTAGGGCCGGTCGAGCCGCTGGCGCGAGAGGCCGTCCACCGCATAGCGGGTCTTGTCGGAGATCCACTCCTCGTTGATGTCCTCGTTGGTGCGCGGCAGCACCCGCAGCACCGCCGAGCCGCGGGCGTCGACCCGGATGGAGGCGCCCAGCGCGTCGTGGACGTCGACGCTCTCGGTCTTCTTCAGCTCCCAGGGCCGGTAGTTGAACGCCCAGGGCTTGTGGGTCAGCGCACCCACCGGGCAGAGGTCGACGGCGTTGCCGCTCAGCTCCGAGCTCACCGCCCGATCGAGATAGGTCGTGATTTCAACATCTTCGCCGCGGGAGATGAGGCCGATCTCAGGCACGCCGGCGACTTCCGTGATGAACCGCACGCAACGGGTGCACTGGATGCAGCGGGTCATCACCGTCTTGATGACCGGGCCCATGTACTTCTCTTCGACGGCCCGCTTGTTCTCCGTGTAGCGGCTGTCGTCGCGGCCATAGCCCATCGCCTGGTCCTGCAGGTCGCACTCGCCGCCCTGGTCGCAGATCGGGCAATCCAGCGGGTGGTTGATGAGCAGGAACTCCATCACCCCGTGGCGCGCCTTGGTCACCATCGGCGTGTCGGTGAAGATCTCCATGTTCTCGGCGGCGGGCAGCGCGCACGAGGCCTGCGGCTTCGGCGGTCCGGGCTTCACCTCGACTAGGCACATCCGGCAGTTGCCGGCGATCGACAGCCGTTCGTGGTAGCAGAAGCGCGGTATCTCCTTGCCGGCGAGCTCGCAGACCTGCAGGACGTTCATCCCCGGCTCGAACTCGACCTCTTCGCCGTCGACCTTGCAGATGGGCATTATTCGCGAACTCCCGGCGGAGCGTCGATGATGTCCGGCCGACGCTCGATGCGATCCAGGCGTTCATCGACCCGATCCAGCCGACGCCGGGCAACCACCATGTTGTCTTCGAGTGCGCAGACGCAGCCCTTCAGGTCGCGCACGTCCTGAATCAGTTGGTCGACCTTCTTATCAATCCTCGGCAGATATTGCAGGACGATGTTGTCGGGTTCGCCGGACATCACCTACTCCGCCGCCACCTTGGCGCCGGGAAAGGATCCCTTGCGCGCGCGGTAGGTGTTGATCCGCGCCTCCACTTCCGGGCGGAAGTGGCGGAACAGACCCTGGATCGGCCAGGCGGCGGCGTCGCCAAGGCCGCAGATCGTGTGCCCCTCGACCTGGGAAGCCACGTCCAGCAGCAGGTCGATCTCGCTCATCTCGGCCTCGCCGGTGACCATCCGCTCCATCACCCGCCACATCCAGCCGGTGCCTTCGCGGCAGGGCGTGCACTGGCCGCAGCTCTCGTGCTTGTAGAAGTAGGCGGCCCGGGCGATCGCCTTCACCAGGTCGGCGTCCTTGTCCATGACGATCATTGTGCCCGTGCCCAGGCCCGACTTGCGCGCCGCCAGGTCCTCGAAGGTCATGATCGCTTCCTCGGCTTCGGCGGCCGGGATCATCGGCATGGAGATGCCGCCGGGAACGACGGCCTTCAGGTTGCCCCAGCCGCCGCGGACGCCGCCGAAATAGTCCTCGATCAGCTGGCGCATGGGGATGCCGATGGCGTCCTCGACCACGCAGGGCCGGTTCACGTGGCCGGAGGCCGCGAACAGCTTCGTGCCGGTCGACTTCTCGGTGCCGAAGCCCGCGAACCAGTCGGCCCCGCGCCGCAGGATCGTGCCCACCACGGCGATGGATTCGACGTTGTTCACCGTCGTCGGGCAGCCGTAGATGCCGGCCCCGGCCGGGAACGGCGGCTTCAGGCGCGGCTGTCCCTTCTTGCCCTCGAAGCTCTCCATGAGCGCGGTTTCGTCGCCGCAGATGTAGGCGCCGCCGCCATGCGTCACCCGCACGTCGCAGTCCCAGCCGTTGACGTTGCCGGGGCCGATCAGCTTCGCCTCATAAGCCTGCTTGATCGCGGCCTCGAGCCGCTCGCGCTCGAAGACGTACTCGCCGCGGATGTAGATGTAGGCGGTGTGTGCGCGGATCCCGCGGCAGGCGACCAGGCACCCTTCGATCAGGAGATGGGGGTCGTTCCTGAGGATCTCCCGGTCCTTGCAGGCGCCGGGCTCGCTCTCGTCGGCGTTGACCAGCAGGTAGTGCGGCCGCTCACTCTCCTGCTTGGGCATGAAAGTCCACTTGAGCCCGGTGCCGAATCCGCCGCCGCCGCGGCCGCGCAGGCCCGAGGCCTTGATCTGGTCGCAGATCCACTCCGGGGTCTGGTCGATGATCTCCTTGGTTCCGTTCCAGCAGCCGCGCTGCTTGGCGCCCTCCAGGCCCCAGTCGTGGAGGCCGTAGAGGTTGGTGAAGATGCGGTCCTTGTCCGCCAGCAGACCCGCCACGCCTACGCTCCCTCGCCCGGGCGCCTGAGGCCCGCGATGAACCAGATCTGCGCCCCGAAACCGCTCGCCAGCGACACGGCGAAGGCGATCAGCGCCGGCTGCCGGTGCGTTACGACATAGACCGCGATCGCGGCCAGCGCCGCCAGCAAGCACGCGCCGTCGATCACGCCCATCACGATCAGCCGCTTCTTGGCGGCGCGCAGGTCGATGCTCACGCCCGCTCCTTCGCCGGAAGGTTCGGGATGGTGATCGGCTTGGCGCGTGAGCCGTCGTAGAGCGCGGGATCGGTCAGAGTCGTCGGGCCGCCCTCCGGCGCCGAACCCTGCCGGCCGATCGCCGAGCCGGGCTTCGGGCGCCGCTCGGCCGCGAACTCGTCGATCAGCGCCTCGAGCGCCTCGGGCGTGAGGTCCTCGTAATACAGGTCGTTGATCGCCACCATCGGGGCGTTGGCGCAGGCGCCCATGCACTCGACTTCCTGCCAATAGAGCTTGCCGTCGGCCGAGCGGTGATCGCGCGGCCCGATGCGGCGCTTGCAGACGTCCATCAGGGCTTCCGAGCCGCGCAGCTGGCAGGGCGTCGTGCCGCACACCTGGATGAGCGCATGCGTGCCCACCGGCTCCAGCATGAACATGGTGTAGAAGGTCGCCACCTCGAAGACCCGGATCACCGGCATGTCGAGCAGTTCGGCGACGGCGCGGATCGCGGGTTCGGAGACCCAGCCCTCCTGCATCTGCACCAGCCACAGCACCGGGATCACCGCCGAGGCCTGCCGACCCGCAGGGAACTTGCCGATCCAGGCCCTGGCGGCCTTCAGGGTATCCGCCCGGAAGGCGAAGCTTTCGGGCTGCTCGACGGCCAGGCGGCGGACGCTCAACGGTCGATCTCCCCGAACACGATGTCGAGCGAGCCCAGCACGGCCGAGACGTCGGCCAGCATGTGGCCGCGGGTCATCCAGTCCATCGCCTGCAGGAAGGCGTAGCTCGGCGCGCGGATCTTGCAGCGGTAAGGCTTGTTCGTCCCGTCCGAGACCAGGTAGACGCCGAACTCGCCCTTCGGCGCCTCGACGCAGGCGTAGACCTCGCCGGGCGGCGGCCGGTAGCCTTCGGTGTAGATCTTGAAGTGGTGGATGAGCGCCTCCATCGAGCGCTTCATCTCGCCGCGCCGCGGCGGGGCGATCTTGTGATCGTCGGAGAGCACTAGGCCGGGCGTCTTCTTCAGCCGCTCGCAGCACTGCTGCATGATCTTGGTCGACTGCCGCATCTCCTCCATCCGGCAGAGGTAGCGGTCGTAGCAGTCGCCGTGCACGCCCACCGGGATCTCGAACTCCATCTCGTTGTAGGCGGCGTAGGGCTGGGTGCGGCGCAGGTCCCACTCGATGCCCGAGCCGCGCACCATCACCCCGGAGAAGCCCCAGGCCAGCGCCTCGTCCTTGGTCACCTTGCCGATGTCGACGTTGCGCTGCTTGAAGATGCGGTTCTCGGTGATCAGGCCCTCGATGTCATCGAGCACCTTCGGGAAGTGGCCGCACCAGTCGACGATGTCCTGCACGAGCTCCGGCGGCAGGTCCTGACGCACGCCGCCCACGCGATAGTAGTTGGCGTGCATGCGCGCGCCGGAGGCCCGCTCGTAGAACACCATCAGCTTCTCGCGCTCTTCGAAGCCCCACAGCGGCGGGGTGAGCGCGCCCACGTCCATGGCCTGGGTGGTGACGTTCAGCAGGTGATTCAGTATCCGGCCGATCTCATCGTAGAGGGTGCGGATCAACACGCCGCGGATCGGGACCTCGACGCCGATCAGCCGCTCGATGGCGAGCACATAGGCGTGCTCCTGGTTCATTGGCGCCACGTAGTCCAGGCGGTCGAAGTAAGGGATGGTCTGCTGGTACGGCCTGGCCTCCATCAGCTTCTCGGTGCCGCGGTGCAGCAGGCCGATGTGCGGATCGACGCGGTCGACCACCTCCCCGTCGAGCTCCAGCACCAGGCGCAGCACGCCGTGCGCCGCCGGGTGTTGCGGACCGAAGTTGATGTTGAACTTACGGACCGGGGTTTCCGGGAGGTCCGCGTTCATCGGCAGCGCGGGCGCGTTCTCGCCGGTCATCGCTTGGCCCCGCGCTTGTCTTCCAGGGCCGCCCTCTCGTCTCCGGGGATCGGCGCGAAGCCCTTCTCCACGCCCTCCCAGGGCGAGAGGAAGTCCCAGTTGCGCCATTCCACCGACTTCACTGGCTCATAGACCACGCGCTTCAGCTCGTCGTCGTAGCGGACCTCCACGAAGCCGGTCATCGGGAAGTCCTTGCGGAGCGGATGGCCGTGGAAGCCGTAGTCGGTCAGGATCCGCCGAAGGTCGGGATGGCCCTCAAAGAAGATGCCGTACATGTCGAAGGCTTCGCGCTCGTACCAGTCGGCGCAGGGGTAGACCGCGGTGACGGAGGGCACGGCCGAGTCCTCGTCGGTCTCCACCTTCACCCGGCAGCGCAGGTTCTGGGTCATCGAGAGAAGGTGGTAGACCACGTCGAAGCGCCGCTCGCGCTCGGGATAGTCCGCCCCGCAGACGTCGATCAGCTGCTGGAAGCCGTGGGCGTCGCGCAGGTAGCTCATCGCCTCGGCGATGCGCGGCGGCTGCGCGGTCAGATTGAGCTCGCCGTACGCCACCTCGAAGCTGGTCAGCGCGCCGGCGCTGTTGGCGACGAGCCGCTTCCCGAGCCTTTCCAGCTCGGCGGACTTATGTGGCCAGGTCATCGGACGATGGTTCCCGTCCGCCGGATCTTCTTCTGCAGCTGCAGCACGCCGTAGACCAGGGCCTCGGCGGTGGGCGGGCAGCCGGGCACGTAGACGTCGACCGGCACGATCCGGTCGCAGCCGCGCACCACGGAGTAGCTGAAGTAGTAGTAGCCGCCGCCGTTGGCGCAGGAGCCCATCGAGATCACGTAGCGCGGCTCGGGCATCTGGTCGTAAACCTTGCGAAGCGCCGGAGCCATCTTGTTGCAGAGCGTGCCCGCTACGATCATCACGTCCGACTGCCGCGGGCTGGCGCGCGGCGCGAAGCCGTAGCGCTCGAGGTCGTACCGGGGCATCGAGGCCTGCATCATCTCGACCGCGCAGCAGGCCAGCCCGAACGTCATCCACATCAGCGAGCCCGTGCGCGCCCAGGTGATCAGGTCGTCCAGCCCGGCGGTGATGACGCCCTTGTCGGCCAGTTGCTGCGAGACGCCGTCGAAGAACGGATCGTGGCGTTTGGGATCGTAGCCTTCGACCGAACTGCGTCCGGCCTCCCCGGCAGGCGCCATGGAAGACCGCGCTTCGCCTGGTGGGACGATCACTCCCATTCCAGGGCTCCCTTCTTCCACTCGTAGATGAAGCCCACGGTGAGCACGCCCAGGAACGACATCATCGACCAGAAGGCGAACTGGCTGGCCGCCGCCGGCAACTTCATCAACGCCACCGCCCAGGGGAACAGGAAGGCCACCTCCAGATCGAAGATGATGAACAGAATGGAGACCAGGTAGAAGCGGACGTCGAACTTCATCCGCGCATCGTCGAAGGCGTTGAAGCCGCACTCGTAGGACGACAGCTTCTCCGGGTCCGGCGCCTTCGGCGCCAGCACCCAGGCGGCCAGGATGAAGGCGAGGCCCAGGGCCCCCGCGATCCCCAGGAAGATCACGATGGGCAGGTACTGAAGGAGGAACGCGGTCATGGAATCCTCGGGGAGTCGGGCGCCCTTCTAGACCAGCCATTCTCGCGATTCAAACGGGGCTTGGCGTACCGATGAAACCTCACGGACCAGCTCCGAAATCTCACGGAAGATGCCGGGCGGAGCCCCGACCACTCTTCCGTTGACACGATTCCGGCCGGGACCTATCAGACGCGACTTCGCGACGGGCCGGCCCGGCCCCTTGTGCGGGTGTAGCTCAGTTGGTTAGAGCGCCGGCCTGTCACGCCGGAGGTCGCGGGTTCAAGTCCCGTCACTCGCGCCACTTCCTCCATTCGGCGACGGGCCAAGCGGGCCGAGCGCCGCGATCAGCGGCCGGAGCTGGTCGGCAAGCGCCCGCCAGGCGCCGACCGAGGCCGTCGACATCGGCCTGCGCACCTGAACCGAGCTCGCCGTCCTGACCGCCCCCCCGCGCTCATGGAAGCGCAGCACGGCGGGATCCCACGGCAGGCCGAGCCGCGCCAGCAGGACGCGGATCTCCGGCTCCGGATCGGCGACCAGGGCTTCGTAGGGCGTCTCGATCACCCGCCCGGGCAGCACCTCGCGCCAGTGGTCCATCAGGGCGCGGTAGCGGCGGTATTCGGCGCCGATGTCGGCCAGGTCGTAGAGCGTCTCGTTGCCGCTCGCGAACAGCTGCCGGAAGGCGGATAGGCCGGCGTCCATCGGATCGCGCACGCTCTCGACGATCCTGGCGCGCGGGAACATCAGGTGGATCATGCCGACGTGCAGGTAGTTCTCCAGCGTCTTGTCGACGAACCGCCGCCGGCCATCCCAGCCGCGGGCGCGCATGGCCGCCAGGTAGCGGTGGCCGAGGTCCTTCAGCTGCGCGGCGGGAAGGCGCGGAGCGGCCGGGTAGGCCTGCGCCAGGAGCTCGGGCAGCACGCCCGTCTCCCCCAGGCCCTGGACCTGCGGATGGATCGCCAGCACCTGCTCGATGAGGGTCGAGCCCGAGCGCGGGAAGCCCACGATGAAGATCGGCTGAGCCGTGCGGTCGCCCCTGCCCTCGTGCGCGGCGAGGAAGTCCGCCGTCATCCGCGCCTGCATCCGCTCGGCGGCCTGGGCGTTGGCGCGCGCTGCGCCCGGGGCATTGATCAGGCCGCGCTTCAGCCGGTTGCCCTCGGCGAAGGCTTCGAACGCCTGGGCGGGCTGGCCGCGGCGGTCCAGCACCTCGCCGATCGCGAAGCAGAGTCCGGCCCGCGTTTCGGCGTCCACGCTCGCCTGGGTCGCGGCGCCGTGCATCTCTCCGAGCTCCGCCTCCGCTATGGCCGAGGGATCGAGGAGTGCGATGCGGGTCAGCGCGGCCCAGCGGCGATCCGGCTCGCAGGCCAGCTCGCGGTGCTGGCCCACCGCCTCGTCGACGCGGCCCAGGATGGCGAGCGCGATCGCCAGCGCTTCGCGGGTGGCGGCCGCGTCGGGCCGCGCGGCGATCGCTGCGGCATAGGCGCGGGCGGCGGCCTCCCAGTCGCCGAGCTGCTGGGCGACCGCGCCCAGGTTGTGCTGCGCCATGGCGTGCTGCGGTTCGCGGCGGACCACCGTCTCCAGCCGTGTCCGCGCCCGCGCAAGCCGGCCCTCGCGGATGTCGATGATCGCCAGCGAATAGCCGGCGCGCAAGTCGTCGGGCGCGAGCCGCTCAGCCTCGCGATAGGCGCGCGCGGCGCCCGTGAGGTCGCCCGCCGCGAAGCGCCGCGCACCGTCGTCGAGCTTGCGCGACAAGCCGGCCGAATCCATCGCGCGATCCTAGGCGTGGGCCGGCCGGCGGGCCAGGGAGCGGGACGCGCCGATCGCTCGGCGCGTCCCTGATGCGTCAGTGGAAGCGGACGCGAAGCTCCACGCCATAGACCCGCGGGTTCACCAGGAAGTCGTTCAGGGTGACGATGCCCGAGCCGGCCACAGGCAGGTTGGTGACGGGATCGATCGACGGCGACCTGACGAGGCTGCCCGTCCGCGCGTCGCGGTTATCCTTGTCGAACACGTTGTCGACGTAGGCGATCAGGTTCCAGCTGTTGTCGGCGCTGGTCCACACCGCCCGCAGATTCACCTGGTTCAGCGCCGGGGCGAGCGCATAGGGCCGGTTGAACAACGACCCGTAGGTCTTGTCCTTCCAGATGTAGCTGCCCGAGATCGCGAGCTTCCCGGGATCGAAGGTGAAGGTGTAGATCGCGTTGAGCGAGACCTTGTTGGGCGGCGCTTCGGGAAGCTGGTTGCCCTTCAGGTTCTGCGTCGCCGGTGACGTGACCGCGTGCGTGGTCGTGTTGATCACAGCGGCCGAGCAGCCGGAGATGTTGGCGCCGGGTTGCTGGGCGAGCGGATCGACGGTGTCCTCGAAGCAGGCGCCCGGGTCGTTCACCTTGGCGCTGAGATAGGCGTACTGCGCGCTGATCGCCAGCTCGTCGATCGGCCGCCAAACGCCTTCCAGTTCGACGCCATAGATGTGCACGGACTTCAGGTTGAACAGCTGGGTGGCGATCAGGCCCTGCGCGTTCTGGACCGCCAGCGGGATCTGGTCGTTCTTGTAATTGTACCAGAACGCCGCCGCGTTCAGCTGGATGGTGCGCGCGAAGGTCTTCTTCAGGCCGACCTCGAAGGCGTCCACCGTTTCCTTCTGGGTTTCCGGATTGTCCTGCAAGGTGAACGTCGAGAAGCCGCCCGCCTTGTAGCCCCGGCTGTACTTCCCGTAGACCAGGGTGTCGGGATCCGGCGTCCAGTCGAGGCCGACGTCGCCGGTCAAGGCGGTCCAGGAGGCGTCGAGGGCGCGCGTGGCGTTGCCTGTGAGCGGATCGATGTGGGCGATGCTGGCGCCGGGGAATCCCTGCGTGAGGCTGTTGCCGACGGCCAGCGGCGTGACGTCCACCGCCGGGGTCAGGGCGCCCAGGTTGGACGGCCGCAGGCCGGCCAGCACTGCGAACTCCTCGAACCGCCAGAACTGTTCGCCGAACTTGTGGTCGTGCGTGTAGCGCAGGCTTGCGTGGGCCTTGAAGGCGTCGGTGATCTTGTAGTCCACGTGACCGAACAGCGCCCAGGAGTCGTAGTCCAGCTTGGTGTCTGAGGTGGAGACGGCGCTCGCCGGGTTCACCGGGGATGGCCCCAGGGTCAGGCTCACCGGATGCGCAAGCTGTGTTTGCGCCGGCATCACGCCCGCCCAGACCGGCTGGTCGTAGTGCTCGTGATAATAGTAGGCGCCGAGGATGTACTGCAGCGGGCTGTCGGTCGTCGAGACGAGGTTGATCTCGTGGCTGAAGAAGTGGTCCCGCTCCTGGAAGAAGGTGGTGTTGGGGATCGGGAAGACGGTCAGCGGCTGGGTGCATCCCGCGGCATTGGCGCCGATGTTTCCAGCGAGGAAGAGGCAGGTTCCTGACGGCGTTGTCGGACCGGCCAGCTGGAACGAGTTGATGCCGCTGTCGGTGTAGGTCGGGATGAAGTTCAGGACGTAGTTGAACTTCTGGTAGCCGCCGTAATAGACGAGATCGGCCGGCCCGAAGTGATAGGTCAGGTTGGTCGCGAACTGGAAGTTCGCCCGCTCCTTGTTGGTGGCGTCGTAGTTCTCGATGAATTCGTGCGGATCGACGTTCGCCGGGTTGTTGCCCGGGAAGGCGTTGGCGAAGGTCGGGCCGCCGACGACCGAGCCCGGCACCACTGTCTGGCCGCCCGCAAAGGCTCCGGTGCAGCCGTTGGCTCCGCCGGGACTGTTGGCTACGCCGGGCAGGCCGCACAGCCCGAAGAAGGTGTTCGGCGAGAAAGAGCCGTTCTCCTGGTAGTCGTTGGGGAAGTTCCCGAAGCGCGCCGACTGGTGATAGTCGGCCGACATCGTGCCGCTCGACATCTTGAACCAGGCGTCGAGCTTGCCGATGTTCGCATCGATCTGGCCTTCGATGTACTGGCTCTGGCCGGCCGTCTGCTGCGGCAGGCTCCCGCCGGCGTCCTTGCCCGAGCCGAGATTGTTGAAGAAGCCGCCGGTCTCGGAGGTGATGTTGCCGCCCAGGCGGAAGCGCAGCCAGTCGGTGATCGGGCCGGAGACCACAGCCTCGCCCCAGCGGCGCTCGTTGTTGGCGATGCCGACGCGGCCCTCCGCGTAGAAGTCCTTCGTCGGCCGCTTGGTGGTGTAGTTGATCGTGCCGCCGTCGGCGTTCGCGCCATGCAGCGAGTTCTGCGGGCCGCGGTCGACTTCGATCGTGTCGATGAACAGGTCGGAGTGCTGCAGGAGGATGGTGGCGTTCGCGCCGTAGTAGACGCCGTCGTAGTAGGTGGCCACGGCCGAGGCGACGGCCAGGTTGTCGGTGTTGCGCCCGATTCCGCGCATGTACGGCCGGTCTGACGCCGACTGGTAGTGAAAGCCAGGGGTGAAGTTGGTCAGGTCCTGCACCGACTGGATGCCCACCAGTGTCCGCTGTTCGGCGCTGAAGGCGGAGATCGCAACCGGCACGGTCTCGAGCCGCTGTTCGCGCTTCTCGGCCACCACGATGAGGTCCGAAAGCTGCGTCGACGCCGCGGCGTTGGCCGGCGGCGGGGCCGGGGCGGCCGCCTGGGCGTGGGCCTCGAACGCGCTGAGACTCACGACGAGGGCAAGCGCCGACCCGCCACACAAATAGCTGCGTTTTGCCATGATATCCTGGTCCTCCCGTGGGGCTCCGGCCCGGCTCTCCGGCCGGGTCCGGAAACGATAGGCAGCTCTGCCTACAACGAGCCTAGGCGGCGAAGGACAAGCTTGGCAAGGTAGCTATTGCGTTCGGGAAACACGCCGTCCTCCCGCTGTCGCTTTTTAGCCATATGCCCGAACCCGGGCCGCGCCTAGGGCTTGGGCGCCACACTCACGTGAGCGTGTCCGGACAGTCGCGGCCGCCCCGCCCTATTTCGCGAAGATCGCCTTGGGAATCATCACGTGGACGCCCTTGTTGCGGTCCACGAGCTCGGTGATGTCCACGTCGCCCGCGACGCTGACCAGCATGTAGGCGTCCTCGCGCGAGAGGTGCTTCTGCGCGACCAGGAAATCCACCGCCTCGCGCACCGCCTTGTGCGCGGCGATGGAGAGGTCGTCGTCGAAGCCCATGGCGATGTAGTGAGTCGGCGTCTCGGCGCGGGGGTAGGCGGTCTTCAGGTCCTTGCGCACGATGAACTGCAGGGTCCCGACCAGCGAGGTCTCCAGCGCGGTGACGTCCGATTCGCCGTTGCCCTGCCCCGCGTGCCCGTCGCCCACCTCGAACAGCGCGCCCTTCACGAACACCGGCAGGAAAAGCGTCGTGCCGACTGTGAGCTCCTTGTTGTCCATGTTGCCGCCGATGAACGTCGGCGGAGTCGAATCATAGCGGCCGACGGCGGGGGGCGGCGCCACGCCCATGCTGCCGAAAAACGGGCGCAAGGGGATCGTCACGCCCGGCGCGAAGTTCGCCACCATCCGCGTGCGGTCGAGCGGGATGATTCGGGTGCGCGCGTAAGGGAAGTCGTCGGAGAGGATCCCGGCCCCGTAGCGGAAGCCGTTGTAGGCGTAGGGGATGGCGAGATCGATCTTCAGGATGCGGACCTCGAGCGTGTCGCCGGGCTCGGCGCCCTCGATGAACACCGGCCCGGTCAGGATGTGGCCGCCGGGCCCGCGGTCGGTGACCTTGGCGAACACTTCGCGCAGCGCCGGCTCGACCTGGTCGGGCGGCAATCCGGCCCGCTCCAGCCCGGTCGGGCTGTTGGTCAGGAGCGTGTGGAACACCACCGTGTCGCCGGACCGGATGGTGAGCGCCGGGGCGTGCGCGGCGTCGTAGTTGCCCCAGGCGACGGTGGCGGGCGTCACAGGCAACTCGAAGGTGCGCGCCGGCTGCGCCTCCGCCGCCCCGGCCGCAAGCGCCAGAGCCGCGCCCGCGAGGATCCTGCCGATCATCGCCCCCTCCTCCTCGCGCTCAGCCGCGCAGCGGCTTCAGCGCGCCCGTCCACTTCACCAGCTCGTCGAGCATCGCCTTGGCCGAGGCCTCGATCGGCGGGCTGGGCGTGAACTGGCCATCCTTCATGTGCGTCGGCAAGGGAATGCTGACGCCCTCGGGAATGGTCATCACCTTCACCGAGGTGAGCATCAGCTTTTCCATCTGCGCGGCGCGCGCTCCGCCGAGCGGCCCGCCGTAGGTCACCAGGCCCGCGACCTTGTAGCCCCACTCCCGGAACAGGAAATCGACCGCATTCACGAAGGCGGGCGAGGGCGAATAGTTGTACTCGGGGGTCACGAAGACGAAGGCGTCCGCCGCCTCGACGCTCGCGCTCCAGGCCTTGGTGTGGTCGTGCTGGTAGTCCTTGAACCGCGGGTGCTTCGGCTCGTCGAACACCGGCAGGTTGAAACCGGCGAGATCGACCGCGGCCACCTCGAAGCCGCGGTGCGCCTTCGCAAACTCCAGGAACCACTGGGCGACCTTGGGCCCGACCCGGCCCGGGCGCGTCGAGACAGTGATGACATTCAGCTGCAGCGCCATGGCGGCCTCCGATTAGGAAGCCGCCGCCTTAGATCAGCGCGGCCGCCTTGGGAAGTTGCGCCCTAACCCACCGGCTCCGGCTGCCGCTCCAGTCGGAAGTCGTCGGGATTGGGCGCGAGCGTCGCGCGCCAGTAGTCGATCAGGCCGAACGGCCAGTTCTGGCTCACCCGGCCGAACTGGTTCTTGTACCAGCTGGAGACGTGCGGCGAGCCCCAGGCCCAGCCCTTGTTGGCTTCGTCGACCTTCACGTTGAAGGCGTCGTGGACCGTCTGCTTCACCTCCATGGCCCGTGCGCCGCTCTCGGCCAGGAGCCTCAGGCAGCCCACGATGTAGCGGACGGCGGACTCCGAGAAGAAGATGATCGAGCCGTTGACCACGATGTTGGTGTTGGGCCCGTAGATGATGAAGAAGTTCGGGAAGCCCGGCACCGTGATGCCGAGATAGGCCCGCGCGTCGCCGCCCCAGCGCTCGTGCAGCTCGCGGCCGTCCTTGCCCGTCACCTCATAGAATGAGAGGAAATTCGAGGCCTGGAAGCCGGTGCCGTAGATCAGCACGTCGACCTCGTGCTCGCGCCCGTCGGCGGTGACGATGCCGGTGGGCGTGATCTTCGTGACCTTCTCCGTCACCAGTTCGACGTTCTCCCGCTTCAGCGCGCCCAGCCACACGCCGTTGTCGAGCACCGCGCGCTTGCCGCCGATCGGATAGGTGGGCACCACCTTGTCGACCAGGTCCGGCCGGTCGGCGACCTGGGCTGCGAGGTACTGGGCGACCATCTCGCGCAGCTCGGCGTTCACCTGGCTGACCGCGCGGGTGTCGTTCCAGGCCGGGTCCGACTTGACCATGGGCAGGAAGCCCTCGGTCGTCGTCCAGAACAGGAAAAAGCGGTACCACTTGTCGTAGTACGGCACGTTGTGGAGGAGCCACTTGAACCCCTCCGGCACGTTTTCGTGGTAGTGCGCCACCGGCAGACCCCAGGGCGGATTGCGCATGAAGACGGTGAGCTGGCCCACCTTGGGCGCGATCTCCGGCACGAACTGGAAGGCCGAGGCGCCGGTGCCGATCACCGCCACCCGCTTGCCGGTCAGGTCCACGTCGTGGCGCCATTCCGCGGAGTGGAAGGCTGGGCCCTTGAAACTGTCGCGGCCCTCGATGTCCGGATAGCGCGGCCGGTTGAGCTGGCCGACCGCGGAGATCACCGCATTGGCCTCCACCGCCTCCCGCCCGCCGTCCTTCGTCCGCAGCGTCACGCGCCACACCGCCTTGGCCTCGTCCCAGACGCAGGTCTCGACCAGCGTCTCGAAGCGGATGTGCTTGCGCAGGCCGTACTTGTCGGCGACCCCCTTGAAGTACTTGAGCAGCTCCGGCTGCGGCGAGAAGAACTGCGGCCAGGCGTGGTTCGGCTCGAAGGAGTAGCTGTACATGTGGTTCGAGTTGTCCACCCGGCAACCGGGATAGGTGTTTTCGAACCAGGTGCCGCCCACCTCGGGATTCTTGTCGACGATCTCGAAGGCGAGTCCGGCCTGCGAGAGCCGGACGCCGGCGAGCAGGCCCGACATCCCCGCTCCGATCACCAGCACCTTCAGCTTGCGGGCGTTCTCCCGCACCCGCGGCTGGTCGAAATGCGGCGCCTTGGAGTTCTCGCCGGAGATCGCGAGCTCATCCATGGCGAAGTCGGCGTAGCCCTCGGGGATCGGCGCCCCGGCCACGAAGTCCATCATCCTGCGCACCGTCGCCTCGGACGGCGGAGGCGGCAGCTTGCCGTCGCCGGCCAGGAATTCGATGAGCGCCGCGCGGCAGGCGGCGCGGATCTGGCCGTCGATCTCGGGGCCGAGGCCCGTCTCCCCGCGGGTCAGCGGCTGGTAGGCCGGGCGCCACTCGTCCTTCAGCCAGGATGGATCGCCGGTCACATGGACCATGGCGGCCACCAGCGCGGGAAGGTGCGCGACGGCCAGGGCGTCGTCGAGCTTGGCTTTGTCGACCGTCATCGGTGGGTCCTTCGAAGGTTATCGGCGTTCAGGCGAAGATGACTCGGCTCGGCCCCGAGCGGAAGGGCCGATCACCGAAGCCCGCGCTGAGCGGCGCGGATCCGCATCATGGCTTCCCCCGGGAGCCTCAGGCCCGAGGCGGCCGCGTCTTCCCGAAGGTGGGCGAGCCGGGTGGTGCCGACCACCGCCGCCGACACGGCGGGATCGGCCAGCACATAGGCGAGCGCCGCCTGCGAGCCGGTGATCTCGGGCAGCCGATGCAGGAACCCGAAGCGCAGGCCGCTCGCGACCTCGCGCCGATGCCGGACCAGGCCGCGCGCCGCGTACCAGAGGTCCTGCGGCCCCTTCAGCGAGGCGACCTTCAGGCCCGTGTGGCCCATGGCGAGCGGCATGCCGGCGAGCACGCCCTTCCGGGCCGCTGCGGCGCGGGCGATCAGCGGCTCGCGGTCCGGCCGCATGACATTGTAGTCGACCATGACCACGTCGAGCTCGGGTAGGCCGATCGCGTGCGCGATCACGTCCGGATCGAAGCTGTTGACGCCCAGCGCGCGCACCCGTCCCTGCGCCTTCAGCTCCGCCAGGACCGCCAGCAGCTCGGGCGTGAGCTCCTCCAGCGCCGGCCCGTGCAGCTGCAGGATCGGCAGCACCTCGAGGCCGAGGCGCTTCAGGCTCCGCTCGGCGCTGGCGCGGATGCCCGCCGCCGAGAAATCCCGCCGGACGCGTCCGCCCGCATCCGCATAGCTCCCGGCCTTGCTGGCGATAACCAGGCGCGAGGCGTCGCGGCCCTGGAGCGCCCGGCCGAGCCGCAGCTCCGCCTGGCCCGCGCCATAGCTGGCCGCGGTGTCGAAGAGGGTGACCCCGAGATCGATCGCCGCGTGGACCAGCCGCGCCGCCTGGCGCTCGTCGAACGCTGGCTTCGCCCACCAGCTCGCGCAGCCGAAGCCGATCTCGGAGACCTCGAGCCCGGTGCGGCCGAGCGGGCGGTAGAGCATCGCGCCTAGGGCGTCTCTTGGGCGTCGGCCGCCACCACCTCGGCCAGGTCCGGCTCGGCGGGCTCTCCGCTCAGGAGACGGCCGAACGCCAGGCGCACGAAGAAGAACACCACGCCCGCGCCGGTCACCAGCGCGGCGTGCAGCAGCCAGAACTGGACCGCGGGCATCTTGTCGAGCAGCCCGCCCAGCCAGCCCACCGCCAGGTTCCCGGCGAACAGGTGCAGGTAGTAGATGCCGACGATCGTGCCGGCGAGCGCCCGCGGCGCGGCCCGCGCATAGAGCGCGAGACCCACCGGCAGCACGTTGGCGAAGCCGATGTCGTTCAGGATGTGGAAGGCGAGCAGCCAGCCCATCGAGACCTTCTGCCCGGAGGCTGCGGCGATCGCCGCCCCGGCCGCCAGGCAGGCCACGCCCACGCCCCCGAACAGGCAGCCGATGACGATCTTGCCGAGCTCGTCCGGCTCCTTGAACCGCGTCTTCCACCAACGCCAGAAGATCACCATTCCGGCGAGCGTCGCGACCGAGACGACGGAGTCGATCGAGACCAGGTACTCGGTCAGGAACGGCACGCCGAACAGGTGCCGGTCGACCGATTTGTCGGCCCACAGCAGGTAGGCGTTGAAGATCTGGTTGTTGCCGACGATCGAGGCGGCCAGCACCGGCAGGAGGCACAGGAGCAGGATCACGCTGCGCCACTCTTGGGCGGTCATCGGCGCTCGGGCGGCCTTTTCCGTCTCGCGGCGCAACGGCGGATCGGGCGGCAGGTGCCGCCGGCCCGCGAGATAGATCACCAGCGAGATCAGCATGCCCACGCCGGCCGCGCCGAAGCCGTAGTGCCAGGCGACCTTCTCGGCGAGCGTGCCGGTCACGAACGGCGCGCTGATCACTCCTGCATTGATCCCCAGGTAGAAGATCTGGAAGGCGTCGGCCCGCCTGAGGTCCTCCGGCGCGTAGAGCGAGCTCACCTGGGTGGCGATGTTGCCCTTGAAGCACCCGGACCCCAGCATCAGGCAGAGGAGCGCGACGAGGAAGGATTGGTCGAAAGCCATCAGGAAGTGGCCGAGCGCCATCAGGAGCGCGCCCAGCACGATGGTGCGCGTGCGGCCGAGCACCCGGTCGGCCAGGAGGCCGCCGAGCGCCGGGGTGGCGTAGACCATCGCCGTGTAGAGCCCGAAGATCGCCGAGGCGAGCGCCACGATGGTCATTGCGTGGCCGTGCTCGAGCACCGCCCGGAACGGGCCAAAGCCAGCGATCCGCTCGATATGCCCCGGCCGCAGCAGCTGCTTGGTCATGTAGAGCACCAGCAACGTCTGCATGCCGTAGTAGGAGAACCGCTCCCAGGCCTCGGTGAAGGCCAGGAAGGCCAGCCCCCTCGGATGGCCCAGGAACGCGCGGTCCTGATGGATCGCGGCCTCGCGCCCAGAGATCGCCGTCATGGAATCCTCCGCTCCCCGCGCGCACTTAAGCCTGAAACCTCAGCGCAGGTGAAGGGCGGCGTAGGCGGCTTCGGGTTCGAACCGAAGACCTCCCGGGTGTAAACCGGGTGCTCTAACCAGCTGAGCTAGCCGCCTGCGCGCGCGCCTTCTAGACCACCCGGAAGGCCGCCAGAAGCACCCAGACGCCGATCAGCCCGAACATCAGCGCCGCGGCGATCCGCACGTAGCGGAGCGGCACGATCCGCGTCGCGGCCTCGCCCAGCAGCACCGCCGGTATGTCGGCGATCAGCATGCCGAGCGTCGTGCCGGCCGCGACCGGCAGGATCTGGTGGTAGCGGGCGGCCAGGAGCGAGGTGGCGATCTGCGTCTTGTCGCCGATCTCGACCAGGAAGAACGAGATGAGCGCGGTGACGAAGACGCCGCCGCGGCTCTTCGCCAGGCCCTCCTCGTCGTCGGCCTTGTCCGGGATCAGGGCCCAAGCCGCCATCGCCATGAAGCCGATCCCGACCGCCACCCGGAACGCCGCGCCGGAGAGCCAGTCCGAGACCAGGTAGCCCAGGGTCGCGGCCAGGGTGTGGTTCAGGATGGTGGCGCCCAGGATGCCGGCGATGATCGGAAGCGGCCTGCGGAAGCGGGCGGCGAGCACGATCGCCAGCAGCTGGGTCTTGTCGCCGATCTCGCCGACAGCGACCACGGCGGTAGAGGTGAAGAGCGGTTCCAGGGACATGGTCGGGACGATCGCCGGGGCCGGGCGTTGACGCGACGACGCGGACGGCCTCCGCCGGCCGCAGCCGGAGGCCCGCATCGTCGGTCTCGCCGGACGGGCCCATGCGGACCCGGCGTCCGCGCCATGCGCCGGAAGGCGCAAGTCTGTTGACGCGGACTTCGCTGGAGGCGCGATCGGCTACTCCCCGAAGACGAGCGCCTTCTAACGGGCCCCGCCGGCTGCGCCAATGAAAAAGGCGGCCCCGGGGACCGCCCTTTCCGCGCCGGCGATGTCGCAGGTTCAGTGATTGAGCACGCTCTTCAAGGTGTCGCCCGCCTTGAAGCGGCAGGTGGCCGAGGCCGCCCGGCGCACCTTCTCGCCGGTGCGCGGATTGCGGGCCATGCCCGCCGGACGCTTGACCGGGACGAAACTGCCGAAGCCCACCAGCCGCACCTCCTTGCCGGCCTTGAGAGATGACGAGACGGAGGTGATGAAGGCGTCCAGCGCCTGCTTCGCCTGAGCCTTGTTCAGGCCCGCCTTGTCCGCGATGGCGGTGACCAGTTCGGCCTTGGTCATGTGCGTTCTCCCAGCCCCTTATGATTGTTATTGGCGCGCGCGGGAGGACGTGAGCGTGCGGCCCCCTGCGCCCGGTCTGGAATTTAACGCCCTTCCAAGCTCAGCCGTCAAACGAGAGCGGCGCGGGAATCCTCCCGCGCCGCTCCGCTGTCAAAGATGTGATCGCCCTCAGTGGGTGATCATGCCTTCCAGATCGGCGACCTCCGGCTCGTCGGAGGTGACCACCGGCGGATGGTCGGCCTCGTTCCACTCGATGGGCGTGGGCTGGCGGACGAGCGCCTGCTTCAGCACCTCGTCCATGGTGGAGACCGGCACGATCTCCAGCGCAGCCTTCACGTTGTCCGGGATGTCGGCGAGATCCTTCTCATTCTCTTCCGGGATCAAGACCGTCTTCACGCCCGAACGCAGCGCCGAGAGCAGCTTCTCCTTCAGGCCGCCGATCGCCGTCACCCGGCCGCGCAGCGTGACCTCGCCGGTCATCGCCATGTCGGCCCGGATCGGGATGCCCGTCAGCACCGAGACGATGGCCGTGGCCATGGCCGCCCCGGCCGAGGGCCCGTCCTTGGGCGTCGCCCCGTCCGGCACGTGGATGTGGACGTCGGTCCGCTCGAACACCGGCGGCTCGATGCCGAACCGGGTCGCCCGACTGCGCACATAGGAGTTCGCCGCCGAGATGGATTCCTTCATCACGTCCTTCAGGTTGCCGGTCACCGTCATGCGGCCCTTGCCGGGCATCTTGACCGCTTCGATGGTCAGGATGTCGCCGCCGAACTCGGTGTAGGCCAGGCCGGTGATGATGCCGACCTGATCTTCCTTGTCCGTCTCGCCGTAGCGGAACTTGCGCACGCCCGCGTACTTCTCGAGCCGCTCCTCGTCGATGGTGATCGACAGCAGCTTCTCGCGCGACAGGTCACGGACGGTCTTGCGCGCCAGGTTGCCCAGTTCCCGCTCCAGGTTCCGCACGCCCGCCTCACGCGTGTAGTAGCGGATCAGGTCATGGATCGAGGTGTCGGGAACGATGAACTCCTCCGGCTTCAGCCCGTGGTCCTTGGTGAGCCTCGGCAGGATGTGCCGCTTGGCGATCTCCACCTTCTCATCCTCGGTGTAGCCGGGGATGCGGATGATCTCCATGCGGTCCAACAGCGGCTGGGGCATGTTGAGGCTGTTGGCGGTGGTGACGAACATCACCGGCGACAGGTCGTAGTCCACCTCCAGGTAGTGGTCGTTGAAGGTGGAGTTCTGCGCCGGGTCCAGCACCTCCAGGAGCGCCGAGGACGGGTCGCCCCGCCAGTCGGAGCCCATCTTGTCGATCTCGTCCAACAGGAAGAAGGCGTTGGTCGACTTGGCCTTCTTCATCGACTGGATGATCTTGCCGGGCATGGAGCCGATGTAGGTCCGCCGGTGACCCCGGATCTCGGCTTCGTCTCGCACGCCGCCCAGGGACACGCGGACGAACTCGCGCCCCGTGGCCTTGGCGATCGAGCGGCCGAGCGAGGTCTTGCCGACGCCCGGGGGGCCGACGAGGCACAGGATCGGGCCCTTCAGGGTGCCCACGCGGCTCTGCACCGCCAGGTACTCCAGGATCCGCTCCTTCACCTTCTCCAGGCCGTAGTGATCGCCTTCCAGGATCTCCTCGGCCTGGGTGAGGTCGATGGGCTTGGTCTTGGCCTTGCCCCACGGGATCGAGAGCAGCCAGTCGAGGTAGTTCCGGACGACGGTCGATTCCGCGGACATCGGGCTCATGTTCCGGAGCTTCTTCAGCTCGGACTCGGCCTTGGCGCGGGCTTCCTTGGAGAGCTTGGTCTTCTTGATCCGCTTCTCGAGCTCAATCAGCTCATCGCGGTGGTCGTCCTGCTCGCCCAGCTCGCGCTGGATCGCCTTCATCTGCTCGTTCAGGTAATACTCGCGCTGGGTCTTCTCCATCTGCCGCTTCACGCGGTTCCGGATCTTCTTCTCCGTCTGCATGACGGAGATCTCGCCCTCCATCAGGGCGTAGACCCGCTCCAGCCGCTTCACGACGTGCGGGATCTCCAGAAGCTGCTGCTTGTCGGCGATCTTCACCGACAGGTGGCTCGCCACCCGGTCGGCGAGCTCGCCCGGGTTGTCGATCTGCGGGATGGCCGCCAGCGCCTCGGGCGGCACCTTCTTGTTCAGCTTCACATAGTTCTCGAACTGCTCGACGACGGCGCGCGACAGCGCCTCGGCCTC
>NZ_JAICYI010000071.1 GCF_025934275.1 Phenylobacterium sp.
GCCCCCGCCGGCGCCGGCGCGGAAGGTCCCGACCTGGCCCGCCCGCCGACGGGCCGAGGCCGCGGAAGCCGCGCTGGCGCGCGCCGCCGGCGTGCTCGAAGCCATCGACGCCCCGCTCCCCGATCCTCGGGGGGTGTCAGGCGATTCCGCCAGGCTGGCCGAGCTCGGCCGGGGCCGGGCGGCGGCTCAGGCTGCGCTCGCCGCGGCCGAGCACGAGTGGCTGGAAGCCCAGCAGGCCTATGAGTCGCTGAAGCCGACCGCCTGACCGGGCGGGACCTCGAAGGTATCGTGGATGCGCGTCAGGTCGATCTGAATCGCGCCGTCCGGCTGGTCCTCCAGAATGTGGGCGAACATGTGCCCCATCCGGATGTCCTCGGGCCGGTAGTTGTGGCGGTCGTTGATCGCCGACGAGATCGCCTCGTCGAAGCCGGTGATCGACACCAGCAGCCGCGGTGCTTCCGCCAACAGCTGCTCCTGGCTCATGCCATGCAGCGGGCTTTCCGCATCGATCGGGTGGATCAGCGTCCACGAGAGGCTGAGGACGGGGTTCTCGCTCCGCACCAGCTTGAGGTCGAAGAACCGCCGGAAGGTGCCGCCGTCCGGCAGGCGGAAGGTCCGCAGATAGCTGATCCGCCCTCTGACCTCGCTGATCGCGTGCAGCCTGCGGCTCGCCACCCGCACCATCAGCGCCTGGCCGGCTTCATAGGGACCGATCACCGCCGAGTCGGAGAAGATCAGCCGCGGCTTCGGCCGGGCGAAGCGGGCGAAAAAGGCGCCGGTGACCAGCGCCGTCAGGAACATGCCGACGAAGATCTCCGCGGCCGCGATCGTGTGGCCGTAGCGGCCCGCGGGCGTCATCTCGCCGTAGCCGACGGTCGCCAGCGTCTCGACGCTGAAGAAGAACGCGTCGCCGAAGCTCCCGGGCTTGGCGTTGCCGACGGCGCCGGGGATCGCCCAGTAGAGGCCGGCGAAGATCACGTTCACGCCGATAAACAGGGCGAGGACCGCGCCCAGGAACGCCTGCCAGCTCATCGCCAGCACGAGATAATACGGATCGTCCCACGCGAAGCGCGAGGCGCCGAGCTTGATCGCGCTCAGGCCTTGGCTGTCGATCCGGGGCGGGCGCCGCTGCATGCGCGAGCCATAGCATGGCCTTCCGGAACTTTCCGGGACCCCGAGATATTGCCGGGCCGTCGTTCGACCGTGGGAGGCGGGAGATGGCCCGGCTCATTCCGAAGCTGGTCTTCCAGGCCGCGCCGATCATGATGCTGGCCGGCGCCGGGGTCATCGCCTTGCAGGGTCCGGAGCGCTGGGGGCGATCAGGTGCTCACGGCCCCGGCCGACGCGCCCGCTCGCCGCTGCAGATCCCCTGGAACGGCTGGAAGGACATCCTGGTCCACACGCGCAAGGAGTTCTCGGACGACAATATCTCGATGATCGCGGCGGGGATCGCATTCTACTCCCTGCTCGCGCTGATTCCGGGCCTGGGCGCGTTCGTCGCGCTCTATGGGCTGTTCGCCGATGTCAGCGCCGTGCAGCACCACCTGGCCGTGCTTTCCCTCCTGCTTCCGAGATCGGCGCTCACGTTCATCGGCCAGCAGATGGTCCGGCTCGCCGAGGCGCATAAGGGCGGCCTCTCCTTCGCCTTCGTCGTGGGGCTGCTCACGTCACTCTGGAGCGCCAACGGCGCGGTGAAGGCGATGATGACCGGCCTCAACATCGCCTATGAGGAGCGGGAGAGACGCGGCTTCATCAGAAAGACGCTGGTCTCCCTCGCCTTCACCATCGGTCTGCTGCTGTTCGGCGGCGGCGCCATCGCGGTTCTGGGCGCCGGTCCCGCCATCGAGGCCTACCTGGGCCGGCATGCGGCTTTCGTGTTCAACCTGATCAGCTGGCCGGCCCTGGTGGTGATCCTGGGGATGGGGTTGGCCGTCCTCTACGCTTATGGCGCCAGTCGCGAGTCGCCGCGCTTCAAGTGGGTCACCCCAGGAAGCGTCGCCTCCATCGTCCTGTGGCTCGCGCTTTCGGCGCTCTTCTCGCTCTACGTCGGCAACTTCGCCCACTACGACAAGACCTACGGCTCCCTGGGCGCCGTGGTGGGATTCATGATGTGGAGCTGGCTCTCGAGCCTGATCGTGTTGATCGGCGCCGAGCTGAACTCCGAGATCGAGCGTCAGACCGCGGTCGACACGACACCGCACCAGGGCAAGCGGAGGGGCCTGCGCCGGTCGCGCTCCGCCCACGCCGCCGGCGCGGCGCCGACCGAATGACCGGCCCTCAGGTGATGTGCTTGGGGCTGATCGGGTCGGATCCCGGGAAGGTTTCCTCGATGGCTTCGTCGAGCAGGGCCTCCTGACGGTCCTCGGCGGCGGCCTCCTTGTCGGCCAGCTGGTCGTGCTTCTCCTGTTCCGGCAGCGGCTCAGCGGGCCGTGAATGCGGCGCGTCGATGTTGCGGTCCTCGGGTTTCAGCCGCTCCGGCGCGCGGTCGGCGGTGGGTCCGCTCGAGCCGTGGCTGAAGGCGCGTTTTTCTTCCTTGTCGGTTTGTTTGTCGGGCATGAGGTGCTCCTTTTCGCGCTGGGTCGCCAAAGGCGGCCGAATGGCTATCTCTTCTCGAGCAGCAGCTGGCCCTCCTTCTGCAACCGTCCCTTGACCTTGCTGGCGATCATGCCGATCAGGCCCGGCAGCAGCACCTCCAGCCTGACCATCGTCTCGGCGACGTCGACGGTCCCGGAAATCGCCTGGCCCATGACCGAGAACGAGAAGCTGAGGCGATCGCCCTCCCAGGTCTTGGTCACCGAACCCATTCCAGCCAGATGCCTGGCGAGATCGCCGAAGCCGCCGTCGATGCGCCGCCGCGCCTCGGCGCGGCCGAGATCGTGCGGAATGGTCAGCGTGACGGCCTTGCTCATGCGCCTCTAACGGCCGAGCCCAGCCGAGGGGTTCCGCAGGGCGCCCAAGGTCCCTACCCTGCCGGGCGCATGACGCAGACGCGTGACCTGGGCGACGACCGCACGCTTTTCGGCGGGGGCCGATATCCCGACACGGGCCCGCTCGCGATCCTGGCGCGGCTCGCCTTCATCGGCGCGGTGCTGGCGATCGTCGTCGCCGTGTTCCTGCCGCGCTGGATGGTGCCCCAGTTCGTGCGCTCGCATTACCTTGAGCACTTCGCGGCCTTCTATGTCGCCACGCTGTTCGGCCTAGCGGCGATGCCGCGGGCGCGCCTGCACCGCATCGGCTCGGCTTTCGTGATCTTCGGCGTCATCCTGGAGTCGACGCATCTGTTCGCAGGCGCGCCGCCTGGACCGCTGGTCGAGAAGGCGGTCGCCGACGTCGGCGGCATGGCGGCGGCCTTCGCGCCGGTGCTGGTGGAGCGCTTTCGCCGCCGGTTCCCGACGCGATCCGCAGAGGCCAACCGCGACTTGGGGGACGCGTCCTAGAGGAACGTCCAGTGCGGCCGCTCGCGCACCCGCAGATTGTTCTGCACGTGACGCACGCCGTCGATATCGGCGATGTCCTCGATTCGGCGCTTGTCCTCCTTGCGCCGCACCGTTCCGTTCAGCGTCACCTCGCAGTCGTCGACCAGCACATCGACGTCACGCAGGTCGAGCCCGCGCTCGTCCTCCAGGCGCTCGACGATGACCGCCCAGAGCACCCGGTCGGAAGGACCGCGCCGGCGCCGACGACGATCATCGTAGCGGCGTTCAGCCCGGCGCTCTTCCTCGCGACGATCATCGTCGTCGCGGCGATCGTCGTAGCCCCGCCGTCCGGCCAGGAAGTCGCCCGCGCGGCCCATCCATGACCGCGGCTCGCCGCGTTCGTCCTCTTCGCGCTCACGTTCGTCGCGCCGTATCCGCGCGTCGCGATCCACGTCCGGCTCGGCCGAGCGGCGGTAGGGGCGGCCCCGCTCCTCGTCATAGGCCCAGTCGCGACTGTAGTCGGCCTGGCCGTAGTCGTCGCGGCCGCGCACGCGCTCCTCGACGCGCCGGCCGCTCCGGCTGTCGGGATCGTACTCGTAGTCGCGGGAATAGTCCGCTAGCCCGAAGCCTTCCTCGTCGCGCGGGTCGCGGCGTCGCGCGCGGTCGTCCTCGCGATCGCGCCAGTCATTGCGGGGCATGGGCGTCTCCTTCGGAGTGGGATCGGGTTTTGCGCCGACAACCGGCGCCGTGCGCGGGAGTTCCACGCGCTCGCACGACATGCGGGAACCGCGGCAGGACTTGCCCTGCTTACCGCCGTGGCCCATGCCTCCGACTCGACCGAGATTAGCGTCGCCGTGCAGAAACGCGATCCTCACGCCAAGCTGAAGCCGACGGCGCCGGTCGAGGTGAAGCTCGCCGAGGCGCTGCCCATCGACGCGGCGCATCCGTTCGCTCGGCTCTCCCGCCTCGCGCTTCGCATCGTGCCGCTCGTTCTGCTCGTGGCCGCGGTTTTCGTGCTGCGCCGAGAGTTCCGCGGCTTGAGCCTGCACGCGGTGGCCGCGGCCATGGACCGCTGGGGCCACGCCGCCATCATCGGGGCCCTGGCGCTGGCCGTCGCAAGCTTCATCTTCATGGGCGTTGTGGAGTGGCTGGGCCTGCGCTGGGTCGGCAAGACCCTGCCCTGGGGCGTGGCCATGGCGGGCTCGTTCCTCGCCAACGCCATCGCCCACGCCATCGGGGCGAACCTGCTGGTCTCCGGCGCGCTGCGGGCCCGCCTGTATGACCGTTACGGCGTCGGCCTCACACAGGTCGCGGCGGCCACCCTCTTCGCAGGCATGTCGTTCGCGGTCGGAATCGCCGCGCTGGGCGGCGGCGGCCTGTTGCTGGCCACGCCGAAGGCGCTCGCCGCCACGGCCATTCCCGTCTCTTTCGCCCGCGTCGCTGGCGCGCTGATGGTGGCGGGCGCGCTGGGCTACGTCGTCCTCTGCGGCGTTCGCCGAAGGCCGCTTTCCGCGTTCGGACGCAGCCTGACTCTGCCCTCCTGGCGCGAAGCCTCGGCCCAGCTTGTCATCGGCGTGATCGACAACGGGATCGCCGCGGCGATCATCTGGATCCTGCTGCCGCCGCATTCCACCACCTTCCCGAGTTTCGTCGGCGCCTACGCCGTGGCTTGCGTGGCGGGACTGCTCTCCTCTGTCCCCGGCGGGGCGGGCGTGTTCGAGGCCGCGCTCTCCAAGCTGCTTCCCACCGTCGCGGTCGCGCCGCTTGCCGCGGCCTTCCTCGGCTATCGGCTCGCGTACTACCTGCTGCCGCTGGTCATCGCCTCGCTGGCGCTCGCCGGCGACACGCTGCTGCGCGTCCGCAAGGACTGAGCGACCGCGGGAGCTTCGGCCCACCGAGCGCTGCCTCTCCGCCGACTCGGTTGGCCCGCCGATCTCCAACGGCGGCTACAACGACAACTACGAGTTCGTGCCGACGCGCGATCAGCCTGTCCGGTCTCGCCGGACGCCGACATGAAAGTCCGACCGGCCGACCGCAACAGCGGGAGCGGGCAGGCCGCGCGCTGAGCGCTAGCGCAGGGCGATCGAAAGCCGCGCGCCCAGGAAGCGGCCGTGCGGATCGGCGCCGTAGGCGGTCTCGTGGCCGGTCTCGGCGGCGCTGTCGGGCCGGCCGCAGAGGAATCCGAGCGCGCCGGATATGCGGCCATTGGCAAAGCGCCGCTCGATGGAGGTCTGGGCGACGCCCGCGAGCCTGGCGTCGGCCGGACTGGCGAGGCTCGCCGCGGGCGCATGCGGCCGCACGGCCTCGGCCAGGCGCTGCGCGCCGTCCGGATCGCTGGACGGCGTCTGGGCGAACGCGGTCCCGCCGAGAACGGCCCACATCGCCAGGCAGAGGCTCAGACGGTTCATGGGATCACCCTAGCGCCCGGCGCGCTCCGCGACCACCGTCAGGCTCTCCCGCGGCAGCGATATCGCGCCGGCCGTCTGCGCCTGCGCCTTCGCCGGGGGCAGGTCCCGAACCGGGTGGCCATGTACGCCGTCCGCCAACCACTGGTATTGCGCCGGGCCGTAGCGCCAGACATCGAGCGGTCCGCGCAGGGCCCCGCCGCCCTTGACGGCGAGCCGCGCCGCGGCGTCCCGCCCGCCGCTGCGATTGAGAATCAGGATCGCGAGGCGTCCGTCCGGCCGGCGCACCGCGTAGGCGACCACCCAGCCCGGGCCTGCTTGAGCGTGCACGCGCGCGGCATAGAGCCGATGCAGGCCATGGCCGGGCTGCAGCCAGATCTGACTGATCAGCCGCGCGGCGAAGAACACCGGCAGCGGCGCGCCTGCCTGGCCCTGCGCGTCGGCGAGGAACGGCGTCATGTTGCCGAACCCGGCGCACGGCAGGTGCTGGTTTATCGGCACGTTCGGACCGTAGCCGAACATGTAAGCGGCCCGGCCTCCGGCGCCCAGGAAATGGCCCACGATGTCGGCCTGCAGCAGCGCGCTCGGCAGCTCCACCATCGCTTCCCCGGAGAAGGCCGAGAAGCCGTACTCGGCGATGACCCAGGGGATCGTCCGCGGGACGCCCTCCTTCGCCAGCCGGGCCAGCATCGAATCGAGCAGGCCGTCCTCGGCGAGCAGCTTGGCGTGGACGTCGCCGCAGATGTCGTCGAACGGATAGTGCTCGAAAGTGAAGAACTGCAGGGCCGAAAGTCGCCCGCGCGCCTTCAGGTAGCGGATGAAGCCTGCGTTCCAGGACTTTTTGGCCGCCTCGACCAGCGGCAGCTCAGTGGCCGCGCTCTGCATCGAGGGGCCGCCGAGCGGCGTGCGCTTTTCGACCCGCCGGATCGCCGCGGCCGTCTCGAGGTAGAGCGCGCCGTAATCGGAAGGGTCTCCATACTGCCCGTCGGGCTCCTCGCCGAGCTCGATCCGCGCCAGCGGGTAACCGCGTCGCTTCAGGTAGCGCACGAGCGCGGCCGCATTCTCCGGCGTGTCGAACAGCACGCCCACGGGAACCATGGCCGGAAGGCCGTTGGTGATGCCGCTCGTGAAGAACCTGTCGATCCCCACCTGCTCCAGGTTGGGGTCGCGGTCGATCGCCCGGTGCCAGGGGTCGGTGGAGGAGACATGGGTGAAGGTCTGATCGGCGTGCGAGGCGGCATGCCTGACGACGTCGTGGAACCGGCCGTCCGCGCCGATGGTCCCGAATCCCACCTCGCGCACGGCGTAGCCCAGCCGGTCGCGCACGTCCTTCGAGCCGGCCGGGGCCGTGCCGGAGGAAGTCTTCAGCAGGATGCGCAGGTATTGCGCGCGGATCGGAGCCGCGGCCAGCCGCCGAAGCTCGATCCCGCCCCGCCCATGCGCGAACGCGCCCCGTGGGAAGGCCCTCCAACGGCCCTCGTCGTCGTAGTCGTCCAGTCCTGTCCAGTACTGGACTTCGTAACGCGTGGCGTAGGGATCGGCCCAGGCGATCTGCGCGGCGTCGATGGCGGCGGGCGCGCCCAGCCGCAGCTCGATCCACTGCGGGTGCGCCCGCGCGTCACGCGTGAAGCGCCGGTCCAGGTACGGGTTGGACTTCCAGAAGGTCGCCAGGTCGCCGTCCGTCAGCCGCGACCAGCCGATGTTGTTGGCGTTGTCCTGGGTGTCGCCGCGCCGGGGCAGTTGATAGCCCCAGGAGAGCCGGATGGACCCTGAGGCTCGGGCGCTCCCGGTCCAGTAGCCCTGGGCGTGGGCCGAATCGCTCCAGGTCCCCTGCTCGGTCCAGTGCCAGGCCTCGATCCCGAGCTCGGTGCGCAGCCGGTAGGTCGCCGAGCGCAGGCCGAGGCTGCGCATGGCGGCGACGTTGCGGGCGGTGAACAGCCGGTCGATCTCGCCGGCCTGCGCGCCGTCGATCCCGGCGCCCAGGGCCGTGTCCGGCCGGAAGCTCCCCCGCGCACCGGCGCGCGTCAGATCGACGGTGATGGTGAGCGGCCTGGCGGCGGCCGCGCTAGCAGCGCTGGCCAGGCCGAAGCCCAGCAGCAGCGGCAGCAGAAGTCTTTGGCCACGGAGGATCATCGGCGCGCGGTTCTATGCCGGCCGCTCGCGGCGGTCGACAAGGGCCGCCGCTCGTCGTTAGCTGCCGCCATGCGGTCCGGCTTGCCAGCCTTCATCTGCGTCCTCGCGATCACGGCGCCGGCTGGCGCCGCACAGGCGCATCCCGATCTCACCGGCGTCTGGACCAACGCCTCCATCACCCGCCTCACACGTCCGCCGGGCGTGGCCAAGCTGGTGGTGAGCAACGCCGAAGCGGAGACGATCGCCAAGGCCAATCCGCTGGTCGCCGGAGCCGAAGCGGAGGCGCGCGAATCCGGCCCCGCGGATCGGCCGCCGGCGCCCGGCGATCCGGGCGGCTACAACGCCTTCTGGCTCGATCCAGGTCGGACGCTGGCGACCGTGAACGGCGAGCGGCGCACGTCCTGGATCGTCGATCCACCGAATGGCCAGCTGCCGATTTCCGCGAATGGCCGCAAGCTGATCGCCGCCTCCCGCGCCGCGCATGAGCCGGACGCGCCCTCGGGCCCAGAGGCGCTGATGCCGTGGGACCGCTGCCTGATCGGCTCGCGCGGCTCCGGCGGTCCGGGCATGCTCAACAACATCTACAACTCCAACTACCAGATCGTGCAGACGCCCGGCGCGGTGGCGATCGACGTGGAGATGATCCACGACGTCCGGATCATCCCGATCTTCCCGGCCCGGGCCGCCGCCCAGGCCGCGCACGGTCCCGCGGCCCTGCACCCATGGCTCGGCGACAGCACCGGCTGGTGGGACGGCGATGCGCTGGTGGTCGAGACCGTCCACGTCAATCCCGAGCAGGGCCGTTCGGGGCCGATCTACCTCTCCGACCAGGCCCGCGTGACCGAGCGCTTCACCCGCGTCTCGGACCGCCAGATCCTCTACCAGTTCACCGTGGACGATCCGGCCTACTACACCCAACCCTGGCGCGCCGAGCTGGTGCTGAACGCAGGCCCTGAGCGGCTCTACGAATACGCCTGCCATGAAGGCAACTATGCGCTTCCCGACATCCTGGCGGGAGCCCGAGCCGCCGAGCGCAAGCGCTAGGCGTGAGGCTCGCGACTTACAATGTGAACGGCGTGAACGGTCGGCTGCCGGTCCTGCTCCGCTGGCTGGACGCGCGCCGCCCCGACATCGTCTGCCTGCAGGAGCTGAAGGCGCCGGACGAGAGGTTCCCGATCGAAGCCATTGAAAAGGCGGGCTACGGCGCGATCTGGCATGGCCAGAAAAGCTGGAACGGGGTGGCCATCCTGGCGCTCGGCCGCGAACCGCAGGAGACTCGCCGAGGGCTTCCTGGCGACCCCGACGACAGCCACAGCCGCTACATCGAGGCCGTCGTGCGGGGCCTCGTGGTCGGCTGCCTCTACCTGCCGAACGGCAACCCCGCGCCGGGACCGAAATTCGACTACAAGCTCCGCTGGTTCGAGCGGTTCGCCGCGCACGCCCAGGCGCTGCTCGACCACGATGCGCCGGTCGTCCTGGCCGGCGACTACAACGTCATGCCGACCGACCTCGACGTCTACAAGCCCGAGCGCTGGGTGGACGACGCCCTGTTCCGGCCGGAGGTGAGGCGGGCCTACGCCGACCTCCTCGCGCAGGGCTGGACCGATGCGCTGCGCACCCTGCATCCGGACGAGCCGATCTACACCTTCTGGGATTACTTCCGGAACGCCTTCGCCCGCAACGCCGGCCTCAGGATCGACCACCTGCTGCTCAGCCCCCGCCTCGCCCCGCGGCTCAGGGCGGCCGGTGTCGACCGCGACGTTCGCAGCTGGGAGAAGACCAGCGACCACGCGCCCACCTGGATCGAGCTGGCGGACTAAGGAGAGGCCGGATGGACGTTCGTCTGCGCATCGCCGGAGCCGCCGACGCCGAGGCCATCCGGACGCTCACCCGCGAGGCCTACGCCAAATGGGTTCCGATCGCCGGCCGCGAGCCGCTGCCGATGCAGGCCGACTACCACGAGGCCGTGACGCGCCACCGCTTCGACCTTGCCTACGTGGGCGAGGCGCTCGCGGCGCTGATCGAGACCGTGCCCGAAGGCGACCAGCTGCTGATCGTCAATGTCGCGGTCCGGCCCGGCTTCCAGAAGCGCGGGCTCGGCGTGCGGTTGCTGAAGCTGGCCGAGCACCTCGCGGACGAGGCGGGCCTGAAGGGTACGCGGCTCTACACCAACAAGCTCTTCGCCGAGAACATCCGGCTCTATGAGAGCCTCGGCTATCATATCGAGAGCGAGGAGACCCTGCCCGTCGGCGTAAGGGTGAACATGGCCAAGCCGGCCAGCGCCTATCTCATCCGGCCCGCGACCGGGGCCGACCTGCCGCTGGTGCGGAGTTGGCGCGAGCGGCCGCACGTGCGTCGCTGGTGGGGCGATCCGGAGCTGGAGCCGGAGGCGGAGAAGCTCGCCGACCCGCGGATCGGGCTATTCCTGGCGGCCCGGGAAGGCCGGCCGTTCGCCTTCATCCAGGACTACGACGTCCACGGCTGGACGCCGCATCACTTCGGCCACCTGCCGCCCGGCTCTCGCGGCATGGACCTGTTCATCGGCGAGCCGGACATGCTGGGCCAGGGCCACGGATCACGTATCCTGCGGCAGTTCGTCGACGCCCTGTTCGCGCGGGGCGTGCCGGCCGCCGGCATCGACCCCCACCCGGACAACGCCGCCGCCATTCGCGCCTTCGAGAAGGCCGGCTTCCGGATCGCCAGCGGCCCGCTGGAGACCCAGTGGAGCCGAGCCCTCTTGATGGAGCGTCGGCCCGGCTAGACCTCCTCCTCCCGGAGGCTCTCCACGAAGGGCGGCAGCCAGGGGTTTCGCCCCGGCTTCATCCGCTCGGCGCGGTAGATGTGCACCAGGTCGGCGTAGGCGTGATCGAAGTCCTTGTTGACGATCACGTAGTCGTACTCGGTCCAGTGGGCGACCTCGCGCCTGCCAAGCGCGAGCCGCTGCTCGATGACCGCCTGGTCGTCCTGCGCGCGGGCGTGCAGCCGCCGCGCGAGGTCGCTCCAGGACGGCGGCAGGATGTAGACGCGCACCGAATCCTCCGGCGCCTGCCGGGCGACCTGACGCGCGCCCTGCCAATCGATATCGAACAGCACGTCGCGCCCGGCCTCGAGCGCGGCCATCACCGGTCCCTTCGGCGTGCCGTAGCGGTGGCCGTTGACCTCCGCCCACTCCAGGAGCTCGTCCGCCGCGATCATCGCCTCGAACTGCTCGCGCGTCTTGAAGAGGTACTCACGCCCTTCGACCTCGCCGGGCCGCGGCGGCCGTGTCGTCGCGGAGATCGAGAGCGTCATGCCTTTGAAGTCGGCGACGAGCCGCCGCGACAGCGAGGTCTTCCCCGCCCCGCCGGGGCTGGAGACCAGCAGAAGCAGACCGCGGCGCACGGTCTCCCACGGCTTGGCGTGGTGGTCGTCGGCGAAGGGGTTGAGCGCGTCGCTACTCAACGTTCTGCACCTGCTCGCGGAACTGATCGATCACGGCTTTGAGGTCGAGGCCGCGGGAGGTCAAGGCGGACGACGCGGACTTCGAGCACAGGGTGTTGGCTTCGCGCATGAATTCCTGGGTCAGGAAATCGAGCCGGCGGCCGACCGCGCCGTCGCCGGAGATCAGCTGACGGGCCGCGGCGAGGTGGCCCGTGAGCCGGTCCAGCTCCTCGCGGACATCCGCCTTCACGGCCATGGCGGCGGCTTCCTGCACGATGCGCTCCTCGGCGGCGCCTTCGCCGAGGAGCTCGGCCATCCGCCGCGCGAACCGCTCCTTGACGAGACCCGGCTGTTCGCCCGCCACCGCCTCGGCCTCGGCGACCAGGGCCTCGATGCGGTCGAGGAAGCCGGCGAGCAGGCCCGCCACCGCTCGCCCCTCCTCACGCCGGGCCGCGAGCAGGCCGTCGAGCGCCGAGCCGATGGTGGCGCCGATCGCGGCCTCCAACTCCGTTCGCGCCTCCGGATCCTCCACCGCATCCTCGCTCTCGATCACGCCTTTCAGCGCCAGCAGCCCGTCGAGACTGGGCGGCCCGGCCCGACCGGACGCGAGATATGGCGCGCCGATCGCGAGATACCGCTCGAGCTGCTCCAGATTGAGCCGCACCGCCAGAGCTCCCTCTGAGCGCCTGGCCTGCACGCCGACCGTGAGCTGGCCGCGCTGGAACCGCGTCTGCGCCTGCTCCCGCGCCGCGCGCTCCAGGCCGTCGAATCCCGGCGGCCCGCGGAACCGTACCTCCAAGTTGCGGCCGTTGACGCTGCGCGCCTCCACCGCCCAGCTCCAGGCGCCGGATGCGCCCTCCGCGCGGTCGAAGCCGGTCATGCCCGAGATGCTCATCGCGCCGCCCCCTGCGCGGTGCCGGCCGCAGCCCTTTGCTTCTCGATCTCGCGCCAGCGCGCGACGTTCTTCTGGTGCTCCTGGAAGCTCGAGGAGAAGGAATGGCCGCCCGTGCCGTTGGCCACGAAGTAGAGCTCGCCGGTGCGCGGCGGGTTGAGCACCGCCTGCAGGGCGGCGCGTCCGGGGTTGGCGATCGGCGTCGGCGGCAGGCCGGCGATCTGGTAGGTGTTGTAAGGCGTGCCGGTGGCCAGGTCGCCGATGGTGATGCCACGGCCGAGCGGCGCGCCGTTGGAGACGCCGTAGATCACCGTCGGGTCGCTCTCCAGGCGCATGCCGGCTTTCAGGCGGTTCTCGAACACCGCCGCGATCCTTGGCCGTTCGGCGGGGATCGCGGTCTCCTTCTCGACGATCGAGGCGAGCGTCACAGCCTCCTCCGGAGTCTTCAGCGGCAGGTCGGGCGCGCGGCGCGCCCACAGCGCCTTCAGCAGCGAATCCCGGGCGGCCTCCATCCGCTGGATGACCTTGGTCCGGTCGTCGCCCCGCTGCACCTGATAGGTGTCGGGCAGGATCGCGCCCTCCGGCGGCGGTTCGGCGCGACCGACCAGCCACGGCGCGGCGTTCACGGCGTCCGCGGCCATCTGGCTCGTCCAGCCCTCGGGGATGGTGATGAGGTGGCGCACGACGCGGCCCGCCTTCACTTCGGAGATGATGCCGGCCATGCTCTCGCCGGAGGGAATCGCGTACTCGCCCGCCTTCAGCTTCGCCCCGGCGGTCAGCTTGGCCATGACCATGAACAGGACTCGGGAGCGGACCACACCCGCGGACTTCAGGCTGCGCGCCACCCCGCCGATGCCGGAGCCCTTCTGCAGGATCACCGTGGTTGCGCCGCCGTGCGCCGCGCGCGGGCCGGGCCCCAGATAGAGGAAGCCGAAAGCGGCCAGCCCTGCGACCAGCAGGACAAGCAGGATCCCACCTAGGCGGGCTCGGCTCACGAGACCTTCTTGAAGACCACGGAGGCGTTGGTCCCGCCGAAGCCGAAGGAGTTGGAGAGCGCCACCTCGATCTCGAGGGGCTTGGCCTTGTTCGCCGCCAGGTCGATCGGCGTGACCACCGAAGGATTGTCCAGGTTGATCGTGGGCGGCGCGATCTGGTCCCGGATCGCCAGGCAGGTGAACGCCGCCTCGATGGCGCCGGCCGCGCCGAGCAGGTGGCCGGTGGCCGACTTGGTCGAGCTCATCACCACCTTCGACGCCGCGTTGCCCAGCATCCGCTCCACGGCGCCCAGCTCGATCTCGTCGCCGAGCGGCGTCGAGGTGCCATGGGCGTTGATGTAGGCGATGTCGGCGGGAGCGACGCCGGCGTCCTTGATCGCCGCCTGCATGGCTCGGAAGCCGCCGTCGCCGTCCTCGGCCGGTGCGGTGATGTGGTAGGCGTCGCCGGCCAGGCCGTAGCCCACCACCTCGGCGTAGATCTTCGCGCCCCGCGCCCTGGCGTGCTCCAGCTCCTCGAGCACCAGCATGCCCGCGCCCTCGCCCATGACGAAGCCGTCGCGGTCCTTGTCATAGGGCCGGCTCGCCTTTTCAGGCGTGTCGTTGAAATTGGTCGACATGGCCCGGCAGGCGATGAAGCCGGCGATGCCCACCGGGCAGATGGCCGCCTCGGCCCCGCCGGCGATCATCACATCGGCGTCGCCATATTTGATCAGCCGAGTCGCGTCGCCCACCGCGTGCGCGCCGGTGGCGCAGGCCGTCACCACCGAATGGTTCGGGCCCTTGAAGCCGTAGCGGATCGAGACCTGGCCGCTCGCCAGGTTGATCAGGGCCGAGGGAATGAAGAACGGGCTCACCCGGCGGGGCCCCTTCTCGTGCATCTCGATGGAGGTCCTCTCGATGGTGGCGAGCCCGCCGATGCCCGAGCCGATCATCACGCCGGTGCGCTCGCGGTCAGTCTTGTCCTCGGGCATCCAGCTGGCGTCGCGGACCGCCTCGTCGGCGGCGGCCATGGCGTAGAGGATGAAGTCGTCGACGCGCCGCTGATCCTTCGGCGACATGGTCTGGTCGGGATCGAATGAGCCCGCCTGGCCCGCAGCCCCGCCGCCGCGGCCATCGACGCGCGGCACCTCGCCTGCGACCTGGCAGGCAAAGTCGGTCGGGTCAAAGGTGGTGATCCGGCCAATCCCCGACCTGCCGGCGAGGATCTGCGCCCAGCTGTGCTCGGTCCCCTGCCCCAAGGGCGTGATCAGGCCGATTCCCGTGACGACGACGCGACGCATGGCGTTCCTCAAACGAAGACCGCCGCGGCTAGGGTCCCCCTAACGGCGCGGCGGCCTCAAATCCTCAGCCGATTCGGGCGGTTATGAGCCGAGCCGCTCCTGGATGAACTTCACCGCGTCGCCGACTGTCTGGATATGCTCGGCGGCGTCGTCGGGGATCTCGATATCGAACTCTTCCTCGAAAGCCATGACGAGCTCGACGTTGTCGAGGCTGTCGGCGCCCAGGTCATCGATGAAGCTCGCCTTCTCGGTGACCTTCTCCGGATCGGCGTCCAGGTGTTCGATCACGATCTTGCGGACGCGTTCTAGGACGTCGGACATCAGTTAGGTCCCTCTGATTCAAGCTTTGCATCGGCGAGCGCCGCAGGGAAGTCAACCGTCTGGACCGGCGCAATACGAAGTCGCTGGCGCGTTAGCATGTTCCTGTTTGGCAGGCGAGCACCACGTCGAGGAGGGCCGCGTTAACCGCGTTTCGCACAAGAGCGTTAACCGGCGCCGTGCTACCTCCCGCGCCATGCAGGACGACCTTCGCACCCGATCCGCGGGCAATCCCTCGCCGCTCAGCCAGCACAATCCCGGCACCACGCGCCTGGGCATGTCGGAGGACGCGCGACGGCGCGCGGCGCTGGCCTTTCTGCAGGAGTACTACCGCTCCGTCGAGCTGGGCCGCGCGCCGCTCGATTAGCGATCAGATCATCGCCATCCCGCCGTTGACGTGCAGCGTCTGGCCGGTGACGTAGCCCGCTTCCTCACTCGCCAGATAGACGCAGGCGGCCGCGACGTCGGCGCCCTGGCCCAGCTTGCCCGCGGGAATCGTCGACAGGATGGCCGCCTTCTGGGCCTCGTTGAGCGCGTCGGTCATCGGGCTCTCGATGAAGCCAGGCGCGACGCAGTTCACGGTTATGCCTCGCGTCGCCAGCTCCTGGGCCAGACTCTTCGAAAAGCCGATCATGCCGGCCTTGGAGGCGGCGTAGTTGGCTTGGCCGGCGTTGCCCATCACGCCCACGACGGATGTGATGCCGATGATCCTGCCGAAGCGGCGGCGCATCATGCCCTTCGCCGCCGCGCGGGAGAGCCGGAAGTAGCTCTCCAGGTTGACCTTGATCACCGCTTCCCAGTCCTCGTCCTTCATCCGCAGGAGCAGCCCGTCGCGGGTGATGCCGGCGTTGGCGACCAGGATGTCGAGCGGGGCTGCGGCGGCCGATTCCGCGGCCTCGACCAGACTGTCGACGGCGGCGGGCTCGGTGAGGTTGGCCGGCGCCGCCGAGGTGCGTTCGCCGAGCTCCGAGGCAAGCGCCTCGAGCACGGATTCCCGCGTGCCCGAGAGCACCACATGCGCCCCCTGCGCGTGGAAGGCCCGCGCGATCGCCGAGCCGAGCCCGCCGCTCGCCCCCGTCACCAGAGCCGTCTTGCCGGACAGATCGAACATGCGCAGGCCTCCTAGAGCGTCTTGGCGAAGGCTTCGAGGTCGCCCGGATTGTTGAGCGGCGTCGCCTCGGCGTCGGGCGCGATTCGCTTGGCCATGCCGGACAGCACCTTGCCGGCGCCGGCTTCGGCGAAGCGGGTGACGCCGCCCTCGCCGGCGAGCCACAGCATGCTCTCTCGCCAGCGGACCCGGCCGGTCACCTGTTGCACGAGCAGCCGGCGGATCTCCTCGGGGTCGTTGGTCGGCCGGGCCGTGACATTGGCCACCAAGGGCGTTCGCGGCGCGATAATCGCCGCATCGGCCAAGGCGGCCGCCATCTCATCGGCGGCGGCCTGCATCAGGGGGCAGTGGAAGGGCGCCGACACGTTCAGCGGAATGGCCCGGGCGCCGAGCTCCCTGGCCTTCTCGATCGCGGCGTCGACGGCGGCCTTGGCCCCGGAGATCACCACATTGCCCTGGTTGTTGTCGTTGGCGACAACGCAGACGCCGAGCGCCGCGCCCGCCTTCGCCGCCTCCTCGGCCAGCGCCACGTCGGTCTTCGGCCCGATCAGCGAGGCCATCGCCCCCGCCCCGACCGGCACGGCGCGCTGCATGGCCTGCCCGCGGAGCTTCAGGAGACGCGCGGTGTCCGCCACGCTGATCGCGCCCGCGGCGGCCAGCGCCGAATACTCGCCCAAGCTATGGCCGGCCACGAACGCCGCCTTGTCCGCCCCGATCCCGAACTCCCGCTCGAGCGTGCGCATCACCGCCATCGAGACCGCCATCAGCGCCGGCTGGGCGTTCTCGGTGAGCGTCAGTTGATCCTCCGGCCCTTCCTTCATCAGCCGCGAGAGGTTCTGGCCCAGCGCCTCGTTCACCTCCTCGAGAACCTCGCGGGCGGGGGCGAAAGCCTCGGCCAGCTCCTGGCCCATGCCCACCGCCTGGCTGCCCTGGCCAGGAAAGATGAAGGCGAGGCTCATTGGGTCCGCTCCAGGGGCTAGGGATTCCGCGGCGCGAGGGTTAGGGGATTGGCGGCGCCGCGGCAAGACGGCGAACTTCGGAGACCTGGGCCATGCGGGCGGTGGTTCGGCGCAACAAGCGCCTGGTGTGCGACGAGATCGGCGAGCTGGAGCCGGAAGCCGGCCAGGTGCTGGTCCGGACGCTGGCCTGCGGCATCTGCGGCTCCGACCTGCACGCGCTGCATCACATGGAGCACATGATCGACCTTTTGCGGCGCGCGGGCGGCATGGGGACGGGCTTCGACCCCAGCGCCGACACCGTCTTCGGCCATGAGTTCTGCGCCGAGATCCTCGAGTTCGGCCCCGGCTGCGAGCGCAAGCTGAACGCGGGCGCGCGGGTGGTCAGCATGCCGCTCACCATGACCGCTGCGGGAGTCGAGGCGCTGGGCTTCTCCAACCGTCTCCCGGGCGGCTTCGCCGAGCGGATGCTGCTCACCGAGGCCATGCTGCTGGAGGTCCCTAACGGCCTGCCCACCGACAAGGCCGCGCTCACCGAGCCGTTCGCGGTGGGCGCCCATGCGGTCGCCAAGGCGCGGCTCGAGAAGGGCTCCGTGGCGCTGGTGATCGGCTGCGGACCGGTGGGCCTGGCCGTGATCGGCGCGCTGAAGGCCGCCGGCCACGGGCCGGTGATCGCCGC
>NZ_JAICYI010000030.1 GCF_025934275.1 Phenylobacterium sp.
AAGACGCAGATGGTGCTGGCCGATCCGGTGGGCTCCGTGCTCGCGCCGCTCGTCGAGCGCGGAGAGCGGGTCGAAGCCGGCAGCTGGGTCGTGGAGGGCATCGGCGAGGACTTCGTGCCGAAGAACTGCGACCTTTCGTTCGTGAAGCGAGCCTACGAGATCCCGGATTCCGAGAGCATCGCCACGGCCCGGCTGCTGCTGACGCGGGCCGGCATCCTGGGCGGCTCCTCGTCGGGGACGCTGCTCGCCGCCGCCCTCCGGTACTGCCGCGAGCAGAGTGAGCCGAAGCGGGTGGTGACGCTGGTCTGCGACACGGGCTCCAGGTACCTTTCCAAGGTCTACAACGACAGCTGGGTGGCCGAGCAGGGGCTCGCCGAGCGCGAGCTGCACGGCGACCTCCGCGACCTGATCGCACGGGGCTCGGCGACCGGCGAAACCGTCACGGTGGGGCCCGACGACACGCTGCTCACCGCCTACAACCGCATGCGCCAGGCCGACGTCTCGCAGCTGCCGGTGCTGGACGAGGGACGGCTGATCGGGCTGATCGACGAGAGCGACCTCCTGGAAGCGGTCGAGGACCGGCGGCAGGACGCCCGCTTCAAGCAGCCGGTGGCGGCGGCGATGACCGCCAAGCTCTCGACGCTGCAGGCGGGCGAGCCGCTGGAGGCGCTGCTGCCGATCTTCGAAAAGGACCAGGTGGCGATCGTCCTGGAGGGCAGGGATTTCCTCGGCCTGATCACCCGCATCGACCTGATCAATTACCTGAGGCGGGCGGCGTGACCGGCGAGCGCGGCAAGAACCGGCTGGACTTCGCCACCCGCGCCATCCACGGCGGCCAGGCGCCCGACCCGACCACCGGGGCGGTGATGGTGCCGATCTACGCCACCTCGACCTACGCCCAGGAAAGTCCGGGCCGGCACAAGGGCTTCGAGTATTCCAGGAGCCAGAATCCGACGCGGTTCGCGCTGGAGCGGGCGCTGGCGGACCTGGAGAGCGGCGTGCGCGGCTTCGCCTTCGCCTCGGGGCTGGCGGCCATCGCCACCCTGCTGGATGCGCTGGCGGCCGGCGATCACGTGGTCGCCAGCGAGGATCTCTACGGCGGCTCCTTCCGGCTGTTCGACAAGGTCAGGAAGCGCTCCGCGGGGCTCGACTTCAGCTTCGTGGACCTGGCGGACCTGGCCGCGGTCGAGGCGTCGATCACGCCAAGGACCAGGCTGATCTGGGTGGAGACGCCGAGCAACCCGATGCTCAGGCTGGCCAACCTCGAAGCCATCGCCGCCCTCGCGAAGAAACACGGCGTCTGGGCGGCCGCCGACAACACCTTCGCCTCCCCCTATGTCCAGCGGCCGCTGGAGCTCGGCTTCGACCTCGTCATGCACTCGACCACCAAGTACGTCGGCGGCCATTCCGACGTGGTCGGCGGGGCCCTGATCGTGGGCGAGAACGCCGATCTCGCCGAACAGATCGGCTTCCTGCAGAACGCCGTGGGCGCGGTGGCCTCGCCGTTCGACAGCTTCCTGACGCTGCGCGGCCTCAAGACGCTGGCGCTCAGGATGCGCCAGCACTGCGACAACGCCGGTCGCATCGCGCAGTGGCTGGAGGCGCGCGGTGTCGGCCGGGTGATCTATCCCGGCCTCGCCAGCCATCCGCAGCATGCCCTGGCCAGGCGCCAGATGCGCGGCTTCGGCGGGATGATCACGGTGATCCTCGACCGCGACCTCGAGGCCACCAAGCTGGTGCTGGAGCGGCTGCGGCTGTTCACGCTCGCCGAGAGCCTGGGCGGCGTCGAGAGCCTGGCCGAGCATCCGGCGATCATGACCCACGCCTCGATCCCGCCCGAGGCGCGGGCGAGGCTCGGGATCACCGACGGCCTGATCCGGCTTTCGGTCGGCGTGGAGGACGCCGCCGACCTGATCGCCGACCTCGACCAGGCGCTGGGCTAGCCGGCCGCCGCCGCGCGGTCTTGCGAGAACAGCAGGTCCTGCCAGCGCCAGGAGGCGCCGCCGACCACGATGCGCGGCGAAGCCGGGCCCTCGGCCAGCTTCAGCAGCACCAGGCCGTGCACCAGTTGCCGGCGGCAGGCGACCGGCGAGAAGGCCACCTCCCACATGATCACCTCGCGCACGGCGGCGAGGCCGGCGCCGTCCTCGCCTTCCCGCTGGATCCAGCGGCCGTCGCGCCACAGGACGAGCGGCCGGCCGCGGTAGGCCAGGCTCATCGCGTCCCTGACCTTCCGGTCCTTGCGCAGGCGATCCTGCAGCCAGGCGGCCATGTTGCACTCGCCGCCGCCCGACTCGGCGGTGGCGGCGCCGGCGACCTCGGCCTCGCCGAGCTCGTCGCCGGGCGAGGTGGCGCGGCCCGGGGCGATCGGCAGCGGCGCGACGTCGGCCGGCGCCGGCTTCGGCCGCCGGACCTTGAGGCTCGCGACCGGCCTGGCCGCCGCAGCCTTGGGCGGCGCGGGCGTGGGCTTCGGCTCCGGCGCCGGCGGCTCGGGCGGCTTCGGCGGCTTCGGCGGCGCGAGCACCACCGGCAGCACGTCGGGCTCCTCGAAGTCGCGCAGCGCCGGCGAGGGCGCGACCGACAGGATCAGCGCCAGCAGGCCGGCGTGGGCGGCGGCCGAGACGGCCCACGCCCAGCGGCGCCGCTTGCGCCCATCCGCCATCGCACCCTCCGCTGCCGTCCCGGCGGCGCCGGGACGGAGAGCTTACGCCAGGACGATCAGCACCACGCGGCGGTTGGCCTGGCGGCCTTCGCGGGTGGTGTTGGGCTGCACCGGCGCATCCGGTCCGTAGGAGATGGTGTTCACCCGGTTCAGCGCGACGCCGTGCTGGTTCAGGTAGCGGCGCACCGCCTCGGCCCGGAGCTCGCCCAGGTGATAGTTGTAGTCCTTGGTCCCGGTGGAGTCGGTGTGGCCCTGGATCTCCACATAGACGTTCTTGTTGTCGCTCTTCAGCTTGTCGATGAAGGCGTCGAGCCGGGCCTGGGCCTCGGGGCTCAGGTCATAGTGGTTGACCCGGAACTTCATCGAATCGTCGGACAGCACTTCCGAATAGAGGAACTTGCCTTCCGCGAGCTTGCCGGCGGCCACGGCGCGGTCGAGCGCGTCCTTGGCGGTGCCTTCGACGGTCGTCACGTGCTGGTCGGTGGCGTCGACGCGCGTGGAGACGCTCGCGACCTGCTTGTTGACGTAGTCCTTGGTGGCGCAACCGCCTAGGCTCAGGCCGCCGAGCGCCAGCGCGCCGGCGATCATCATCGTTCGATTCATGAGGGGTGTTTCTCTCCCAGTCGGCCCCCGCCGCCTCGAGGCTCGACTGTTTCAGCACGGAAATAGGCCATTTCGTGGCGAGGCTTCGCCACAGCTGCGGCGTACGGTGAAGCTTACCGGCGTGGGAAGAACCGGGAAATCGCGTCAGAAAATCGCAGGCGGCCTGAGCGCGCCGGCGCAGCCGCGGGCGCGGCCGCAAGGCCCCAACCGCCAACGCACGATCTGACCGTTCGAGTGGTTCGAGTGGTTCGCGGTGCGAATTCTAGGAGGAGTTGGGGCGGGCCGCGGCGGCGGGATCGCCGCACGAGTCCTGCGCCGCCGGCCAGTCGAGGCCGAGGTGGGCGCAGAGGCGGGCGAGATGGACCCCGACCGAGGTTTCCGCAAAGCCTTCGGCCTCGGCGGCCTCGGACAGCCATTCCTCGGCGCGCTCGATCAGCTCGCCGCCTTCGGCGAACTCGTCGTCGTCGCCCTCGTCGTATTCGTTCCAGACCAGCCGCTCGACCCGGGCCTTGACCTGGGCCGAGCGCCGCTCGGCGCCCTCGCGGGCCGCAGCCTTCGCCCGGTCGGCCTCGGCGCGCTCGCCGGCGGCCTCGTAGCGGGCGAGCCTCGCCTCCAGGGCCACCGCCTGGCGCAGGCCGCGGGTGATCTTGTGGTAGGCGCCGGCGAGCCTCGCCTTCTTGTCCTCGTCGCGGGTGGCGACCACCGCGTCGGCGAGATCCTCGGCGAGCGCCAGCGAGAGCTGCTGCACCCGCTTCAGCACCGCCTCGTGCCTGGCCGCCCTGTCGCCGGAGTTGTCCATGAACAAAAGTAGAACACGGAAGCGGCGCCGGAGTCAAGGAAATGCGCGATTTGTTGTACCGCGGCAGCGCCGTAGGATGGCGCATGGACCATCACGCAGCCGTTTTCGCCGGCGCCGGCGTCGCGATCTTCGCCAGCATGGTCGGGGCGTTCTCGGCGTTGTTCATTCCACTGCTGGCGCGGCGGGCACGGAAGCGGCGGGGCGGCTAAACCCCTGCCCTTCCCATTCATGGGAAGGGGGGACCATCGGCCGACCCCGGCCTTGAGCCGGGGGAAGAGCCGATGGTGGGAAGGGCGAGGGATCTGCAGTGCGCCGGCTCGCCCCCTCCACCACTCGCTCTTCGGCGAGTGATCCCCCTCCCCCGTGAACGGGGGAGGTAGGCCTTGCTTCGGCCACGCTGGGGGGCGCAGGCTTCGCGCATGAGAACCGCCCTTCTTGTCGCTGCGCTCGCGGGCGCGCTGGCCGCGGCTTCTGGCGCGGCGGCGCAGGAGGTGATCGCGGCGGGGCCGCAGGGGGCGCCCCCCGTCGCGGGCCTCGCCGGCGATCCGGAGGACTCCCCCGAGGCGATCGGCGAATGGGGCCGGCGCGTGCTGGCCGGCGAGCCCACCGGGCCCGATGCGGCGCGCGCGGCGGCGATGCGGCGGGGCGGGCCCACAGGCTGCCTTCAGCCGGGCGATGACCGCAATCCGCACGGCGAGGTGACGGTGGGCGCCGGCACCGGCGGCTATCGCGAGGCGGGCGCGGTGGTGACCGCCCCGGTCGGAAGCTGCGCCCAGGTGACCATCGCGGTCGACGGGGCGCGCATCGATGCGCCGCGGCGGCGGCGGTAGCGCCCTCTCCGGCATCCCGGTCTCCGGCCGCGCCAAGACCGGATGACAGCTATGTGCGCGCGTATTCGGCCGTGAGCTCGCGGGCCATGGTGGCCAGCGGCTCCGGGAGGCGGGCCGGGATGACGCCGCGGCCGTACCTGGGGATCAGGTGCGAGAGCGGGCCGATGAGCACGTTGCGGGCGTGCTCGGGGCGGCCGAGCGAACGGGCGGTGGTGAAGAACAGCCGCCCGACCAGCATCGCCGCGTGCTCCGGCGCCAGGCGGGCCAGCGCGCGCTCCGCAACCTCCGGCGGGGTCTCGCCCTCGGCGAGCATGAAGACCCTCAGGATCGGCCAGTCGCGGGGGCGAAGCTCCGCCAGCTGGTCGTAGACCGCAAACGCGCCCGCGATCTCGCCGCCGGCCCTGAGCGCGCGCGCCTTGAGCACGATGAGCTGGACGGCGAACTCCGAGCCCGGGCGGCACAGCGAGAGCGCCCGGTCGTAGGCGGCGCAGGCGGCGTCGAGCTCGCCCAGGTAGGCGTGCAGCTGGCCGGTGACGGCCTGGGCGGCGGCGAAGTTGGCGCCGGTGGCGCGCGCCTCGGCCAGCAGCTCCTGCACCAGGCCGACGTGGCCGCGGAAGATGCAGAGCAGGAGCTTGGCCGCGGCCAGCGCCAGGAGCGGCTCGCCCCGCACGTGCGGCAGGGCGCGGAACACGAGGGTCTCGATCCGCGCCTCGATGGCCTCATAGGCCGCCATGTCGGCCGGGTCGATGTCGATGGCGTGCAGGGTGCGGGCGAAGAGCGTCACCGCCGACATCAGCGCCAGCACCGGATCGTCCGGGTCGGCGGCAAGCTCGTGCTCGAGGCGGGCGGAGATGTAGCGCCAGCCGGGGCCGCGCGAGCCGAAGAGCGCGAGCGCGGCGTCCTGCATGCGGATCTCCAGGGTGCCCGAGCCCGGCGCCTCGCCGGCCGAAGGCGCGAGCGCCAGGTCGCGCCAGAGCGCCGAGGCCAGCCTCTCGCAGGCCTCCTCCGCCAGCGGCTCGAGGTCCCGGTCGAGCTCGCAGCGGAGGGTGCGGACCGCCCGGCGCCCCGGCTCCTCGCGCAGCGTCAGCGCGACGCGCAGGCCCGCCTCGGCGTCGACCACGTCGACCCCCGCCGAGAAGCGGAACTCGCCGCGCAGGGGGGGATCGTCGGAAAGGTCGGGCCGCAAGGCCACGACCTGCGCGCCCGCGTAGTGGGCCGAGAGCTTGCCGGCGAGCGCCTGCAGGAAGGCGTCGAGCCGGGGCCTGCGCGCCGAATCGATCAGGCCGTGGACCGGGCCCACGACCAGGAACCCCGCGCGCTCAGGGCCCTTCGGCGGGGCGATCCAGACGTAGCCCTCGCCGTACTGGGTGGCGATGAAGCGCGGCGCGCGGGCCGAATCGCCCAGCTTCTTGCGCAGGCGGTTGACCACATAGTCGACGTTGCGGTCGCCGGCCTCGCCCTCCGGGTCCATGGCGTCCAGGAGCTGATCGCGGGAGAACAGCTGGCCGGGCCGCCGGGCGAGCGTCGCCAGCACCGCCCGGTCCTGCCGCGAGAAGCGCAGGCGCTGGCCGTCCTCCCGCGTCGCGCCCACGAAGCCCGGCTCGAACACCAACTCGTGGAAGCGCACGCGCGATGGGGCGTCGCGGTCGACGGCGGCGGCTGCCTCAGCCATGCGGCTCGAGCCCGGAAAGGGGGAAAACCAAATACCCGTCCAACAATTCCGCGCGAGCATCCGCCACGTCAGCCTCGCTGACAATTGTTCTGAGGGGACACCTATGAAGAAGCTGGCTTTGATCGCAGCCGTGGCGGCTGCCTCGCTCTCCTGCGCGCCGATCGCCACGGCGCAGACGGCGCGGCCGATCGTCGTGAAGTACGGCGACCTGAACCTGCGGAGCGAAGCCGGCCGGGCCGCCTTCCAGGCCAGGCTCGCGAGCGGTGTGTCCGCGTTCTGCGGCCCCGCGGCCTCGATCATGGACGTCGCCGGACAGCAGCGCCGCCGGGCCTGCGTCAAGGAGGCGACCGAAAAGACATTCGCGTCGCTGCAGAAGGCGGACAGCCGCTTCGCCGGCATGCAGACGCCGATCGTTCTCGCCGACCGCTGAGCAAGTCTGCGGGATTAGGGGCGGCTCCCGGGGTTCAAGGTCCCTCGGGAGCCGCTTTTTTTGTGGGGGATGGTGGGCGCGAGCGCCCGCATGCCCGTAGGTGCCGCGCCAAGAGCGCGCCCGGCACCTGACCCGGCCTCGACGAGCTACCGCCCTCGTCGACAGCATCCCCTACCCGTCACGGCACACTTTGAACCGCCGCCCTAGCCCATTCTCTGGAACCACCGCCGCTCCCCGTCGGGCAATGCCACCGGACAACCCGAGGACTCCGGATAATCGCTCGTGCGGACGATGGACGAACCGGGAATGGCTCGAAGCCCCAATGCTCCCGCCGAATGCTTGCAGGAGTGGGCAGGTTGGAGCAGGCTAGATTTGCTCCCACTTCACGCTACGGTAGAGCGGGATGTGATGGAGGGGCTCGTGTCTTGTGCCATCGAAGTTCGACACAGCGGCTTGAACAAATACCGCATCGTGCGCGGGGCCACCAATTATGAAGTCGACCAAAAGGCTGACGCGCTGAGAGCGCAGTGGGACAACGAATGGAAGCGGCGCCTCGCAGTGGAGCAGCGTCGTCAGGAGCGAGAACAGCAACTCCAATATAGTTGGAACAGCAAAGAGCGTGCGGCGGAGAGGACAGCCGCGGCGGAGCAAGTTTTGGGATCGCTCGCCACTATCCTCGTTGATGGCATTCGGAACTCGACGCCATTCTCATGGGACCAACTTAAAGACCCCAGAACCTTTCCGGAGCCAAGACCCACGAAGCCGACGCAGGAGGAAGCGCCCGCCGCGCCGATTCAAACCGCGGCGAGATATCAACCCAAAAACGGCTTGCTCGAATTTCTTTCTCGCAGTCGGCGGATGGCTGCGGCTGAAGCCGCGAAGAAGCTCTATAGCGAAGACCAGGAACGTTGGGCTGCTGAAGTCGCGGAGATAAATAGAAAGAGTGCGCTGAGAGAAAAGGAGTACGAGCGCTCGCTCAGCGAGTGGGATCTTGACAGGCAAGAATTCGAAAACTCTCTGCAAAGACAACACGCATCGGTGGATGAACGAGCAGCAGCAGCGGCGGCCGGCAAGGAAGGTGCTGTCGCCGAATTAATGAGCCACGCCGTCGATAACCTAGTTTTTCCAGAGTGCATCAACGTAAATCACGAACTCGACTACGATGCCGCCTCCAAGTGTTGCGTCATCGATTTCAATCTTCCGAAACCCGATGACCTGCCCACGCTCAAAGAAGTCCGATTCGTCCAGTCGCGATCGGAGTTCACTGAGAAACATATCTCTGACGCGGAGCGAGGGCGCCTATACGACAGCGTACTCTACCAAATTGCGCTTCGCGTGATTGTTGCCGCGTTTGCGGCTGACGCGAACGGCTACGTCCAGCGGGTGACATTCAACGGCTGGGTTGATTACGTTGACAAAGCATCTGGCATGGATGAGCGCTCCTGCGTCCTCACGGTCGCCGCAAACCGCTCGGACATTGATCGCATAGACTTCGAGCGGGTTGATCCAAAGCAATGCTTCCGAGCCCTGAAGGGCGTCGCGGCGTCGAAGCTCATCGGGCTCGCCCCCGTCGCTCCGCTGCAGCGGCCGCGGATCGTGGACAGTCGCTTCATCGAATCCCGCGACGTGGCATCCGGCATCGATCTTGGGACGAATATCGCCGCCATGGATTGGCAGGAGTTCGAACAGCTCGTGCGTCAACTCTTCGAGCGCGTGTTCTCAACCCCAGGGAGCGAGGTTCGCGTTACACAGGCAAGCCGTGATGGCGGTGTTGATGCCATTGTCTTCGATCCCGACCCAATTAAGGGCGGCAAGATCGTCATTCAGGCGAAGCGCTACACCAATACCGTCGGAGTTGGTGCGGTGCGGGACCTATACGGCACGGTCCTAAACGAAGGCGCTTCCAAGGGCATATTGGTCACCACGTCCACGTATGGACCCGATGCCCACAAATTCGCAGCTGGCAAGCCGCTCACGCTTCTCGACGGCGGCAACCTTCTCTCGCTTCTCGAAGGAATTGGCGTGAAGGCGCGCATCGACCTTCGCGAGGCGAAAGCCCTACTTTCCGAGAGCGAGCAATCCGTCATCCGCCGGTAGCGGCGACTCGCCCCCTCCACCGCTTCGCGGCCCCTCCCCCGTGAACGGGCGAGGAGCGCTTATCGAGGCCTGAACCCCCTGTGCCCGGGCCAGCCCTTCGGCGCCAGCTTCCCCGCCCCCGCGCGCCTCCCCAGCCAGTCGCGCCAGTCGGGCCAGGTGCGGGTGCGGCCGGAGGCGTCGACGGTGGTGAGGCCGGCCTCGGCCTGGAAGGCGTGGGCGTCGCGCAGGCCGCCTTCGCGGTAGGCCTGCAGCTTGACGCCCTTGCCGCGGGGCATCTCGGGCAGCTCGGCGACCGGGAAGATCAGCAGCTTGCCGTTGTCGCCGATGACGGCGAGCTGGTCGGCCTCGCCCAGCGGCTCGCAGACCACGGCCTGCCTGGCGTTCAGCACCTGCTTGCCGGCGCGGCGGAAGGCGATCGCCTCCTCCTCCGGCAGGATGAAGCCGTAGCCCTCGCGCGAGGCCAGGATGCGCCTGGCGCCGGGCTTGTGGACGAAGACCGCGACGAGATCGACCTTGTCGTCGAGGTCGATCATCAGGCGCAGCGGCTCGCCCGCGCCGCGGGCCGAGGGGAGCTTGTCGCAGGGGAGCGTGAAGAAGCGGCCGTCGGAGGCGAAGAGCAGCAGCTTGTCGACCGTCTCGGCCGGGACCAGGAAGCCCAGGCGGTCGCCCTCCTTGAACTTCAGCTCCGAGGGGTCGTCGATGCGGCCCTTGGCGGCGCGGATCCAGCCGCGCTCGGAGAGGATGACGGTGATCGGCTCGCGCACGATCATCGCCTCCATGGCCGCCTCGGCGTCGACCTGCGGGGCCGCGGCGAAGGCGGAGCGGCGGCGGGTGAGCTCGCCGAGCTGGGCCTTGACGTCCCTGAGGCCGGCGCCGACGAGCGTCCACTGGGCGCGCTCGGAGGCCAGCATGCCGGCGATGCCGTCGCGCTCCTCGGCGAGCTCGGCGTGCTCGCGGCGGAGCTCCATCTCCTCCAGCCTGGCGAGCTGGCGCAGGCGGGTGTTGAGGATCGCCTCGGCCTGGAGGTCGTCGAGGGCGAAGGCCTCGATCAGCCTGGCCTTGGGCGCTTCCTCGTAGCGGACGATGCGGATCACCTCGTCGAGGTTGAGGTAGGCGACCATCAGGCCGGCCAGGATGTGCAGCCGGGCCTCGATCCTGGCCAGCCGATGGCGGGCCCTGCGGACCAGCACCTCGCGGCGGTGGCCGAGGAAGGCCGCGAGCGCCTGCTTGAGGTTGAGGACGCCGGGCGTGCCGCGGGCGTCGAGGACGTTGAGGTTGACCGAGAAGCGGGTCTCCAGGTCGGAGAGCCTGAACAGGCTCTCCATGAGCACCTCGGGGTCGATGTTGCGGCTCTTGGGCTCGAGGACCAGGCGGACGTCCTCGGCGCTCTCGTCGCGCACGTCGCCCAGCAGCGGGGCCTTCCTGGATTCGATGAGCAGGGCCAGCGCCTCGACGAGGTCGGCCTTCTTGACCTGGTAGGGCACCTCGGTGACGACGATGCGCCAGGTCCCGTTGGCGAGCTTCTCCTTCTCCCAGCGGGCGCGCAGGCGCACCCCGCCGCGGCCGGTGTCGTAGGTCTCGGCGAGCGAGGCCTCCGGCTCGACGATGACGCCGCCGGTCGGGAAGTCCGGGCCGCGGACGTGGGCCATGAGGTCGGCGGTCGAGGCCTGCGGGTTGGCGAGGAGGGCCAGGCAGGCGTCGATCAGCTCGCCCGGATTGTGCGGCGGGATGGAGGTCGCCATGCCGACGGCGATGCCGGTCGCCCCGTTCGCCAGCAGGTTCGGGAAGCCGGCCGGCAGCACCACCGGCTCCTCCTCGGAGCCGTCGTAGGTGGGCTTGAAGTCGACCGCGTCCTCGTCGATGCCGTCGAGGAGCAGGGTGGCGGCGGCGGTCAGCCGGCACTCGGTGTAGCGCATGGCCGCGGCGTTATCGCCGTCGATGTTGCCGAAGTTGCCCTGGCCGTCGACCAGCGGGATGCGCTGGGCGAAATCCTGCGCCATGCGCACCAGGGTGTCGTAGATCGCCTGGTCGCCGTGCGGGTGGTAGCCGCCCATCACCTCGCCCACCACCTTGGCGCACTTGCGGGCGGCGGCCTCCGGGTTGAGGCGCATCTCGCGCATGGCGTAGAGCACGCGGCGCTGCACGGGCTTGAGCCCATCGCGCACGTCCGGCAGGGCGCGGTCGGTGATGACGCTGAGCGCATAGGCGAGGTAGCGGCGCGAGAGCGCCTCGGCGAGCGGCTCGTCGATGATCCGGTCCGGCTCGGAGCCGTCGGGCGGGGGGGTGTCTAGAGGCATCTGGGAAGCATGGAATCAGCCGGGCGTTTCACCGCCCTGATTAGCGCGTCCCGGGCCTGCGCGCGATGCGCTCAGGCGCCGCCGACCACCCGCAGCGGACCGCCGACCAGCGAACGGACGTAGGCGCTGGCCGCGCCCATGGCGATCGCCAGCGCCAGGGCCAGGATGACGATCAGCGCAAAGCAGGTGAGCGAGCGCGGCTCCGGCGTGCGCATCACGACCGGCAGGCCCTCGCGCAGCAGGTAGAGGCTGTAGAGGCCGCCCAGGATCATCATCGCCATGCCGAGCGACGGCAGCAGCGCGAAGACGCCGGCGAGCCAGACCGCCGTGCCGGAATAGGCGGCGAGCTTCAGCGCCTGGCCGCGCTCGGCCCGACCGCCGAACCGCGGCGCCACCAGGGCGACGATCAGGGCCAGGAGCCAGACGCCGATCAGCGTGAAGAGGTAGTTCAGGGCGGCTTCGGCCAGCAGCCCGCGCACGGTCGGCCGGATCTCGATGCCGGCGATGCCGGAGCCGAACAGCAGGCCGCCGATCACCCCGCAGACCGGCGGGACCGCGGCCAGCGGGCCGACGTAGCGGCGGTAGAGCTCCGCGCCGTCGGCGGGCTCCTGCGCGATCGTCCGCCAGGTGCGCCGGGGCCGCAGGATCAGCGCCGCGGCGCGGCCGGCCGGCGACCAGGGCCGCGGCTGCGGCTCGCGCGCGCTCATCGCCCTCGTCCCAACCCGCCTGCTCCTGACCCGCGATCGGCGAGCCTAGAGCATGGGCCGGGCGCGGCAAGCGGCCGGCGCGCGGGTCGGCTAGACTTCACCGGCTAGCGAATCAGGAGCCTGCATGGCGCGCGACGGCGCACTCTACGTCTGCCAGGCCTGCGGCGCGGCCCAGTCCAAGTGGGCCGGGCAGTGCGCGGGGTGCGGCGCGTGGAACACCCTGGTGGAGGAGCTCACCAGCCGCCCGCCGGGCGCGCTGGCCCCGAGCCGCGCGGCCAAGGGCCGGGGGCTGGCCTTCGAGGGCCTGCAGGACGAGACCCCCTCCCCGCCCCGGATCGCCACCGGCGTCGAGGAGTTCGACCGGGTGTGCGGCGGCGGCGTCGTGCCGGGCTCGGCGATCCTGCTGGGCGGCGACCCCGGCGTCGGCAAGTCGACGCTGCTGCTGCAGGTGGCCGCCAGCGCCGCGCGGCGCGGCGCGGCCTGCGCCTACATCTCCGGCGAGGAGGCGATCGAGCAGATCCGCAGCCGGGCGCGGCGCATGGGCCTGGCCGATGCGCCGGTGCGGCTCGCCGCCGAGACGGCGCTGCGCGACATCCTCGACGGCCTCAAGCGCGAGCCGCTCGACCTGGTGGTCATCGATTCCATCCAGACCCTGTGGAGCGACGCGCACGAGGCGGCGCCGGGCTCGGTGACCCAGGTGCGCGCGGCGGCCGGCGAGCTGGTGCGGCTGGCCAAGACGCGGGGCGTGGCGGTGATCCTGGTCGGCCACGTCACCAAGGAGGGAACCATCGCCGGTCCGCGGGTGATCGAGCACATGGTCGACGCCGTCCTCGCCTTCGAGGGCGAGCGCGGCTATCCGTTCCGCATCCTGCGCGGCGCCAAGAACCGCTTCGGCGCGACCGACGAGATCGGGGTGTTCGAGATGGGCGACGCGGGCCTGGCGGAGGTGAAGAACCCCTCGGCCCTGTTCCTCAACACCTCCGGCGAGCGGGCGGCGGGCGCGGCGGTGTTCGCCGGCATCGAGGGCTCGCGGCCGGTGCTGGTGGAATTCCAGGCGCTGGTCGCGCCCTCCGCCTACGGGACGCCGCGGCGGGCGGTGGTGGGCTGGGACTCCGGGCGGCTGGCGATGGTGTTGGCGGTGCTGGAGGCGCGCTGCGGGCTCGGGCTCGGCGACCGCGACGTCTACCTCAACGTGGCCGGCGGCCTGCGGATCAGCGAACCCGCCGCCGACCTGGCCGCCGCGGCGGCGCTGGTCTCCTCCGCGCTGGACCAGGCGCTGCCGCAGGACTGCGTGGTGTTCGGCGAGATCAGCCTGGCGGGCGAGGTGCGCTCGGTGAGCCGCATGGACGCGCGGCTGAAGGAGGCGGCCAAGCTGGGCTTCCGCCGCGCGCTCGGTCCGGCCGAGCTGGAGCGGCAGGCGGGCATCGCCGCCGCCCCGGTCGGCCGCCTCGCCGACGCCATCCGCCGCCTGCGCGACGAGGACTGGGGCGACGGGGACGCCGGCGAATGACCAAGTTCGACCTGATCGTGCTCGTCCTGCTCTTGATCTCCGCCGCGGTGGGCTGGGCGCGCGGCGCGATCCGGGAGGTGGCGGCCCTGGTGGCGCTGGTCGGCGCTGGCGTCATCGCGGTGATCGGGCTGCCGACCATGACCCCGCTCGTCGGCCACATGATCCACACCCGCTGGGTGGCGGCGCTGGTCGCGCTGATCGTCGTGTTCGTCGTCTGCTACGGCCTGCTGCGGCTCATCGGCGCGGGGATTGCCCAGAGGGTGCAAAGGACCCATGTGCTGGGCGGCCTGGACCGCACGGCGGGGCTGGGCATTGGCCTTGCGCGCGGTCTGGCGGTGCTCGGCGGCCTCTATCTGATGTTCAACGCCGCCACGCCCGAGGACCTGCGCCCCAGCTGGATCACCGGCTCGGCGACCTGGCCCGCGGCGCGCGCCATGGGCGGGCTGATCACCGAGCTCGCGCCTCAGGGCCTGCACTTCGCCGGGCGCCTGAAGCCGGCCATCGAGCACGTGGTGGGCGGCGGCTCAGGTGACAGACGCGCCGCGGGAAGCTACGACGCCGCCGATCGCGGCGGGACCGACGATCCGGAGAAGGCCCCATGAGCCAGATGCACGAACGATGGTCACCCCCCGTTCGTGACCCCTTGGACGACACGCCCCGGCTGGAGTGCGGCGTCTTCGGGATCTTCGACGTCGACCAGGCCGCGGCGATCGTCGCGCTCGGGCTGCACGCCCTGCAGCACCGCGGCCAGGAGGCCTGCGGCATGGCCTCGTTCGACGGTCAGCGCTTCCACACCGAACGCCACATGGGCCACGTGGGCGACGCCTTCGGCGGCATGGACCTGATGCAGCGCCTGCCCGGCCGCGCCGCGATCGGCCACACCCGCTACTCCACCGCCGGCGGCTCGTTCATCCGCAACGTCCAGCCGATGTTCGCCGACCTCGAGAGCGGCGGCGTCGCGCTCGCCCACAACGGCAACCTGACCAACTTCCTGACGCTTCGCGAACAACTCGTCGCGGAGGGCCGCATCTTCCAGTCCACCTCCGATTCCGAGGTGATGCTCCACCTGATCGCGCGCTCGCGGAAGCGCCGCTTCGTCGAGCGCCTGATCGATGCGCTCGCCCAGATCGAGGGCGGCTATGCGCTGGTGGCGATCACCAACAAGAAGCTGATCGGGGTGCGCGACCCGCTGGGCATCCGCCCGCTGGTGCTCGGCGAGCTGGACGGCAAGGCGGTGCTGGCCTCCGAGACCTGCGCCCTCGACATGATCGGCGCGCGCTTCGTGCGCGACGTCGAGCACGGCGAGCTGGTGGTGATCGACCACGACGGCCTGACGTCCTACCGGCCGTTCCCCGCCGAGCGGGCGAGGCCCTGCATCTTCGAGTACGTCTACTTCGCCCGCCCGGACTCGATGGTGAACGGCAAGTCGGTCTACGAGGTCAGGAAGCGCATGGGCCGCAGGCTCGCCCAGGAGGCGCCGGCCGACGTGGACGTGGTCGTCCCGGTGCCGGACTCCGGCGTCCCGGCGGCGCTCGGCTTCGCGCAGGAAGCGGGCCTGCCCTACGAGCTCGGGATCATCCGCAACCACTATGTGGGGCGGACATTCATCCAGCCCACCCAGGGCCAGCGCGAGATGGGCGTGCGGATGAAGCTGTCGCCGAACCGCGCCGTGCTGGCCGGCAAGAAGGTGCTGCTGGTGGACGATTCCATCGTCCGCGGCACGAACTCGATCCGCGTGGTGCGCATGGTCCGCGAGGCGGGCGCCAAGGAAGTGCACCTGCGCTCGGCCTCGCCGCCGCTGAAGTGGCCGGACTTCTACGGCATCGACATGCCCGACCGCGACAAGCTCCTGGCGGCCAACCACTCGGTCGAGGAGATCGCCAAGATCCTCAACGTGGATTCCATGGGCTACCTCTCGGTCGACGGGCTCTACTGGGCGATGGAGGCGGGTCCGCGCGACGCCGCCCACCCGCAGTTCACCGACCACTACTTCACCGGCGACTACCCCACGCGGCTGCTCGATCGGGAGATCGCCGAGGGCCGCAACGAGGCCGTGGAGCGCCAGCTCTCGTTCCTGGTCGGCGCGTGAGCGCAGACGCCGCGCGGACGAGCCGCGCGCGGCAGGGCTGGCTGGGACGCCTCAAGCCCGACTGGTACCTGGTCCTGATCCTGACGATGGTGGCGATCGCGACCCTCGCCCCGGCCCGCGGCGCGGCCGCGCCGGCGTTCGGCCTGGCGACCAGCATCGCCATCGGCCTGGTGTTCTTCCTGCACGGCGCGCGGCTCTCGCGCGAGGCGGTGATCGGCGGCCTGACGCACTGGCGGCTGCATTTCGTGGTGCTGGGCTCGACGTTCGGGCTGTTCCCGATCCTCTGCCTCGGGTTGGCCGCCCTGCCCGCCTGGATCACGCCGTCGGCGCTCGCCGGCGGCGTCGTCTTCCTGGGCTGCCTTCCCTCGACCATCCAGTCCTCGATCGCCTTCACGGTGATCGCCCGCGGCAACGTGGCCGCCGCCGTCGCCGCCGCCTCGGCCTCCAACCTGCTCGGCGTGGCCCTGACGCCGCTGCTGGTGGCGCTCACCCTGCACGCCAAGGGGGCGGCGAGCCCGCACGCGGTCCAGGCCATCGTCCTGCAGCTCCTGGCGCCGTTCCTCGCGGGCCAGCTGCTTCGCCGCTGGATCGGCGGCTTCGTGACGCGCAACGCCGGCTGGCTGTCGAAGATCGATCGCGGCTCCATCCTGCTCGTCGTCTACACCGCCTTCTCGAGCGCGGTGGTGGGCGGCGTCTGGCGGATGGTCGGGGCCCTTGACCTGACGCGCCTGCTGGTGATCTGCGCCGGGCTGCTGGCCGTCGTGCTCCTGGCCACCTGGTCGGCCGCGCGTGCCCTCGGCTTCGCCAAGCCCGACGAGATCACCATCGTCTTCTGCGGCTCGAAGAAGAGCCTGGCGTCCGGCGTGCCGATGGCCGGCGTGCTGTTCCCCGGCCCGGCCGCCGGCGTCGCGCTGCTGCCGCTGATGGTCTTCCACCAGATCCAGCTGATGGCCTGCGCGGTGATCGCCTCGCGCTACGCGAACCGGCGGGACAGCGAGGCGGAGAGCCGCTAGGAAGCGCGCCATGTCCGAGGCGGCCCCTCTCTCCGAGCGCATCGCGCTGGTCACCGGCGCGAGCCGCGGGATCGGCCGGGCCGCGGCCCTGGCGCTGGCCAAGGCCGGCGCCCACGTGATCGCCGTCGCCCGCACCCAGGGCGGGCTCGAGGAGCTGGACGACGAGGTCCGCGCCGCGACCGGCCAGGGCGCGACGCTCGTTCCGCTGGACATCGCCGAGGGGAGCGGCCTCGACCAGCTGGGCTACCAGATCCATCAGCGGTTCGGCCGGCTCGACGTGCTGGTGCACGCGGCGGCGATCCTGGGCCCCATGACGCCGGTGTCGCACATCGAGCCCGCGCACTGGGACCGCGTGGTGGCGGTGAACCTGACGGCGAGCTATCGCCTGATCCGCACGACCGAGCCGCTGCTGCGCGCCGCCCCGGCCGCCCGGGCGATCTTCCTGACCTCCGGCGCCGCCGCCCATCCGCGCGCCTTCTGGGGCCCCTACGCGATCACCAAGGCGGCGCTGGAAGCCATGGTCCGCACCTGGGCCGACGAGCTCGAGAAGACCAGCGTGCGCGGGGTGCTGCTGAGTCCCGGGCCCATGCGCACGCGCATGCGCGCCGAGGCGATGCCCGGCGAGGACCCGCAGACCCTGCCGGAGCCCGCCGAAATCGGCCCGCTGGTCGTCGAGCTCGCGCTGGCCGACCTGGACCTTCCGATCAAGCCCGTGAGCTTCGCCGCGTGGAAGCAGACCGGCCGCCTCGCGCCGGCCTGAGGCCGGGCCGCGGCGCCGGAGCGCGCTCCTCCCCCTCGGCGTACGGGTTGCGGTTCGACTTGACCGTCAGCCGGATCGGCACGCCCGGCAGATCGAAGCTTTCGCGCAGCGAGTTGACCAGGTAGCGCCGGTAGCTGTCCGGCAGCTGCGCCGCGCGGCTGGCGAACAGCACGAAGGTGGGCGGCCGCGCCTTGGTCTGGGCCATGTACTTGGGCTTGATCCGCCGGCCGTTCACCGCCGGCGGTGGATGCCGCTGGATGGCGATCTGCAGCCAGTCGTTCAGGTCGCGCGTCTTGACCTTGGTCGACCAGTCGTCGTGCACCTTGATCACGGCGGGCATCAGGCGCTCGAGCCCGCGCCCGGTCTCGGCCGACAGCGCCACGATCGGCGCGCCCTTGACCTGCGGGAGCTGCCGCTGCGCCGCCTCGACGAGCTCACGCAGCACCGCCTGGGGCTCGGCGACCAGGTCCCACTTGGCGAGGGCGAACACCAGCCCGCGGCCCTCCCGCTCGACCAGGTCGGCGATCTGCAGGTCCTGAATCTCGAATGGGTGGGTGGCGTCCATCACCAGGATCACCACCTCAGCGAAGGTGATCGCCCGGATCGCGTCCTGGGTGGAGAGCTTCTCGAGCTTCTCGTGCACCTTGGCCTTGCGTCTGAGGCCGGCGGTGTCGACCAGGCGGATGCGGCGATCCTGCCAGACCCAGTCGACGGGGACGGCGTCGCGAGTGATGCCGGCCTCGGGGCCGGTGAGGAGGCGCTCCTCGCCGATCAGCCGGTTGACCAGCGTCGACTTGCCCGCGTTCGGCCGGCCGACGATGGCGATGCGGATCGGCTTCTCGCCGGGTTCGTCCTCCGCCGCGTCCTCTTCCGGCCAGGCGACGGCGGAGATCGCCGCATAGAGATCGCTCATCCCCTCGCCGTGCTCGGCCGAGATCGGCGCGGGCTCCCCCAGGCCCAGGCGATAGGCCTCCAGCGCGCCGGCCTCGCCCGCGTGGCCCTCGGCCTTGTTGGCCGCCACGACCACCGGCTTGCCGCGCTTGCGGAGCAGATCGGCGAACACCTCGTCGAGCGGCGTCACGCCCTCGCGCGCATCGATGACCAGCACCGCCACGTCGGCCTCGTCGATGGCCCGCTCCGTCTGGACCCGCATGCGGGCTTCCAGGCTCTCGTCCGTGACGTCCTCGAATCCGGCGGTGTCGATGAGCTCGAGATCGAGGTCGCCGAGCCGGCCGGTGGCGAAGCGGCGGTCGCGGGTGACGCCGGGCATGTCGTCGACGATGGCGAGCTTGCGCCCCGCAAGACGGTTGAACAGCGTGGACTTACCGACGTTGGGACGGCCGACGATCGCCAGTTTCAGCGCCATGACGTCGGTCCACCTCCGGACTAGCGCAGCGCGATCAGCTGGGCGTTGTCGGTCACCACATAGATCATGTCGCCTGCCGCGATCGGCGAGAGCAGCGTCGGCGCGCCGAGGTCGACCCGCTTCTCGATCGCGCCGGTCTTGGCGTTGACCGCGATGAGGTCGCCGGACGAGCCGGTTAGGATCAGCCGGTTGTCAGCGAGGATCGGGCTGGACCAGATCGGCCGGATGCTGCGCGAGCCGCCGATCCCGAAGAAGCCGCCGCGGCGCTTGCCGACGAAGCCCTGGTTGAGATCGCGCGTCCAATAGATCTGGCCGCTGTCGCGCGAGGCGCAGATCAGCTGCCCGGTCTTGGAGACCACGTAGACGACATCGCCGACCGGCAAGGGCGAGGTTATCCCCACCACCGGCAGGCTCCAGCGGGCCTGGCCGCTGCGCAGGTCGGTGGCGGCGAACACGCCGGAGTGGCTCACCGCGAAAACGTCGCCGCGGTAGATCACCGGGCGGCCGGGGATGTCGCGGATCTCGGAGAGCGCGCTGGTGCGGCTGGCGCGCGACAAGGCTTCGTCCCACAGGTCGTTGCCGTTGGCGGTGCGCAGCGCGACCAACTCGCCCGAGCCGAACGAGGCCACCACCGTGTCGCCGGACACCGCCGGGCTGGATGCGGCGAGGATCCGCGCCGGCTCCGAGAGCGCCTGGTAGCTCCATCCGGGCTGGCCGGTGGTCGCGTCAAAGGTGAGCAGGGAGTTGTCCAGCGCCACCACCATGACGCGGCCGTCGGCGACGGTGGGCGCGGCGTGGATCGGCTCGTCGGTGCGCGTCCGCCATCCGAGCCTGCCGCTCGCCGCATCGAGCTGCGCCACGAAGCGGAAGCCCGACGAGACGTAGAGCTTGCCGTCCAGGAAAGCGAGGCCGCCGCCGAACGACTCCCGGTCGCGCCGGTTGTCGGTGGGCCGCAGGTTCACGCGCCAGACCTCGGCGCCCGTGCGCGCGTCGTGCGCCGAGACGCCGGCTTCGGCGTCCATGGTGTAAACCCGTCCCGCCGCCTCGATCGGCGGGGCGGTGATGTGGATCGCGTTGTTCGTGCCCTGACCGATGCCGCGGCGCCAGACGATGGCGAGACTGGGCGCGGCGTCGATGTTCTCGACCGACTGCTCCAGCGTGCCGCCGGGCAGCGGCCAGTCGGCGACGGGCGCCGCGGGCGGCAGGGAGAAGTCGACTCCCTTCAGCGCCGCGGCCGGCGTGAGCTGCTCCTCAGGCTGCAGGATCGAGATCCGCGGGCCCTCGGCCGCGCTCTCCTTGGACCCTGACGACCCGTGGAAGGGATTGAGCCGGCTGACCGTCGAGCAGCCGCTCGCGCCGATCGCGGCGCTCAGCAGGACAGCGAGGAGGACGTGGCGGCGCTGCGGCGTCATTGCGGTTCCGGGACTTGCGGTTGCGGCTGTGCGGGGGCTCCGCCTGGCGTGAGCTGCGGCCTCGGCGGCAGCGCCGCCTGGGCCTTGGCGAGTCCGGGGACCGCCTTGGCCGAGCCGGAGTCTATCAGGTTGATCGCCGCCTTGGCGCGCTCCCGCGCGCCCTCCGGCGCGTCGAGGGAGTTGGCGATCATCGAGAACTCGCGCCGGGCGCCCGCGCCGTCGCCGGCCATCAGCTTGGCAAAGCCGAGCGCCTCGCGCGCCTGCACCCGGTAGGGGCGTTTGTCGCCGATCAGCGGGGTCAAGCGCGCCTCCACCTGCGTCTCCGGGGCGGTGTCGAGCAAGGCGAAGGCAGATTTGAGGCGCGCGGCGTCGCCGATGATGTCGTCGGGCGCGGCCTGGGCCGCCCGATCGAAGTACTTCACCGCCTCGGCGGGCTTGTTGTCGCCCATGCTCAACCCGCCGAGCTGCATCAGGGCGAGCGACCTGTAGCCTTTTGCGGGCGACCTGGAGACTTCGGTCCAGAGCCGGGCGGCGGCCGCCTTGTGGCCCTGGCCCATGGCGTCGAGGGCTGCGCCGTACTCGTCGGAGGCCTTGGCGATCGCCTGCTGGCGATAGGATTGCCAGCCCCAGACCGCGAGCGCCGCGATCAGCGCGGCCGCGCCCAGGCCGAGCACCCACGGCAAGGCCCTTTGCCCCAGCGCCCGATAGCGCTCGGAGCGAAGCTGCTCCTCGACCTCTTCGAACAGATCGGTCAATCGGGACTCCGGGGAATGGCGGCCGCGCCGCGCAGAGGCCGGGAACCTATAGCGCGCCGCAGGGCCCCGCAACGCCTGCCACTTGGCCGCATCGGGCGAACTCGCGGTTGGAAAATGACGTCCGCGCGCGCTTGGGCTAACGTCGATCGCGAGCCCGCGGCGAGAGCCGCCCCGGGACCGCAAGGAACGCGCCCCATGTCGATCAAGGACGTCTACGCCATCCCGCCCGACGGCGCCGTCTGGGCCGTGCCCCAGGCCTTCGATGCGCGGTTCAACTGGGACTACGACGATGGCCGCCAGACGATGATGCACCTCTACCGCCGCGGCGTGGAGATGCAGTGGAACGCCGAGACGCGGATCGACTGGTCGCAGGAGCTCGACGAGGACAACCCCGAGCAGCTGCCCGAGGAGATGCTGCCGATCTCCGGGATGGCGACCTACGAGAAGATGTCGGCCAAGGAGAAGGCGCGCGTGCGCCGGCACTTCCAGGCCTGGCAGATCAGCCAGTTCATGCAGGGCGAACAGGGCGCGCTGATCTGCGCGGCCAAGATCGTGACGCAGGTGCCGGACGTGGATTCCAAGTTCTACGCCGCCACCCAGGTGATCGACGAGGCGCGCCACGTGGAGAGCTACAAGCGCCTGCTTGAGAAGTTCGGCGTCGCCTATCCGATGACCCCGCCCCTGCAGGAGCTGATCGACCAGGTGCTGCGGGATACCCGCTGGGACATGACCTACCTCGGCATGCAGGTGGTGATCGAGGGCCTGGCGCTCGCCGCCTTCCAGCAGATCCGCGACCACGCCCAGAACCCGCTGGCGGCGGCGGTCAACGCCTACGTGATGCAGGACGAGAGCCGGCACGTGGCGTTCGGCCGGCTGGCGCTGCGCGACTACTATCCGCAGCTGACCCAGAAGGAGCGCGACGAGCGGGAAGAATTCCTGCTGGAGGCCTGCTACCTGATGCGCGACCGGTTCGATGCCGTGGAGGTCTGGAAGACGCTGGGCCTCGATCCCGCCGAGTGCGCCGCGCACATGTACGATTCCGGCTTCATGCAGAAGTTCCGCTCCAGCCTGTTCACCCGCATCGTGCCGATCGTGAAGGACATCGGGCTCTGGGGCGAGACGATCCGCAAGGGCTACGGCGAGATGGGCATCCTGGAATTCGCCGAGGCCGACGTGCAGGCGCTGCAGGACGAGGACGAGACCATCGCCCGCGACTTCGACGCGCGCCGCGCCTATGTCGACAGCGTGATCGCCCGCGCCGGGAAGCTGGAGCCCGCCGAGTAGGCTCAGCCGGCCTTGGCGAAATAGATCTCCGCAGGGCCCGGGAAGCGGCGGGCGCGGACGTCGTCGGCGTAGGCGCCCACCGCGCGCGAGATCTCGCCGCGCAGGTCGGCGTAACGGCGCACGAACTTCGGGGTCCAGTCGAACAGCCCCAGCATGTCGTCGGTGACCAGGATCTGGCCGTCGCAGCCGGAGGACGCGCCGATGCCGATGGTCGGGACCGGGACCGCCTCGGTGATCTCGCGCGCGAGGCCCTCGGCCACCCCTTCGACGACCAGGGCGAAGGCGCCGGCGTGCGCCGCGGCGCGCGCCGCCTCGAGGATCCGCTGGCGCTCCTCGGACTCGCGGCCCTTGGCCTTGAAGCCGCCTTCCAGGTGCACCGCCTGCGGCCGCAGCCCCACATGGCCCATCACCGGAACGCCCCGCTGGACAAGGTAGCCGATGGTCTCGGCCACGGTCGGGCCGGCCTCCACCTTCACCGCCTGGGCGCCGGTCTCCTTGATCAGCCGCACGGCGTTGGCGTGGGCGGTCTCCGGCGAGCCCTCGTAGGCGCCAAACGGCATGTCGACCACCACCATGGCGTGGCGCGAGCCGCGCATCACCGCCTGGCCGTGCAGGATCATCATCTCCATGGTCACGCCCACGGTGTTCGGCAGGCCGTGAATCACCATGCCCACGGAATCGCCGACCAGGAGCAGGTCGCAATGCTCGTCCAGGATCTCGGCCATGGGGGTGGTGTAGGCGGTCAGGCAGACGATCGGCGTCTTGGATTTACGCTGCGTAATGTCAGGCGCCGCAAGCCGCCGGACCCGCTCCTGCCGATGGGATGACATGAAAAGCTAGAGCTCCTCGATCACGCGGGAGAGCGCAAATCCCATGGCCACGATGGCCAGGGCCGATGCGATCCACACCACAGCGCCCCCGCTGTAGAGGCTCGTGAGCCATTCGGCCCTCGGCGTGATCTGAGTCAAGCCGGCGCTGAGAACTTTAGCGGAATCGCCCGCGGACTCCACGCGCTGCACGAGGTTGGACATCACGATCTGGCTGGCGCCGATGATCCCGCCGCCGACGCCCGCGGCGCCGATCAGCCAGCGGCGCGCGGTCCAGCCGGTGTTCAGCCGCCGCTCGACCCGCCCGGCGAAGGCGGCCGCGTCCGGCAGCTCCGGGGCGTCCGCGAAGAGGCGCTCAAGCCGCCGCTCGAAGTCGACCTCAGCCATTGCCGCGTCTCCCTTCCAGCGAGGCGCCGCCGGCCGGCGCCAGGCGCGCTCTGAGCTTATCCAGACCACGTTTGACATGGGATTTGACCGTTCCCAGCGGCAGGTTCAAGGCCTCCGCCGCCTCCGCATGGCTCAGCCCCGTCCCGAAGCAGAGGGTGACGCAGACCCGCTCGCCGGGCGCCAGGGCCTTCAGCGCGCCGTCGAGATCGATCGCCGCCTCGGCGTCGGCCGCAACCTGGCCCTCGTCCGCGGGCGCGCTCTCCGCCGCCAGCTCGCCGAGCCGGCGCTCGCGCTGCAGACGCTTCAGGTAGAGCCGCGCCGCGATGCGTTTCACCCAGCCGGCGAAGGTCCCTTCGCCCCGGAAGTCGGTGATCCGCTCGAAGGCGGTGATGAACGCGTCCTGCGCCACGTCGTCGGCCTGGCTGGGCTGGGCGCCCATGCGGCGCAGCAGGGCGCGCACGCTGGAGCCGTGCCGGCGCACGAGCTCTCCGAAGGCTCGCCGCTCGCCGGTGGCCGCCAGACCGCACAGCTCCACGTCGTGGAGGCTTGCGATCCTCAGCTGTGTGGCGCCCGCCATGGGCCTCTCCCCCTCGGCCGGTCCGCCTACTCGCGATCGCGGTTGAGGAAGTACATGACGATGAAGGCGATCCCGATGAACGCCGGGAAGCAGGCGATGCCGATCATCGGCATGGTGGCGTCCGGATCATCGAAATTCAGGGCGAGGCCCATGGCGGCCAGGCCGACGCCGACGCCCAGCCAGATGATGCCGGTGCGCAGGTCGCGCTGCGGCGACAGCGCCGGCCGGATCCTGGCGCTGCGGGAGATCGCCTCGGTGACGTTCTCCGGCATCGGCTCGCCCTTCTCGATGGCGACCCGCATCATTTCCAGCATTCGCTGGCGCTCCTGCGAGCGGAAGTACATCGGCGCGACCACCATGGCGGTGATCGAACCGAAGATGATCAGGAGGATCATAATCGCGACCATCGGTTGCCCCTTTTTCTCAATTGCACAGCGATCGAGCGTGCTTCTCGTGGAGAAAGAGGCTCGGCCGCCGGACGACGGATGCACGAACGCGACTTAAACTTTGCTCATGATTCCGCGCCGAGCGCCCCGGCGGGCCGGCCGCCGAGCAGCGCCGCGCCCCAAAGCGCGGCGGCCAGCAGGGCCGCGGCCGGCGCGAGCGCGCCGGACAGCGCCGCGAGCGTCGGCTGCAGCGCGGGCCACAGGCCCCAGAGCGCCGCGCCGCCGACGACGCTGAGGCCGGCGAGCAGGGCGAGGTCCTCCAGCCACCTCCGGCGCGCCAGCCGCTCCATCACCGCGGTGGAGAAGTCCGGATCGCGGGCCGGCGGCGCGTCGCCGGCGAACAGCGCCGCCAGGCGCGCGTCAGCCTCGGTCATCTTGCACTCCCAACGCTTCCAAGAGACGCGCGCGGCCGCGCGTCACGTGGCTCTTCACCGTGCCGAGCGGCAGGCCCAGCGCCTCGGCCGCCTCGGCGTGACTGAACTCCGCCGCCAGGCACAGGGCAACGCAGGCGCGCTGGTCCGGCGGCAGGGCGGCCAACACGCGCTCGAGCGTCAGCCGGTCATCCAGGCGGCCGCCCGCGGCCTGGGTCCGCGCGGCCTCGTAGGCGCCGTCCCGGGCGCGGCTGCGAAACGAGGCGCGAAGCGCCGTCAGGTGCTTGCGGTAGGCGATGCCGCAGAGCCACGCCCTGACGCTCGCGCCGCGCTTCAGCCGGCCGATCCGCGACCAGGCGGCGAGGAAGGTCTCCTGCGCAAGATCGTCGGCCAGCCCCCAGTCGCCGCATGCCCGCCTGAGGAACGCGCGCACCGCCTGCTGATGCCGCTCCACGAGCCGCGAGAAGGCCTCCGTCGACCCCGCCTGGGCCGCGGCGACGAGGCTCTCGTCGAGGCCCTCCAGCTTCATCTCGGACGGAAGGCGCTCGAGAAGATCGCCCCGAGCAGGTTGCCCACGAAGACGAAGCTCATGACGACCGCGACCAGCCGGAAGGCGCCGTAAGCGCCGGGGATGTCGGAGTACTCAGACGCCCACCAGAACCCGGCCGCCACTGCGCCCGTGACGAAGGCGCTGCGCCACTGCCAATAGGGTCCCCAGCGATAGTAGCGGCGCCACATGCGACGGCCGTAAAGGCCATAGGGTCCCGGATAGGGCGGCGGCGCGCCCGCCCCCCACGCCGGGTCCGCATAGGGATCGCCGGCCGCGCGGAGCAGCTCCGGCGGCGGCTCCTTGCCCTGGGCGTGATAGCTCCGGATCAGCTCCAGGTGGTCGCGGCTGCGCTTGTAGGCGAGCCAGCGATCCCACGCGCCGAAGGCGAAGAAGCCGATGGGAAACAGCAGCCACCAGTAGCTGCGGAAGAAATCGTCGAAGTACATGAGCTGTCGCTCCTGGACGGCGCATGCGGAGCCCCTCCCCGCCCGCGCTCGCCCCTAGTCGCCGCCGGCGCCCCGGACGGATGCGACGCCGCAGTATCCGCCGCAACCGGGCGCAGGGCCACCGCCGTTCAAGCGAACTCCGCCGCATAGGCCTCCGGCCGGAAGCCCACCAGCAGCTTGCCGTCGTGGTCCAGCACCGGGCGCTTGATCATCGAGGGCTGGGCCGCCATCAGCGCGATGGCCTTCGCCGCATCGAGGTTCTGTCTGTCCGCGTCCGGAAGCTTCCTGAAGGTGGTCCCCGACCGGTTGAGCAGGGTTTCCCAGCCGACCTCCCGCACCCAGGCCTGCAGCCGGCTCCGCTCGATCCCCTGCTTCTTGTAGTCGTGGAACGCGTAGGCGACGCCCGCCCGGTCGAGCCAGGTCCAGGCCTTCTTCATCGTGTCGCAGTTGCGGATGCCGTAAAGGGTGGCTGCCAAGGTGGGGGGCTCCCATGCCGAAGATCGAACTCGCCAAGGACGCCCGCGAGGCGGCGGTCCGGGCGCTTGCAGCCTACCTCAAGACCGAGCTGGAGGTGGAGGTCACGCCCTTCGACGTCCAGTTCCTCCTGGACTTCATCGCCGAGCGCATCGGGCCCTATTTCTACAACCAGGCGCTGGCGGACGCGCAAGTGAACCTCCGCGCCAAGCTCGAAGCGGTCGGCGAAGCGCTCTACGAGCTCGAGAAGCCGGTGAAGGCGTAGGCGGACCCCTTGGCGGGACGGGCCGTGGCGATGAGCCGGACGCTGACGCCTGCGGGCGCGGCCAGGGCTTGCTAGAGGGGAACCGTCGGGGAAACCAGGCCAAACGCCGGCCTGGCTCTGGCCGGCGGACCGGCGCCCATGTCGCGGGCGTAAGCGCTCCGTCGATCTTCGAAGTCGGCTAGCCCCATCCATACGTCTGCGGCCGCCTCCTGGCGGCGCCGGACCTGGATCAGACCGCTGGACCCGGCGGTCGCGAGGGCCTGCCGGGCCTTGGCGCGATACTCCGCGGCCCTGATATCGCTTGCGATCATGACGATTGCCCCCCGCCCAGCGGATTCGGCGGGCGCCCGGGGGTGCGACCATGCAGCCGCTCGACGATCTGGCGAAGCCGCTCGACCTCCGCCTGGAGGGCGGTGACGTCACCTTGGAGCTGGGCGTTGCGCTGGCGCAGGAAGCTGTTGTCCCGGGCGAGGTCCGCAGACATGGAGGCGGTCACAGCGGCCGCCGTTTGCCGATAAGGCTGAAGAATTTTGGAAGGATAACCGCGACCACGACAAGCGCCGCGGACGTAGCGAAAAGCACAGGCATGATTGTCTCGAAGTGTGCGCCGCGTCGGAGATGATCGACCGCTTGTCTCTCGGCACAGGACCGACGACACGCAGGGGATATGGGGTGCCGGTTCGCGATTCACCAGAGGACGTCTGGGCGGAGCACCCAGACCATCGGACGTGGCGAAGTGCGGCGAGGGCTCTGGTGATGAACCACTTGGGGAGAGCGCTCCGGGACCGGTCTGAGCCTCGGCCGCGCCGGAGCCCGGAGTCGAGGCCTCGTAATCGGCATGGCGGCTTCCCACGTGTGTGGCGAGCGCCGTCGGGCGTGTGCCGCCATCGAAGCGGTCGATCTCGTCGGATGCGGCGCCATCGGAGACGACGATGTCCAAGTTCTTTGCAAGGCCCAGCCGATGAGCATCGGTTCCTGGTGGCGCGGCGCCTTCCCCACGGACGCGGAGGTCAGGACGGAGATTTGGATGCTGGGGACGCGTCATCGCGGATGGCCCTTGGATGGCGCGCTTGAAGAGCTCAAGGCCGCAAACCTCACGCCTGCCCGAACACAGCTGCTGCGCGCCTGCGTACGCGACCTGGAACGCCGATGAAGCCTGCCACGGAGCCGCCCCCGGTGCTCTCCCCAGCCGTCGATGCGCCCACGCCCACCTATGCCGAGCAGCTTGCGAGGCTCGAAGCGCAACGCAGGGCCTCTGACGATCTCCTGCTGCGCAAGATGCTGCACGTGCGGGAGCCGATGAACCCCGGCTAGCGCCGGGTTCCGGTCCAGCTGGACCGGCGGCTCGAGGGGACCGCGGGACTCCGGTCGCTCTGGCGGGCGCATGGCCATATGCTCCGGGGATGGAAACGCAGACCGAGATCGTTCAGCGCTGGCGCGACCTGCGCACGATGCTGATCCGGCAACTGAACATGTTCGAGAGGGGCGCGCTCACCCTGCGCTCCGGCGGACTGGACATGTCCGCCGAGGCGGCCGCCGATCTCAGGCGCGAGATTCTCGAGTTCGACGCCCTGATCGCCAAGGACGAGGCGGACCATCCCTAACGGGCGTGGAGAGGCCGGCGAGAGCCCGTTGCGCGGGCGCTGGCGCAATCGTGCGTGGAGACTGCGGTCAGGCCTCCCCCGAGGCGGGCGATGCAGAGAAAAAACGGCCGGCCTGCTCAGCCCATCCGTACCCTGCGCCGCTGAGCTGCTCACGGTCGTAGCTTGGCGATTCCTTGAAGCGGTCCTTGGTGACGTCGACCTGGAACGACCGGCCGACGCCGTCATAGCGCGCGATCCTGAAAGGCACGGGATGATATTTGCCCGAACCGCCGATCAAGCCGGCCGCCTCCACGATGAGGTACGCCACTGAGCCGGCCGCGGGATCGACGTACATCTCCCGCACCGTCCCGAGCTTTCGCCCCTCCTGGCCCGTGAGCGGCATGCCAATCACGTCGCTGGATTTCACCAGGCTCGCCGTCACCGGGCGACTCCCACCTTCATTTGCGAGGGCGTTCGACGAACGTCTCGATGCCCCACCGCAACGTCCCAGACCACCCGCCGTTCCGCGCAAACGGGCGAGATTGCGGCGCGATCCGCGGGCCTATTGATGGCCTTTCGCTCCAGCGAGCGCCGCTTCCGCCAAATCCAGCTCGTGCAGGAGTTTCCGGAAGCCCGCGTCGCCTATTTCCGCCCTCTCCCTCAGGCGGGACAGTTCGTCCCGCTCCGCGCGCAGGGCGGCCAGACGAAAGGTTCGGTCGGCGGCGGACGACCGCCGCAATTTCCGGCGCGCTTCCTCCGTCTGCGCCTTCGCCTCGAGCCGCGCCCGATAGTCGTCCATCACCAGCGCGCCCGCCTCCGCGTCGGCGATCCGTTCGGGACCCGTGGAACCCGCAGCCGTCGCATGTCCGACTTCCTCCATCTGTCGAAGGGCGGCTTCGGCCAGGGCCAGCCGCGCGCGCCGTTCCTCGGCCACGGCGGCGGCCTCGTCGGGCAAGGCGAGTCCCTTAAGCAGCAACGGAAAGACGACCGCCGTCGTGAGCAAGGAGCAGAGGATCACACCCATGGCGAAGAAGACCACCAGATCGCGGCCGGGGAGCGGCGCGCCGTTGGGCAGAGCCAGGGGGAGGGAAAGGACCGCCGCGAGGGTGATGGCGCCGCGCACGCCCGCGACCGCGCTCGCGGCGATGACCCGGAACCCGGGATGGGACCTCGTCACCCCGCGCAGCGACGATCGATAGAGCGTGAATTCGAGCGAGGCCCAGACCCAGGCCAGCCGCAGGACCAGGAGCGCCCCGGCGATGGCGAAGAGGTAGCCGACCAGCAGAAGGACATGGCCGCCCGCGAAGGCCCGGGCCAGCGCGGGAGCTTCCGCCAGGAGCGCTGGAGCCTGCAGTCCGAGCAACAGGAAGATCAGGCCATTGAGCGTGAACTCCAGCATGTCCCAGACCGCGGCCACCTGCATGCGGGTGGCGAGCTTGCCGGCGCTCCGCAGTCCCATCCGGTCCCGCGTCGCCCCCGCGGCGACCGCCGCCAGAATCCCCGATCCGTGCAGGCCCTCGGCGGCGAGATAGGCCGCGAAAGGAAGCAGCAGGCCGAGCAGGACCTGCGTCGCTGAGTGGTCGGCGCCCCAGCGCACCATCCGGCTTTGGACCGCGCCAAAGAGCCACGCCGCCGCAGCGCCCACGAGGAGACCGACGGCGACAAGCTCGACGAACGTGAATGCCGCCCCGGCCAGGGAGAAGGCGCCGGTGATCATCGCTACGAGGGCGAACCTGAGACACACCAGGCCCGTCGCATCGTTCATGAGGGCTTCGCCGCTGAGGATGTGCAAGAGGCGTGGAGGAATAGGGGTGTCGTGCGCGAGCGCCTTCAGCGCGACCGCATCGGTCGGAGACAGGACGGCTCCGAGGGCGAAAGCCATCGCAATCGGCAGGCTCGGGACCAGCCAGTGGGCGAACCAGCCGATCCCCAAGACCGTGAAGACGACGAGACCGATGGCCATCGTCAGGATCGGCCCCTTGAGCCGAAAGACCTCGGCCTTGGGAATGCGCCAGGCGTCTGCGAACAGCAGCGGTGGAACCAGGAGGACGAAAAACAGGGCTGGATCCAGCCGCACGCGCAGTCCGAAGATCAGGGCGAGCGCAACACCCAGCCCGATCTGCAGGAGCGGGAGCGGCGCCGGCGTGAATTGCGCCGCCATTCCCGAAAGCGCGACCGCGAGCAACAGCGGCAGTACGGTCGTGACGACGTCCATGTCCCCACGCTAACAGCTGGCCCCGCGATCCTAGAAGGCGGGCAGAGGAAGCGACATTCCGAACGAGATGCGGCGGGACCCGACGCGGACCGGTCCGAAGGAGACTGGCGCGCGTTCGCCGTGCTCCGGCGCGGCTCTCATTTGCGACGCCGCCGCATCCTCCGCGCAGATCTGACCGTGCTTGACCCTCGTCAAAGCGCCGCGGCGGTTCTTCAATATGCTGCCCGACCTGCGGCCGCCCGCCCGGCAGGCCGTCACCTCTTCGGACGAAGAAAGGACAGCTGCAATGTCGATCATCGGATGGCTCGTTCTGGGCCTCATCGCCGGCTTCATCGCCAGCAGGATCGTCAACAAGACAGGCGCGGGCCTGATCATGGACATCGTGCTGGGCATTGTCGGCGCCTTCGTGGGCGGCTTCATATTCACGCGCTTCTTCGGGGCCGCGGGCGTCACCGGCTTCAACCTCTACAGCATGTTCGTGGCCGTGGCTGGCGCGGTCGTGCTGCTCCTTCTGTACCATCTGCTGTTCCGCCGCCGCGCGCTCTGAGCGCATCCGGACGTGGGCCACAGTGACGGCGATTGCTTACGGTCGAGCGGGACGATGGCGTTCGCGCCACCGGTTGAGGCGTCTTGGCGCCGCCATCCTCATCGCCGCAGCGCTCGGCCGCCCCGTGGCGGCCCCGGCCCAGCCCGCCGTTGAGCAACCTGCGCCGGCGGTGCCGCCCGGCGTGTGGCTGATGGACGGTCGGGTGGCGGTGCAGATCTTCGAGTGCGAAGGCCTGATGTGCGGCCGGATCGTCTGGCTGCGGATTCCGCGCGATCCCCAAGGGGCGTTGAATCTCGACAAGAAAAATCCCGTTCCCGCGCTGCGGCGACGTAAACTCTGCGGACTGACCATCCTTTGGGGCCTGCGCCCGACGGGGTCCAATCACTGGGTGGACGGGTGGTTCTACAATCCGGACGACGGAAGGGCCTACAACGTGACGGCCCAGCTCAAGTCCGACGATGTGATCGTCGCTCGCATCTTTCGCGGCGTTCCACTGTTCGGCACGACCAAGACGCTGAGCCGGGCGCCCCACGACACGACGGAGGGATGGTGCTGACGCATACGAAGGCCAGGGCGCGCGGTTCGAAAGTCCGCCACGGCGCCGTCATACGTGCTAAGGTTCTCTCGCTGAGCTCGGCTGCGTTCCACCCCAGGCTCGATATATCCCGGGTACGTCTTTCGCTCCGCGAGGCTCCGGTCGTTCGAAGGGACAGCCATGGCTGCCCGCGCCACGCTTGATCCGGATACCGGCCTCGCCCTGGCTTTGGCCGTGGTCGGCTCCTCGACCGCGCCGCTGGTCCTCCTCGACGACGATTTCAAGGTCGTCGCGGCCAGCGCGTCCTTCTTCACCGCCTTCCAGGTCGATCGCACGAGCGCGGAGGGACAATCGCTTTTCGACCTGCACTCAGGGGAATGGAATGTTCCTCAGCTCAGGGCATTGCTGAAGGCGACGTCCGCCGGCAACGCTCAGGTCGACGCCTACGAGATGGACCTGAGGGGCGACCGGGCCAAACCGCGACGCCTGATCATCAACGCCCAGAAGCTCGACTACGGCGACCCGGAACACGTCCGCCTCCTGCTCTCCGTGACAGACGTCACGGACGCGCGGCTCGCCGAAAAGCTGAAGGACGACCTGCTGCGGGAAAAGGCCATCCTGCTTCAGGAGATCCAGCACCGGGTCGCAAACAGCCTGCAGATCATCGCCAGCGTGATCCTCCAGAGCGCGCGGCAGGTGCGGTCGGAGGAGGCGCGGGGCTATCTCAGGGACGCCCATAGCCGGGTGATGTCGGTCGCGACCCTGCAACAGCAGTTGGCCGCATCCCGTCTGGGCGATGTCGAGCTTCGCGGCTATTTCACCCAGCTCTGCGAAAGCATCGGCGCGTCCATGATCCGCGATCCCGGCCAGCTGACCTTGGAGGTGAACGCGGACGCCAGGTCCGTTCCGGCGGAGGTCTCAGTGAGCCTCGGACTGGTGGTCACCGAGCTCGTGATCAACTCCTTGAAACACGCCTTTCCCGGCGGCCGGCCAGGCAGGATCGTGGTCGCTTACCACGCGCAGGGTCGGAACTGGACATTGTCGGTCGCGGACGACGGCGTCGGCATGCCCGAGGACGCGGCGAGCGCCACTCCGGGCCTTGGGACCAGCATCGTGGCGGCGCTCGCAAGGCAGTTGCGCGCGCGTGCGCAGGTCGCGAACGCGCACCCCGGCACAGCTGTTTCCTTGATCCATACCCACCTGGAGTCAGTCGAGGCCGGACCGTCGTCTCAAGCGGCGGCGCTTTGACGAACTCCGGCTCGGGGCGGCGCCCTCAAGGTTCCGAGAGGTGTAAGCACATGAAAAGCTCCACGACCTGGTATGTGATCACCGACGGCGGACGGGCCCGCGTGGTGCGAAGGCGCGACGATCGGGATGCATTCGAAACCCATCGGGAATTCGTCTCTGCGGAAATCCACGGCAAGACCCACGATATTGGCGCCGAGCGACCCGGGAGAGTCCATGAAAGCTCCGGCTCCGCCCACCACGCCATCGAGCCGCGCCATGACCTTCACCAGGCCGAGAAGCGGAGCTTCGTGGCCAAGGTCGCCGCAGCGCTGAACGAGGCCGCCGCCCGCGAGGAGTTCGACCAGCTTGTCCTGGTCGCGCCGGCCCACGCGCTCGAATGGCTCAACGAAGCCCTCGAGGCGCCGACGAGACTGAAGGTCGCGGCCGAGCTCCAGAAAGACCTCACCAAGACGCCCAATTCCGAGCTCGGAAAGCACTTCGCCCAGCTGAACGAGGCCGGACGGGGCTGAAGAGACCGGGCGGCGGCGCGCCGTCGGCGCGCCAAGAGCGAGCGGCGTCTGCGGCCATCGCCAAGATCGGATTTACAGCGTGCGCAGGGTCAAGCCGACCAGTCTTGACCAGGATCAATGTCGGCCGCGGGCAGAGGTGCAGCTTCATCATTGAGGCGAGCCAAGCCGCAATCAAGGCCAGGGACGAGGTCGGCCGACAGCAGAGGTCCGAATATGCGCCACGCCCTGACGACCGTCCTCGCCGCCGTTGTTGGTCTTTCGTCCGCCGCTTGCGCCACCGGCCCCTATTATGGCGAGCGCACGCACTATGGGGCTCAATACAGCGGCGGCGGCTGCTACGCCGGCGAGCGCCGCGACGACTGCCGCTAACGGCTGCGCGTCGAGCAGCAGAACCGCCATCGCTACGTCTGGCGGAACGATCACTACGAGGAGCAGGACGCAGCGACAGGAGCCGCCGTCGCAGGCGGCATCATCGGCTTCGCCCTGGGCGCCGCGATAGCGGGGTCGAACAGCGACCGCGACCACTACTATTCTCACCGGAACGACCGCGACTGGCAGAGCCGGTGCCGCGCAACGTACCCGGACTTCGATCCAAACACCGGCACCTACGCCGGACAGGACGGCTACCGGCACTACTGCACCCGCTGAGGTGACAGCATCACCGGGGGTCGCGGCTGATCGCTCCCGGCCCTCGGCAAAATCAGAACCGCATGGGAGGCCGCCAATGTCCCTGATTCTTATCATTGTTCTACTCGTTCTGATCTTTGGCGGAGGCGGTGGCTACTACGGCTATAGACGCTATGGCGGCGCCGGATTGGGCGGCGTCCTGGGGTTGGTGGTGGTCGTCCTGATCGTGCTTTGGCTCTTGGGCGTCTTCCGCACCTGAGAAGAATTGCGGCCGCCGTTCCGGCGATGGCGGCACGAGGCCAGTTCTCGCCGGGGCGATCTCGCCTGCACGAACTCGCCACGCTCCAGCGACCTTGGCAGAAGGCACATCCGATGAAGCACAGCCTGCGAACTCACCTCACCGCCAGCCTGGCCCTGGCCCTTGCGGCCCTGTTCTCGACGACCGAGGCGGGCGCGGCGCAGACCAAGCATCGGTCACATTCCCACGAGACGCGCGTCCTCGTGTGCAAGGACGTTCGCAAGGAGGCGAACAAAGGCACGGTGGTCGGCGCGGTCGCAGGCGGGGTCCTGGGCAACGTCGTCGCCGGCCACGGATCGAAGACCGCCGGGACCGTGATCGGCGCCGGCGCCGGGGCCGTCGCGGGCCATCAGATCGCCAAGAAGCAGGCCAAGCGAAACCGCGAGTGCCACTACGAATATCGGCGACGCTGAGAGCCGCCCACGGCGGCAGCGCCTCCGGGCAGGCCGCCATGCGGCATTGCGTGCAAGCGGCCTGCCGCGCCGTGTCCGCGGTATCAGGTATCGCTTGTGTCTCGAGCCCGAGGGGCCTCTGGCGAGCTCTCGGACAGCAGGCGCCGGATGAGGCGCGTCAGGTCCTCGGTCGAGGCCGGCTTGGTCCGATGCTCATACCCCTTCGCCGCGATTTCGCGCAGGGTGGCGGTCGATATGTCGCCCGTCAGGACGATGGCTGGCAGGCCGGGCCCGAGCGTGGCCTGCAGCCGCGACAGGACCTGCAGGCCCGTCAGGTCATGGGGCAGATTGTGGTCGACGATGACGAGGTCCGGCCGCAGGCCCTCGCGCTCGACCAGCCGGATCGCATCGGCGCCGTCGGCCGCCGTTTCAGCCGCATGGCCGTTCGTCGTAGCAAACAGCGCCAGCGACTCCCGCAGCGCCGGGTCGTCCTCGACGATCAGGATCGTGCCGCCACGTGCTGCAGGCGGGTCGAGCACTGTCGAAGGCGGCTTCCCTGCCAGGGGAGCCCCGGCCGGGGACAGCGGCACCTCGACGCAGAACACCGATCCGCGGCCAACCTTCGAACGGACGTCGACCGCGTGGCCAAGCAGGTCCGCCAGGCGCTGCACGATCGCCAGTCCGAGGCCCAGTCCCCGGCTGAGCTCCCGCGCCGGATTATCGATCTGGTGGAACTCGTCGAAGATCGCGCGAAGCTGAGCCTCGGGAATTCCGAGGCCGGTGTCCCAGACCTCGATACGAAGCTTGTCGCCACGCCGGCGGCATCCGAGGACGATCCGGCCCTTCTTGGTGTACTTCACCGCGTTCGACAGCAGATTGCGCACCACCTGATCCAGCAGCCGCGGATCGGTGCGGACCGCCAGCCGCGACGGCAGCACGCGCCAGCCCAGGCGCTTCGCCTTAGCGTGGTACGCGAACTCGGTCCGCAGCGGGTCGAGCAGGTCGGCGATGGGGAAGTCCACGATCTCCGGCCGCACCACCCCGGCTTCGAGCTGGTTGATGTCGAGCAGCGTGTTGAGCATGCCCGACATGGCCATAAGGGCTTCGTTGCCGCGGGCGACCAGCTCGACCGTGTCCTTGTCCTGCACCTTCCTGCCCAGCAACCCGTTCAGCAGGGTCAGGGTCTGCAGGGGCTGGCGCAGGTCGTGGCTTGCAGCGGCCAGGAACCTGGACTTGCCCAGGCTTGCGCTCTCGGCCACGAGCTTGGCCGCGTTCGCCTCGTCCTCCGCGCGTTTCCGGGCCGTGACGTCGGCGAAGGTGATCACCACGCCCTCGATGCGGTTTTCCTTGGTCCGGAAAGGCAAGGTCCGGCAGTTGTACCAGGCGCCGTTCTCGGCCTCGACCTCGCGGATGGTAGGGACCAGGCTGGACAGAACGGCGCGCGCGTCGCTGAGCAGCGCCGCGTTGGCGAAGTGATGGACCAGATCGGCCAGCGGGCGACCGACGTCCGTGGCGATCACGCTGAACAGCGCCCTCGCGGCCGGCGTGAAGAAGCGGATTCTGAGCTGGTCGTCGAGGATTATGGTGGCGATGTCGGAGCTGTTCAGGATGTTCTGGAGGTCGTCGCCGGTGGAGCGTTGCTGGTCGAGCACCTCCTGCAGCTGGCTGTTCAGCGCCGTCAGCTCCTCGTTCAGCGACTGCAGCTCCTCCTGCGAGGTCTCGAGCTCCTCGTTGGTGGTCTGGAACTCCTCGTTGACCGACATGGCCTCTTCGTTGATGGCCCGGATTTCCTCCTCGGCGATGTCGCGGTCGCGAATGGCCGCCTCAAGGTCCCGGCGGGCGGCCTCCAGCTCCTCCTCCAGTCGCGCGACGTGCGAGGTGTCGACCTGCGGCTCCGGCAGCGCCTGCGTGGAGCGCTCAGATTGCGGCAGATCCACGAAGCTCAGGAGGATCAGGTCCTCGCCCGCATTCGTCACCGCCCGAGCGGTGACGTCGACAGGCGTCGAGACGCCGTCGCGCTTCACCCGTCCCGCAACGGTGACGGGGTCCGGTTGCTGAGCGGCTTTTTCGATCGCCGTCCGGATCGCCGCCCGCAATCCCTCGCGCGCCGCCGCCAGCACGTCGAGGCTCGCCTCGCCGCTGGGCATCTTCAGGTAGAGGTCGGTGGGGCCGAAGTAGTAGACCCCCTGACGCCGCCGCCCGACGAGGATAGACGCCGGCGCATAGGTCTCGAGCAGCACCCGCCGGGCGAAATCCCCGACTCCGGGACGCGGGCCTGACGTTGGCGGCGGCGGCCGCGTCCAAACGGTGCGCGCGACTTTGCCGAGGCCAAGGGGGAGTTCCACATCGCCAGGCCGACTGCGGCCGATATGACGGTAGATCCGCTGCTTCTTGGAGATCGGCTCGAACCGGTCGCCGGCGGCGCCGACCGTCTCCGACCCGCCGAGGAAGAGGACGGCGCCCTCCCCGAGGGCGAAGTGGAAGAGGCCGATGACCTTCTGCTGAACCTCGGGACGCAGATAGATCAGCAAGTTGCGGCAACTGATCAGGTCCAGTCGCGAAAACGGCGCGTCGCTCACCAGGTCATGCACCGAGAAGACGATGGACGAGCGCAGTTCGCGGGCCGCCCGGTAGCCCTTCTCCTCCCGCACGAAGAACCGGGCCAGACGCTCCGGCGAGACGTCCGCCTCGATGGTCGGCGGGTAGAGCCCTTCGCGTGCGATGGAGACCGCCTTCGCATCGACGTCGGTGGCGAAGATCTGCAGCCGGATGTCCCGCTTGGCCCTGGCGATCGCCTCGAGCAGCAGCATGCAGATCGAATAGGCTTCCTCGCCCGTGCTGCAGCCCGTGACCCAGACGCGGATCGGCTGGTCCGGCGGACGCTGCTGCACCAGGCCGGGAAGGACCTCCTGCGCGAGGACGTCGAAGGCCGCCCCATCCCGGAAGAAGCGGGTGACATTGATGAGCAGGTCGTCGGCCAGGCGCTGAACCTCGGCGGGGTCGCGCGCCAGCAGCTCGAGATAAGCCTGGCTCGCGGCAAGGCCGTTCAGGGCCATCCGCCGCTCGATGCGGCGGTCCAGGGCGCCCCGCTTGTAGGGCGCGAAATCATGGGCGGTGCGCTTGCGAAGCAACTCGATGATCTGGCCGTAGGCCTCGTCTGCGCCACCGTCTTCGCCAGAGCTGCGCGGGTTCAGGTAGCGGTGTCCGCCATACTCGGCAAGCGCCCTGGGAATCCCCGCGAGCGGCAGCACCAGATCGACGGCGCCGGCGCTTATGGCGTTGCGCGGCATCCCGTCGTACTCGGCCTCGTCCGGATCCTGGGCGATCACGAGGCCGCCCGCAGCCTTGACCGCCTTGGCGCCGATGGCGCCGTCGGTCCCCGTTCCAGAAAGGATCACGGCGACGGAGTGGTCGCCGAACTGCTCGGCAAGGGACTCCAGCAGAAAGTCGAACGGCATGCGTATGATGGGGCGGCCGGGCACGCTGGAAAGGCGCAGCGCGCCGCCCTCCACAGAGAGGTAACGGCCCGGCGGGATTGCGTAGATGTGGTCCGCTTCCAGCAGCGCGCCTTCCGCGGCTTCTACCATCGGCATGGCGGCATGAGGGGCGAGAAGCTCGACCATCATGCTGGCGTGGCTAGGATCGAGATGCTGCACCAGGATGAACGCCATGCCGCTCTTAGGCGGCAGCGCGCGCAGCAGGATGCGAAAAGCCTCGAGGCCGCCGGCCGAGGCGCCAACGCCCACCACCGGGAAATCGATGCGCCGAGCCGGTTCGACGCGGGTATCCGGTCGCCGCCGCCTCCGCATTGTGTCACGCACACCCGGCGGACCTGGACCGCTGGTCGACATAGCTGGCCCCCTCGCTGGGCTGATGCGGGGAGGAGACCGGTCCCGAGCCGGCTCCTCGGGAAGCGCCCCTTGGCCCCCTTACGTTATCAGGCGGCGTATCGCGGGCTAAAAGCGCCGTGCACGAACCGCTCCAGACGCGCGGCGTCGAAAGGCTTGGGCAGGAACGGCGCTCCGCCCAGGAGCGGCGGAAGATCCGCCGTGCCTGCCCGGCCCGAGGCGACGATGAACGGTATGTTGCGTTCGGCCAGGGCGATCGCCGCGGGGAGGACGCTCACGCCGTCAAGCTCCAGGTCAAGCAGGGCGCCGTCGATCTGCTCGAGCCGGATGGCTTCGAGAGCCTTCTCGAGATCTTCGAAGGGGCCAACGACGTTGCAGCCGGCCCCCAGCAGGATCTGCCGGATGAAATCCCCGATCAGCACGTTGTCCTCGGCGACCAGCACCCGCAGGCCCCGCCATGGTTCTGTCGTGGACTGGACCATCGCGACTTTCTTTCCGGGCGCCTTGAGCTCGATCGCGTGGCAGCCGACGCCCAGCCGCCAGCTGAACTATTCACTATAACACATAACCGTCGTTCTCCTGATCCAGATCAAAAGCGATCAAAGAGCGGCGGCCGTCGGGCGTCCGACGCAAGGGAGGGGCTTCGGCCGGAGCTGACCCCCCAGGGCTTTTTGCGTGCGATTCACACGACCTCCAGGGCGTCCCACGGCGTGTCCGGGAGCCTCAAGGGACGAAGCGCGCAGCCCTTGATCCGGCGAAGGCGTTTGACATGGCGCATGGCCGCTCGCGGGTTCGAACCTACCGTCGGCGAGCTGCAACAGGAGATCGACCATGAAGGGCTTCGTCCAGGACATCGAGGACCTGACCGAGGACAACAGGGACTTCCGCCGCGTGCTCTATACCGGCAAGCACCTGCAACTGGTGGTGATGGCCCTAAAGCCGGGCGAGGAGATCGGAGAGGAAGTCCATCCCGACCATGACCAGTTCTTCCGGTTGGAGAAGGGGAAGGGCGAGGTCTGGATCGACGGCGAACGCACGAAAATCAAGAGCGACGATGCGATCGTGGTCCCGGCCGGCGCCCGGCACAACGTCGTCAACACCGGCGACAAG
>NZ_JAICYI010000040.1 GCF_025934275.1 Phenylobacterium sp.
ATGCGCGGCGGCCAGGGGGATGATTCCATCGCCGGCGGGATCGGCGCCGACTGGATCTCGGGCGACCGCGGCTCCGACACCGTCAGCGGCGGCGGCGGGGCCGACATCTTCCACAGCTTCTCCGGCGCCGGCGTCGACGTGGTCCTCGACTTCAACGCCATGGAAGGCGACCGGGTGCAGCTCGATCCGGGCACCAGCTACATGCTGAACCAGGTGGGCGCCGACACTGTCGTCGACATGGGCGATGGCGACGAGCTGATTCTGAGGAACGTGCAGTTCGCCACCCTGCCGCAGGGCTGGATCTTCACCCTCTGAGCGCGCGCGGGCGAGGCGCGGTCCGGCGCGGATCAGAAGGCGCCCTGCGGTTGCAGGTTGGCCAGCGCCAGGAGCACCGCCGAGGCGCAGGCGAAGCTCGCGCTGACGATGAAATAGAGGCGGGCCACATAGGAGGGGGCGGCAGCGGCGGATTTCATGGCGATTTCCCTTCAGCTCCGCCCGCACCCTGCGACGCTACAGCTGAACTGTGCGCGAAACGCCCAGTCAGCCGCCGTTCATCTTGGCCGTAGGACCCCGCTAGAGCGGGCGCACCATCCCTTTCAGCCGCTCGCCCTCGGGCCGGAAGGCGACGCCCAGCACGCGGTTGCGGTCCACGGGACCCGGCAGCTCCACGTCGCGGGCGCAGGCCGCCGAGAACCCGAACCGGCCGAAATAGGGCTCGTCGCCGACCAGCACGATCGCGGCCTCGCCGGCCGCCTTCGCCGCGGCGCAGGCCTGCTGGATCAGTAGACCGCCCAGGCCCGACATCCGTTCGTCCGCGTCCACCGCGACGGGACCCAGGAACACGATCGGCGTCTCGCCCGCGCGCACGCGCCACTGGCGCACCACGCCGACCATCCGCGGCCCGCGCCAGGCGCAGAACGACAGCTCCGGGGCGAAGCTGGCGAACTCGCGCACCCGCTCGGAGACCTTCACGAAACGTCCCGGGCCGAACGCCCGGTCGATCACCTCGTCGGCGAGCCGGGCGTCGGACGCCCGCTCATTGGCCAGCTGCGGCTGATCGGCCGCCGGGTCGGGTTTCAGGCTCATGGTTGGAACGACTGCGCTGACAGGGACGGGCCGGACCGGCGGAATGCGCCGGCGGCGTTGACGGTTCAGCGGGGCTGGCCCGCGCTCGGGGGTCGTCGCAGTCGCATGGTCGGGGCCCTGTCGCCGCCAACGGGAGCCGCGCAGGTAAGGCGTGCCGGCCGTGGCGTCAACGGTCATTGCCGCGCGGCCCGACGCAAGGCAGGGTCTGCCGTCCATGGCCGACGCCGCTCCGGACATCGTCCCCTCCGCCCGTGCGCTGCTCAGGGAGCGCGACTACCTGGCCTTCTGGGTCTCGCGCTGGACCGGCGGATTCGCGGCGCAGATCCAGAGCGTGGCCATGGGCTGGCAGATGTATGCGCTGGCCCGCCAGACCCGCTCGGTCGAGGAGAGCGCCTTCCTGGTGGGGATGATCGGGCTGGCGGCGTTCATGCCGGTCTTCCTGCTGACGCTTCCGGCCGGCGAGACCGCCGACCGCCACGATCGCAAGACCGTGCTGCTCGCCTGCTTCGCGGGCGAGATGGCGAGCGTTCTGGTGCTGGCGATCGCCACCTGGCGCGGCTGGGTGAGCGTGCCGCTGATGCTGATCGTGGCCGCAGCCTTCGGCGCGGCGCGCGCCTTCTTCGCGCCCGCCAACACCGCGCTCGGGCCGATGCTGGTCAGCCGCGCCTTGCTGCCGCGGGCGATCGCCTGGAACTCGCTGGCCTGGCAGACGGCGGCCATCGCGGGGCCCGCCGCGGGCGGCCTGCTGGTGGCCTTCTCGCCGACCCACGCCTACCTCGCGACCTTCGCCCTCTACATCGTCTCGGCGCTCGCCGTGGCTGCGATCCGCAAGCCCACCCAGCCGGAGGTCCAGCCCGGCTCGCGCTGGTCGCTGATGAAGGAGGGGTTGCGCTACGTCTGGCGCCAGCGGATCGTGTTCGGCGCGATCTCGCTCGACTTGTTCGCGGTCCTGCTCGGCGGCGCGACCGCCCTGTTGCCGGTGTTCGCCCGCGACATCCTGCAGGTGGGGGCGCAGGGCTTCGGCATCCTGCGCGCCGGACCGGCGATCGGGGCCACCATCGTGGGCTTCTGGCTCGCCGCCCATCCGGTGCGCCACAAGGCTGGCGTCGTGATGTTCGCGGGCGTCGCGGTGTTCGGCCTGATGACCTGCCTGTTCGCGGAATCGCGCAGCCTCTGGCTGTCGGTCGCGGCGCTGGCGGTGCTCGGCGGGGCCGACATGCTTTCGGTCTACGTCCGCCAGACCCTGACCCAGCTCGTCACCCCCGATCCGATGCGCGGGCGCGTGGCGGCCGTCTCCTCGGTGTTCGTCGGCGCCTCCAACGAGCTCGGCGAGTTCGAGAGCGGCGTCGTGGCGCGATTCCTCGGCCCGGTCGGCGCGACCCTGTTCGGCGGCATCGGCGCGCTCGTCGTCACCGGCGTCTGGGCCCGCCTGTTTCCCGCCTTGCGCAACGCCGATCGCCTCGAATAACTGTCGCCATTGATTAGCGACATAGGCCGAAGGAGGCGCGTATGGGCGTATTGGATGGCAAGGTGGTCCTGGTTACAGGCGGCGGCAACGGCATCGGACGCGACTGCGCGCTGATCGCCGCCCGCGAAGGCGCGAAGGTCCTGGTCAACGACCTGGGCGGCGGACTGAAGGGCGAGGACGAAGGCTCGGCGGGTCCCGCCGAGGCGGTGGCCCAGGAGATCCGCGCCGCCGGCGGCGAGGCGGCCTCCAACTCCGACAGCGTCACCAACTACAAGGCCGTGCAGGGCATGGTCGAGCAGGCGCGCGACACCTTCGGCGGGCTGCATGCGGTGATCAACCCGGCCGGCATCCTGCGCGATACGATGTTCCACAAGATGAGCGAGGACGACTGGGACCGCGTCATCGACGTGCACCTGCGCGGCTCGTTCAATGTGGGCCGCGCCACCATCGAGCTGTTCCGCGACCAGCAGGACGGCGCCTACATGTTCTACACCTCCACCTCGGGACTGTTCGGCAACATCGGCCAGGCCAACTACGGCGCGGCCAAGATGGGCATCGCCGGCCTGTCGCGGATCATCGCCATGGAGGGGGCGCGCAACAACGTGCGTTCCAACTGCATCGCCCCGGTCGCCTGGACGCGGATGACCCAGTCGGTGCCGATCAAGGACGAGGCGGCGGCGGCGCGGCGCAAGGTGATGGCCGAGAAGATCCGCCCCGACCAGCCGGCGCGGTTCTCCGTGGCGCTCGTCTCGCCGGCCGCGGCCGGCGTCTCGGGCCAGATCTTCGGCGTCTCGGGCGAGACCATCATGCTCTACTCGCAGCCGCGGCCGATCGAGACCTGCACCAAGCCGGAAGGGCAGGAGTGGACGGTGGACGCGATCATCAAGGAAGCGCTGCCGAAGATGGCGCCCAAGTTCTTCGACCTGAACCGCGCCCCGCAAGGCGGCGCGCAACAGAACCAGGGCCAGCAACAGCGCCAGCCGGCCTGATCGCCGGCTGAGGCTCAGACCTTCGAAGGGCGGGCGCCGATCGGGCCCCGCCCTTTTCTTGCGCCTGGTCGCCCGGAACAGCGCGCCTTCGAGCGCCAGGAACGCGACCGCCGCGCGCAATCCCGCGCCGTTCGTCGCGTAGGCCGCCTAGGCGGAAGCGCCCGCCAGCACCGCCCGCGCGTCCGCCTCGGCCAGGGGCTCGCCCACGATGCTGAAGTTGTGCGCCTCGCCGGCGGCGATCAGCTCCTGGCGTGTGATGTCGTTCGCGCCCGGCGGCGGGATTCTCAGGTCGGCGGTGGGCGTGCCGACCGCCTGGATGAACCGCAGGAACTCGTCATCGGCGTGCACCAGCAGCATGCGGGCGGGGCCCGGGCTGACGACGCGGAACGTATGCTCGACGCCGGCCGGCAGGGCGACATAGGCGCCCGGCCGCGCGGCCAGGGTGCGGCCGCCGCAGCGGACCACGACCTCGCCCTCCAGCAGCAGGAAATTGTCGTCCGCGCGGTGATGGACATGGCGCGGGGGTGAGCCGCCCGGCGGCACCGTGAGCTCGATGACCGTCGGCGTGAGCGAGGCGCCCCGCGGATTGCGCAGCACGGCCAGCGTGCCCAGGAACCACCATGCCCGGCTGCTCGCCGGATCCGTCGCGAGCGCCCGCCGGGCGGCGGCGGGCTCGCCTTCGATCTGTCTGGCGTTTGCGGTCATTGTCGGCTCCTCTCACTCACACTGAATTCGACTGGCGTCCTGGTCGGCGGAGCGCCGCCACGAGGGTCTCGATGGCCCACGCGACCGCGGCCTGGGCATCGCCGTCGGAGAGGCCGCTCTCGTCGGCGACCGCGACCCAGGCGGCGGCGTTGCAGAGGTGGGCGATCATCCCGCTCGCCTGGCGGGCGAGCTCCGGCTGCAGGCCGGCCAGCAGCGGCTCGAGCGCGCCCTCGATCGCCTCGCGCCGATGCGCCCGAAGGCGTGAGCGCGCGGTGCGGCCGGCGCGCGTCTGCACCAGCGCGCGGACCAGCCGGGGTCTTGCCGAAAGCTTCCGCGCGGCCTCGCGGAAATTGCCGGCGATCGCCTGCGGCCCCTCGATCTCGATCGGCACGCCGAGGCTCGCGTAGATGTGCTCGCCCGCCGCCTCCAGCAGGCCCGCCCGGTGGGGGAAGTAGCGGTAGAGGGTGCGCAGCGACACGCCCGCGGCGCGCGCCACCTCGGCCATGGAGATCTCCTGCAGCGGCTGCGCCTCCAGCGCCGCGATCGCCGCCTCCAGAAGCGCCTCGCGCACCTGCCGGGCCTGGCGCTCGCGCAACGGCACGGCCTGGATGCTCATGGCACGATCGTGACGCTATGACACGGACGTGTCAACAGTGCCGGCGCGCCGTCCGGCGCCTCACAGCCGGTGCCGCTTCACCCATTCCTCCCTGGTCATCTCCCAATAGACCGAGCGGCGCGTGGCGCCGTCGGGTCGGGTGACCTCGCGCTCGCCCATGCGGCGGAAGCCGGCCGCGTCGATGCCCTTCTGCGAGCGGATGTTGTCCAGCGCCGCGGTCAGGCACATCAGCCGCACGCCCAGCGTCTCGAAGATCCAGTCGAACGACCGCACCATGCCGCGTCCGCCCTGCCCGCGGCTCTGCAGGTCGGCGCGGATCGCCCCGGCCAGCTCGGCCGAGGCGCGCTCCGGCCAGACGGTGATCTTGGCGTAGCCCGCCACCTCGCCGCGCTCGTCGAGCGTCACCGTGAGCAGCCCCTCGCCGGCCAGCGCCTGGGCCTGGGCCTCGGCCACCCAGCGGGTGATGCTCTCCGGCGTGATCGGCCGGGGCAGGTCGTAGATCGGGTCGGAGACGCGCGCGTCGGCGAGTAGGGCGACCAGGCCGGGCACATGGCTGAGGTCGGCCCGCACCCGCCCGGGCCCGAGGCTGGCCAAGTCGGCGGCGCGCACCGCGTCGCGGATCGCTTCGGCCTCCTCGTCGGAGGCCTGCAGCACCGTCTTTGGCGGGGTGCTCATTGGGCCAGCCTCCTCAAGGCCTCTCCGGTCAGCCGCCGCGTCGTCCAGTCGTCGAGCGCGGCCGCGCCCAGGCTGTCATAGAAGGCGATGGACGGCGCGTTCCAGTCCAGCACCGCCCATTCCAGCCGCCCCAGATCCTCCGCCGCGCAGCGCTCGGCGAGCCGCTTGAGCAGCGCCTTGCCCGCCCCGCGCCCGCGCGATTCGGGGAGCACGAACAGGTCCTCGAGCCAGATGCCGTGCCGGCCGCGGAAGGTGGAGTAGTTGTAGAACCACAGCGCGAAGCCGACCGCCTCGCCCTCCGCCTCGGCGATGTCGCAGAACACCCGCGGCGCCGGGCCGAACAGGTCGCGCTCGACATCGGCAAGGCTCGCCTGCGCCTCGTGCGCCAGCCGCTCGTACTCCGCGAGCGCGCGGATGAAGCCCAGGATCACGGCCGCATCGGCGGGCCTGGCTGCTCGGACGCTGACGCTCATCTGGCGAACGGCGGATAGATGCGGAAGCCGGCCATGCGGTGGTGCTGCAGGCCGGCGTAGAAGTCCTCGGCGCTGTCGGTGACCAGATCGATCCGCCCGCCGCCGGCCCGCTCCAGCGCCAGGGCGAGCATCCGCCGCGCGATCCCCTGGCCGCGATGCGCCGCGGCGGTCGCGATCAGCGACAGGTGCGCCTGGATCTCGCCGTCGCTGAGCAGCTGGGCGAAGCCCACCACCTCGCCGTCGGCGGCCGCCACGACGCTCGTCACCCCCGGCGCGGTCAGCGCCCGGTGCGCGCGGGCCGGATCGGCCGGAAACGAGGGCCAGCCTTCTGCGGCGCAGAGCCCGATGACGCCATCCAGGTCCGCGCGGCCATAGGGCCTGACCTCGACCGCCGCGCTCACGGCAGCCCACGCTCGGCGAGCGCCGCCGCCAGCTCGGCGTTGGAGCGGAACAGCAGCGCATCCCATCCCGCGGCCTTGGCGGCTGCGACGTTGGCCGGGCTGTCGTCGACGAACAGGATCTCGCCGGCCTCGACGGCCAATCCCCGCCGCACCGCCTCGAACGCCTCGGCCGTGGGCTTCACCGCGCCGATCTCGCACGACAGGAACAGCGGGTCGAATAGCCCTTCGTTCACCACCACCCGGCGCACGAAGGCCGGATTGTCGGAGAACCCCGCCACCCGCACGCGACCCTTCAGCCGCGCCGCCAGATCCCAGAGCTCCGCGTTGGGCGCTTCGAACACGCTGAGCCAAAGGTCGAGCGCCTCGTCCATGGCCACCGCCTCGCCCGCGAGCGCGCAGAGCCCGTCCAGCAGGGCGCGCTCGTCGATCTCGCCGCGGTCGAGCGGGCCGGCGACCTCGGCCTCCAGGGCGCGCACCGCCTCGGGCGTGACGCCGAAGCGCTCGGCCACCGCGCGCACCCGCCGCTCGCGGTCGAACGGCAGCAGCACGCCGCCGAGGTCGAAGACGACCACGCTCGCCCGGCTGGGCGTCATTGCGCCGGCGCTGGCGTCCCGGCGCCCAGCGTCACGCCCGGCGGCGGCTTGTCGTCCTCCGGCACGAAGAAGTCCGGCATCAGCAGCTGGCTCGGATCGACCCGGTAGCGCTCGAAGTCGCGCACGCCCTCCGCATAGAGCAGGCTGTCGTCGATCAGGAAGTTGCCGCTGAACGCCTTCGCCGGCTTCAAGAAGATCGCGTGGGCCGCGTCGGCCATGATCTCGGGCTTGCGGCACTGGCGCATGCCCTGCTCGCCGGAGAGCGCGAACTGGATCGCCGCCGTGGCGATCCCGGTCCTGGGCCACAGAGCATTGAACGCGATCCCGTCGGCCCTGAACTCGGCCGCCATGCCCAGCACGCACATGCTCATGCCGAACTTGGCCATGGTGTAGGCGGTGTGGCCGGCGAACCAGCGCGGGTTCATGTCCAGCGGCGGCGAGATCATCAGCACGTGCGGATTGGCCGCGCGCTTCAGGTGCGGGATGCAGGCCTTCGACGTCAGGAACGTGCCGCGCGCGTTCACATGGTTCATCAGGTCGTAGCGCTTCATCTCGGTCTGCAGCGTGCCCGTGAGCTGGATCGCCGAGGCGTTGTTGACGCAGATGTCGATGCCCCCGAACCGCTCCGCGGCCCGGGCGACGCCGGCCAGCACCGAAGCCTCGTCCCGCACGTCGACCACCAGCGGCAGGGCCTTGCCGCCGGCTTCCTCGATCGCCTCGGCGGCGGTGTAGATGGTTCCCGGCAGCTTCGGATGCGGCTCGGCGGTCTTGGCCGCGATCGCCACGTTCGCGCCGTCCCGCGCCGCCCGGAGCGCAATCGCCAGCCCGATCCCGCGGCTCGCCCCGGTGATGAAGAGGGTCTTTCCTTGCAGCGACATCCCGGCGGCTCCCTTTCGATCGCGCCGCAAGCCTTAGGCGCCCGCTCCCGCCGCTCAAGCGAAATCCCCGTGCGGGGCGCGATGCGGTTCGGCTAAGCCGCCTGGTACCAGTCCACGCCGCGCTCGTCGCGCCGCCGCACGGCCTGGCCGCGCGCCATCAGGCAGTTGAGGTGCGCCAGGCTCTCGCCGGTCGCCATGCCGACGTTGTTGCCGTCGATCTTGCGGCGGAACAGCACGTGGAAGACGTCGACCGCCCGCTTCGGCTCGGCGATCTCCGCCCGCAGGTGCGTGAGCCTCCGCTCGTGACCGCCGATCAGGGCGTCGATGCGGGCGTGCAGGCCATGGAACGGCTCGTTGTGGGCCGGCAGCACCAGGACGTTGTCCGGCACGATGGTCTTGATCCGCGCCAGCGAGGTCAGCCAGTCGTCCAGCGGATCGGCCGCGGGCTCGGTCGGGAACACCGAGACGTTCGAGGTGATCTTCGGCAGCACCTGGTCGCCCGAGATCAAGAGCTTCAGCTCCGGACACCAGAGGCAGACGTGCTCCGGCGTGTGGCCCGAGCCCACGACCACGCGCCAGGCGTGGCCGCCGATCGCGATCTCGTCGCCGTCGCGCATCCGCTGGAAGCTGTCGGGCAGGGCGTGCAGCGCCCGGCCGAAGCCGCCGAATCGCGAGCGGTAGGTGTCGAGCGCCTCCTGGTCCCAGCCCGCCGCGCGATAGAACTCCAGCGCGTCGGGCGGCGCCTCGCGGCCGGTGTCGGCCGCCAGCGAACGGCACATCAGGAACTCCAGCCGGCTGATCCAGAGCCGGCAGTTGAACTTGCGGGTGAGCCAGCCCGCCATGCCGATGTGGTCGGGATGCATGTGGGTGATGAACACCCGCGTCACCGGCTTGCTTTGCAGCACGCCGGCGAAGGCCTTGCGCCAGGCCTGCATGCTGGCCTCGCTGTTGAGCCCGGTGTCGACGATCGCCCAGCCGCCCTCCTCGACGATCGCCCAGACGTTGATGAAGGCCAGCGAGCCGCCGAGCGGCATGCGGATCCATTTCACCCCCGGCGCCACGTCGACGCCCTCGCCGACCTTCGGCCCCTGCTCGATCGGATAGACGAGCCGGCGCCGGCTCTCCGCCTCATGGGGATCCTCGACGCCGTCGGGCGTGATGCTGACCTGCTTGTTCATGCGCCCATTGTGCTGGCTTGCCCCGACGGGAGCAAACCCTCCTGAGCGTCCCGTCTCTGGCGGTTAGGTCACACCTTCGCCGGCGCCAGGCGCTCGACCCAGCTGCGCAGCAGGTTCGCATCGGCGACGCCGGCGTGGCGCGCGGCGACCTTGCCGCCCTGGAAGGCGAACAGCGCCGGGATGCCCTGCACGCCGTACTTGGCGGCCAGGTCGGGATGGGCGTCGACGTCCACCTTCACGAAGCGCGCGTTCGGCTCGAGCGATGCGGCGGCGCGGGCGAAGATCGGCGCCATCGCCCGGCAGGGTCCGCACCAGGCGGCCCAGAAGTCGGCCACCACCGGCAGGTCGGAGCGGGCCACGTGGGTCGCGAACCGCGCCCCATCCAGGGCCACGGGTTCGCCGGTGAACAGCGGCTTGTGGCAGCGGCCGCACTTCGGCTGCGCCGCCAGCTTCACGGCCGGCAGGCGATTCACCCCGTCGCAGTGCGGGCAGACGACGTGCAGGGCCTCGGACATGGCTTCTCGCTCCTGAACTCGCCGATCCCCTCTAGCGGTTCCGCAGCCCGCTTCGCCGCGACCCAGATCAAAATCCAGCGAGCGACGGACACCAGCCCCGGCGTCTGCTAATCTCCCGCCCGTCGGGGGAGGCGCCCAGCCCAGTCACACGGAGACCTCCCAATGGCCAATCGCGACCTTACGCCGTTCAACCGGGGAACGGGCCTGAGCCTCTACGGCTCGCGCGACCCGTTCTCCTCCTTCCGCCGCGAGATGGACCGCCTGTTTGAAGACTTCTTCGCTCCCATCGAGGGCCGCAGCTTCGCCCCGGCCCAGGGCCAGAACGGCTCGCAGCAGCTCGCGCTGTGGCCGCAGATCGATCTCAACGAGACAGACAAGGCCTACACGGTCACCGCCGAACTGCCGGGCCTCGATCCGAACGACGTCCAGCTCAACCTGAAGGACAACGCGCTGATCATCTCCGGCGAGAAGCGCTCCGAGCGCAACGAGGAGGACCAGGGGCGGCGTTACTCCGAGCGCAGTTTCGGCCGCTTCGAGCGGGCCATCCCGTTCGAGACCGAGGTGGACGCCGATCGGGTCGAGGCGAAGTGCAACAACGGCGTCCTGACCATCACCCTTCCGAAGAACGCCCAGGCCCACGACAAGTCGAAGAAGATCGAGATCAAGCCGCAGAGCGAGGGGGGCTCCGCGGGGTCAGTCCGCCAGTAGCGGCCTGACGTCGCCCGTCAGCAGGTCGAGGAGGCGTCGGGTCAGGAACACCGACATGCGCCGGCCCTCCTCGATCTCGCGATAGACCACCCTCGGCGCCCGGCCGGGCCGGCTCGCGATCGCTGCCGGCTTCGCCGGGCCTCCCAGGCTCAGTTGGCGGTTTTCACCGGCCGCGGACCGCCGGACACCTCGCGGGCCCGCCTCGAGCAAGCTCCGCCATGAGGTCGATGAGGCCGGCGCAGGAGTGGTCGTCGCGCGCCCCGAGCGCGACGCGGAGAAATGACGGCTCGCCGGTCTCCGGCTCGATCACCTCGAAGCGATGGCCGCGAAAGCCGAAGCTGCCGCCGCGCTCGATCAGCAGGCCTCGCGCCTTGGCCTCGTCCTCGATGCGGCAGGCGAGCGCCTCGAGCGCCTCGGCGCTGTTTCCGGTTGCGAGTTCGAAGGCGCAGTAGGGCGCGGCTGAGCCGGTGAGCTCGGCGCCGCCGAGCGGCTTGAACAGGCGGTTTCGCACCGTGACGGCCTTCGCCAGGGCCGCGTTGTGAGCGAACACGCTTTCCGCATAGGTCTGCGTCGCGCCGCGATCGAGGAAGAACGGCGCTTCGAGCGCCAGCGCATCGACGAACCGAAGCCCCGCGCCGGTCAGCGTGCGGCATCGCTTCAGTCCCTCCGTCAACGAGGCGGCCAGTTCCGCGTCCCTCGCGAACACGCTGGCGATGCCGACATTGGCCAGCTCCAGGCCCTGCTGCAGCAGCTTCAGTCCCGACACCAGGCGGATGACGGCCGCGCCGCCGGCGATGGGTTCGCCCAGGATCCGCGGCAACTGGGTCACCGGCGCCGACAGGGTTTCGTCGACGACCAGCGTCTGGCCGTCGGTCAGCCTCCGCGCGAGTTCCGATGGGTCGTGGCTGGTGAAGCGCCCGTCGCAAGCGACGGGCTCGACGATGATGCAGTCCGCCTCCGCGCTGGTCCGGGCCGGCGCGCAGGCGCGCGCCGCCAGCTCGCTGGTCTCGAAGTAGGCGCCGACGTGTGCGACCTTGAGCTTGCCGGGTCGAGTTTCCCCGAGATGCAGAAGAAGGGTCGCGAGCGCCGCCTGCCCGCTCGAAAACATGACGTGAGCCGCGGCCCACCCCGGCGGCGCCGGCCCGAAGAACGCCTCGCAGCGCGCCTCGAGGCTCTCCGGCTGGAAGTCCCGTTCGTAGCCGTAGGCGTCGTGCCGGTTACGCTCCAGGCGCTTCGTCTCCCGCTCTGTCGGCGAGCGCAGGACGCGGGCGGTTTCAGCGGCCACGGACTTCAGCCACGCCGTGCGCAGGCGCCGCGCCGCCTGCTCGAAGCCGAGCTCGACCTCGATCGGCGCAGCGCGGTTGAGCGCCGTCTCCACCAGCGCCTCGATCTCGCGGAGCGTGGGTTCCATCTCGGGACGGGACTGCGTCAGCGCGCGCGCCAGCTCGATCAGCGCCGTCGCCTCAGGTTGGTTCTGATCCTTCGACATCCGGACCCCGAAGATGAGCGTGCAACGAGGCTCTAACGCGTTCGCCGCGGGCTCGGGCTCCGCGGGTCCGGGGCCGCCTTTACGGCCGAGCCGCGCTCGATCATCCTCGATCCGGCCGCGACAGGAGCTTCCCATGCGCCGGACGAGCCCGCTTCGCCACGAGGCGCTCCGCGACACCATGTGGGTTGGCAAGGGGGTGCGCGGGATCGTGATCCTCGGGATCGCCGCGGTCGCCGCCGCGGCGTGGCTCCTGTATTAGGCCATGACGCAGCCGCACCCGGCGGTCGGGACCGTTCGCCGGCGGTTCATCGGGACCGACGCGGCGAGCCTGGCGGCCCACGGGGACCCGTTCCGGCCGCTGGAGCCCGAATGCCGGGTGGTGCAGTTCGCCCAGCCGCTCACCCCCGACGAGCTTCGCCGCGCAAGCGCGCTCATGGCCGGCCGCGGCGACGTCGAGCTCTACGTCTATGGTCGCGCCAGCCGCGATCTCGACTTCCTGCAAGCCTTCCCGGACCTCCGCAACCTGCACCTGGCGCTCTACGACCTGGAGGATGTGGGCGGCTTCCAGGCGGTCGCCGGAAGCCTCGAGACCTTCACCTTCGCCAACACGAAGCGGCGCTTTCCGCTGGGCTTCCTCGCCGGCGCGCGCCGGCTGCGGCGCCTGGTCCTGGCCGGTCACGACCGCGAGCTCCAGACGGTCGGCGGGCTCACCGGCCTGCGCGAGCTCGGGATCAGCGGGATCACCCTCCCCGACCTCTCAGTGTTCGAGCGCCTGACGATGCTGACGACCTTGCGCGTGTTCCTCGGGAGCACGCGCGATCTCGGATTGCTGCCGCAGTTCGGCCGGCTCGAGGACCTCTGGCTGATGCGGATCACCGGCCTCGCCGACCTGGGGGTGCTCGCCGAGCTCGAAAGCCTCGCGGTCCTGCGGCTCGACTGGATGCGCAACGTCACCGCCCTGCCCAGCTTCGCGCCCCTCGCCCGGCTGACCGAGGTCACCCTCGACACCATGAAGGGCCTCACCGACCTGCGGGCGGTGGCAGCCGCGCCGGCCCTGCGCCGGCTCGTCGTCGCCAATACGCCCCAGCTTACCGCCGAGGCCTTCGCCTGCCTGCAGGGCCACCCGAGCCTCGCCCAACTGTTCGCCCACACCGGCCGTGCGAAGGTCAACGCCGCGGTCAAGGCGATGCTCCCGGGCGTCGCCGCCTAGCAGGCGCGCGGCAGTGACGTCCGCCGGCCGTGTCGCACGACGTAAGGCTTCGCGATGACGATGCTTGATAGACCTGGGACGGCAGGACTGCCGCAGGCGCGACTTGGCGGCTATCGGAGCCTCGCCGTCTCTTCCATCCAGGCACGCAGCGCCCGAAGGAACGGCAGCACTTCGCGGAATTCCTTCTGCGTGAAGCCGTCGCGCAGGCTCGCCATGCGGGGCTTCAGGCTCGCCATCGCCCGCTGGTAGGCCTGGCGGCCGGAGGCGGTCAGCGAGACCCGCTTCTTGCGGCCGTCCGCCGGATCCGGGGCCACCTCGGCCAGGCCGGTCGCCTCCATCCGCTGCAGGGTGTTGGTGATCGCGCCCGGGGTCATCTGCAGGGCCTGGGCGATCGTCGCCGGGGCCTGGCCCTCGCCGCGCCGCATCAGGAGGTTCATCACCGCGAACTGCGGATAGCTCACGCCCAGCGGCAGGCAGCGACTGATGATCGTGCGCACCCCGGCGTCGATCAGCCCGATCTCGTCGAACACCTGGACTTCGGGATGCTCCTCGACGACCGGCGGCATTCCGCGCCTCCTCGTTCAATCTCGAACAAGTCGCCTATAGCGCATCGGGCAGTAATGTTCAATATTGAATTACAACCCGTGGTCAGGCGGCGTCGAGCACGTCCTTGATCCCGCGCCGTGCGAGCCCGTCGGCCCGTTCGTTGAGCTCGTGGCCGGCGTGGCCCTTCACCCAGCGCCACTTCACGTCGTGGCGCAGGCGGGCTTCGTCAAGCCTGCGCCAGAGGTCCTCGTTCTTCACCGGCTTCCTGTCGGCGGTCCGCCAGCCGCGCGCCTTCCAGGCGTGGATCCATTCGTGGATGCCCTGCTGGACGTACTTGCTGTCGGTGTGCAGCTCGACATTGCACGGCCGCTTCAGCGCCTCCAGCGCCTGGATCGCGGCCATCAGCTCCATGCGGTTGTTGGTGGTGGCGAGCTCGCCGCCCCACAGCTCCCGCTCGTGCGCGCCCGAGATCAGGATCGCGCCCCATCCCCCCGGCCCTGGATTCCCCGAGCACGCCCCGTCGGTGTAGATCACCACGCTCGGCGTCATGCCGCGGTCCCGAACAGCACCAGGTCCGGCGAGGCGCGGTGCACGGCGAGCTTGCGCTCGTACTCCAGGGGGTCCTTGGGCCGGACCAGCGCGCCGGCCGGCGTGGCCCCCCAGTCGTGCAGGCGGGTCAGGAAGAAGCGCATCGCCGCGCCGTGCGCCAGGATCGGCAGCGACCGCCGCTCGGCCTCGCTGAGCGGCCGCCGCGCCTCGTAGCCCGCCACCAGCTGGCGCGCGGCGGTGATGTTGAAGCTGCCGTCGGGCTCGAAGCACCAGGCGTTCAGCGCCACCGCGATGTCGTAGGCGTACGCATCGGTGCAGGCGAAGTAGAAGTCGATCGCGCCGGCGAACCTTCCAGATTGAAAGAACACGTTGTCGGGAAAGTAGTCGGCGTGGATCACGCCCGCCGGCAGCGCCTGCGGCCAGTCGCGGTCGAACCGCCCCAGGTCGCTCGCGATCACCGACGACAGGCCGGGCTTCAGGGCGTCCGCCTGCTCTTTCAATGTTGAAAAGAGTGGCGACCAGGCTGCTTCCCCGAGGTCGTTGACCCGCCGCATCGGGAAGCCTTCGCCCGCCGCGTGCAGCCAGGCGAGCCCCTCGCCCGCCGCCCGGCAGTGCGCCGCCGAGGGCCGCCGGGCCGACAGCCCCGAGAGGAAGCTGACGATCACGCACGGCTTGCCGCGCACCCGCTTCAGGACCTCGCCGGCCTTGTCGGCGATCGGCGTCGGGCAGGGATAGCCGCGCTCGGCGAGCCAGCTCATCAGGCCCAGGAAGAACGGCAGGTCCGCCTCGCGCACCCGCCGCTCGTAGATGGTCAGGAAGAAGCGCCCGGTTTCCGTCTCCAGCAGGAAGTTGGAGTTCTCCACCCCCTCGGCGATGCCCTTGAAGCTCAGCGCCTGGCCGAGCGCATAGTCGGCCAGCAGCCCCGCCAGCTCCTCGTCGGTGATGTCGGTGTAGACCGCCATGGCCCAGCGATTGGGCTGCATCGCGCCCGCGGGTCAAGACGCCAGCCGCGCGCCATGCTAGATATGCAGCGGCTTTCCTGGGAGGATCCGATGATCGCGCTGAAGGTCGAGAAGATCGGCGACCAGGTCGTCTTGATCCTGACGGAAGAGGCCCTCGAGGTGCTCAACGCCGAGGTGGGCGGCGTGCTGCATCTCGAGCCTGCGCAGGACGGCAGCGTGCTGGTGGCCGCCACCCAGGAGGTCTGGCTCGAGGACCCGCACGCCCGCGGCCGCGCCTTCCTCAAGCGCTACACCCGCGCCCTGGAACGCCTCTGAGCCGCACGCCGTCGGCGGCGCCGCTCATTCGGCGATGCGCTCCGCGATCGGATGGTCGAAGACAAGCACGACGTAGCCTTCGTGCTCGAGCCGGCGGGCGGGCGGGCCCAGCTGCCGCACCGCCGCCGCCTCGCAGGCCGGCAGATCGAGGCAGGCCTCGCCGTCGTTCTTCACCAGCACGAAGCGCGCCTTCAGCCCCGGCGGCTCGTCGGCGGCCCGGTACCAGAGGCTGGAGCTCTCGGCGACGCGGCGGCGGAGCTTGCCGCCCTCGAAGGCGACCGGCCGGATCGTCACCCGTCCGCCGCTCACCGGACCGATGATCAGGCTTTTCGCGCCCCAGTACGGGCCGTAGCCGTAGGTCAGGCCCTGGCCCTCAAGGTAGGCGGCGAGCGCCTCGGCCTCATAGGGGCGTGAGGGCCGGGGCGGTCCGAGCCATGCGCCCGGATCGGCGAGCGCGCCGGCGGTCGCGAACAGCGCCGCATAGGCTGCAGCGGCGAACCGCGCCCACGCCGGCCGGCCGCGCCATCCCGCCGCCAGCGCATAGGCCGCGAGCAGGCCGCCGAAGAAGTAGAGGTTCGGGAACCAGCGCCCGAGGCTCGCCAGCGTCGGCCAGGCGCCGATAGCATAGGCGCTCACCGTCCCCAGCATCGAGAGGATCGCGGCGGCGACGATCAGCTGCCGGCTCGCCGAGTCCCGCCGGGCCGCCGCCGCCGCGCCCAGGACGGCGGCGGCGAGCGCCAGCGCGAGGGCGATGAAGTCGACGTGCAGCACCCACCAGGCGCCGGTGTCCGCGCGGGGCAGCACATTGGCCATGGCCGCCGCGTCCTTGGCCGCCGTCCACAGATTGTGCAGCACCCCCGCCGGGCTGGTCAGGTGGAACTGCGGGCTGGGCAGGAAGCCGAGCGCGCCCCAGACGCGGCTCTGGGCGGCCCAGGCGGCGAGTCCGCAGGCCACGAACAGGGCGGCCGCGCCGCGGCCCGCCGCCTCGCGCCGGCGCGCGAGCGCGAAGACGCCGCTCGCCAGGATCAGCGGCAGCGCGATCGCAGGCATGGCCCAGGGATCGGAGACCGCGTCGATGAACACGGCGAGCCCGCTGGCCAGGGCGAGCAGCACCGAGCCGCGCCCGACCGCGGCCGCCCCGAGGATCAACGCCGCGAGCGCCCAGGCCATGGAGATGTTGTGGGTGACCGGATAGGCGAGGTAGCCCGCCGAGCCGATCGCCGCCGGGTTGGCGAAGGCCAGCACGCAGGCCAGCACCGCCGCCGCCGTGGCCCCGGCCAGCCGCCAGGCGAGAGCGGCGGTCAGCGCGACGCTGGCGGCGAAGATCATCCAGCCGACCGCGGCCACCGTCGTCGGGCTCGGGCCGGCGAGGCTGAACACCAGGGCGTCGATCGGCGTCAGCGACAGGAGCCAGTTGTCGGGCGTGTAGCGCCAGGAGGCGAGGAAGCTCCAGCCGTGGCGCTGGAAGCCGGTCCACAGGGCGAGCGGGACCGCCATGTCGGAATCCGGCGTCCAGATGCTGATCGCATAGCGGAAGCTGACGAAAAGCCCCAGGGCCAGCCCCGCCGCCGCCGCGCCGATCACGCCGGGGCGCGCGGGCGGTGACGCGGCCTGGCGGGCCGCACGCGCCTTGCTCAATCGGGTGACTCCGGACCGGCCGAGGCGGCCTGCATACCCGCGCCCGCACGTCGCCACAACCGCGGGTTGGCGGCTCGACGGCTTGGTCAACCTACCCCTCTCCATCATACTGGAGGGCGTTGGGTGCGCCCGGAAGAGCGCCGCCCGGATTGGCGAGAGTTGCATGCATGCCGAACCAGAGCCGAGGCGCTACCACGACCTGACGTTCGACGCGGATCTCATGACCGCCATCCGCGACGACGGCGGGCGACTTCGCTTCTCGCGCCTCGAGCGCGCCCTGCTCGCCACGCTGGCGGCGCGGCCCGGCCGGCTGTTCTCCCGCGAGCAGCTGCTGTCGGCGATGCGGGCGGAGCCCGAGGATGTCAGCGACCGCAATGTCGACTTCCTCGTGAACCGGCTGCGCCGCAAGCTGGCGGACCCCGCGCGGGCCCCGCGCTTCATCGCCACCCAGTACGGCGAAGGCTACGTCTGGATCGCGCCGCCGGTCCGCGGAGGCCGCCCCGAATTCCTGGTGATCGGTCCCGTCCGCGGCGCGCCGCGGGCGCCCCAGCAGCCGCTCGTCGAGGCGGCGCTGCAGCAGCTGCGGCGCGAGATGGCCGAGCGCTCCGCCGTCGGCCAGGAGATCACCCTCCTGCCGAGCTGGTCGCGCGAGGACGGCGCCCCATCGCCGTTCCGCTTTTCCATCGGCGTCGACCTCATGGTCCGCGACGACGGGCTGCAAGCCGCCTTCACGCTTCGCGACCAGTCCAGCGGACGCAACATGGGCGTGGTGAGCTGCAGCCTGACCCAGGCTTCGCTGGGCGAGCGGCTAGGCGAGGTCGCCGAGCAGCTGGTCGGGGCCCTGTGGCGCGACCTGGCGCTGCCGCCCGGGCACGCCCTCGACCCCGCCGGGCCGCCGCTGGAAATCCGCATGCAGGACGCCGCGATGGTGCTCTCCAAGGCCTTCGACCTGGGCTGGGGCTACATCGGCGAACGCCTGACGGAGGCGCGCAGGCTGGCGCCGGACGAGCCGGTTCTGGCCGTCATGTGGGCGACCTGCCTCTACGCGCGCATGCTGTTCGGCCTGGGCTTCGAGGGCGACCCGGAGGCCTACGGGCGAATGGAGCGGGAGATCGAGCGGCTGGTCCTGGGCGCCTTGCCTGACATTCGCGCCGACCCCGTCCTGAGACTCGCCGCGGCCAAGCTGCTGTTCATCGTCGATCCGGCGGCCCATCTGCCGCTCGTCGAAGCGCTGGTCGATGAGAGCCTGTCGGCGAGCACCGCCTACGCCGCCGCCCTGTCGCAGCTCGGCGCGATCCAGGCCTACCGCGGCGAGCTCGACGCCGCCGCGACGAGCTTCGACCAGGCGCTGGCCTTCTGCGAGCCGGGCGCGGAGTTTCGTATGTATCTGCTGGTGAAGCAGTCGGCGGTGCGGCTCGCACAGGACGACTGGTCGGGCGCACGCGCGAACTTCCGGCAGATTGTCGCCGCCAAGCCCGCGGCCCGCCCCGGCCTGGTGCTCCGATACCTCCCGCCGCACGACGGTCTGGACTCCCGGTCTCAACGCGCGCTCGCCCACATTTCGGAAACGGCCGCCCGCCAGCTCGTCACCCAGCAGCTGTTCATGTTCGCGCGATATCTCCGCCGCCCTGAGCATGTGCGCAACTTCATGGCCGGGATGCTGCACCATCTGTTGCGTCGGTTCGGGCCGGGCATTCTGCCGCCCCATGTTCCCGGCATCCCCGACGAGCTGCTGAGCGAATGGCGGGCGGCGCCTCGCGGATGAGCCAGGGCCGCCGACTTGCGCCGCCGGCGCATCGGCCGCGATAGTCCGGCCATGCCCGTCAACCCGCACAATCTCGCCTACTGGAACGAGGTGACCCCGCAGCACGTCACCTCGGCGTTCTACCGCACGGAGGATTTCCGGCGCGGCGAGAACGTGCTCGACCCGGTGGTGCGCGATGCGGTGGGCGAGATCGCCGGCGCGCGCCTCCTGCACCTGCAGTGCCACTTCGGGCTCGACACCCTCTCGCTCGCCCGGATGGGCGCGCAGGTGACCGGCCTCGACTTCTCGCCGCCGGCCATCGCCCAGGCCCGCGCGCTGGCCGAGGCCGCCGGGATCGAGGCCGCGTTCGTCTGCGCCGACGTGCTCGCTCCGCCGGCCGACGTCGCCGGCTTCGACATCGTGTTCGCCTCCTGGGGCGCGATCTGGTGGATCGCCGACCTGGACGCCTGGATGCGCGTTGCCGCCGCCGCCTTGCGCCCCGGCGGCCGCCTGTTCCTGTGCGAAGGCCATCCGGCGTTGCTGATGCTCGACCAGCGCGCGCCGGCCGGCGTCCTGCAGCTGCGCTGGCCCTGCGACTCCGACCAGCCGCACATCGACGTGGGCGCCGACGACTACGCCGGCGCCGACATCGCGCCCACCCGCACCGACGGCCACTTCCACGGCCTCGCCCGCATCCTCGGCGCCGCGCTGCGCGCGGGCCTGGTCATCACCGACTTCCGCGAGGGCGACCGCGTCCCCTGGAAGGCGCTCGACCAGATGGTCAAGCTCGACCGCGACTACTGGGCGCTGCCGCCCGACCTCCCGTTCGTCCCGCTGAGCTTCATCCTGCAGGCGGCCAAGCCCGCCGCCCGCTGAGGCGCGACGGGACAACCGGGCATTGCGCTGAGGGCGTAGATATGCGCGTTGAACGCCATTGCCCCGTCAGGCGCATCTATGATCGAACGCTTGCTGAGAAAGCTGGAGCTGCGCGATCCGCTTCACCCGCCCGAGCGGGCCGCGCTCCAGGCAAGCCTCGTCGGCCCCGTGCGGTTCGCGGCGGGAGAGGCGATGGTGCTTCAGGGTTCGAGCCCCGACCGCAGCACGCTGCTTCTCGAAGGCCTGACCGGCCGCGTCGTCACCATGCACGACGGGGCGCAGCAGATCACCTCCGTGCACATTCCGGGCGACTTCGTCGACCTCCACAGCTTCCTGCTGCGCAGGATGGACCACAGCGTGGTCGCCCTGACCGACTGCCGCGTGGCCACGGCGGCGCACCCCAAGCTACGCGACCTGACCAGCCGCTTTCCGCACCTCGCGCGGCTCCTGTGGCTGAACACCCTGCTCGACGCCGCTATGCATCGGCAATGGCTCGCGGCCATGGGGCGGCGCGGCGCCGTGGGCCAGCTCGCCCACCTCATCTGCGAGATGAACCTTCGCCTGGAGGTGGTGGGGCTCGCCGCCGACGGGGCGTTCGACCTGCCGCTCAGTCAGGCCCAGTTCGCGGACATCCTCGGCCGCTCGCGAGCCACGGTGAACGCCGCCGTGCAGGATCTGCGCGCCCGCGGGCTCGTCGCCTGGCGGGGGTCGCGCCTGGAGATCGCCGACTGGGACGCGCTGGCGGAACTCGCCGAGTTCAATCCCACCTACCTGCAGCTCGAGGCCATGCCGGTCTGAGCCGGAGGTCCCGGCGCCAGGCTAGGCCAGCGCCCGGGGGAGCTTGAAGCTCACGGTCTCGCGCGCGGCGTCGGTGTCCTCGACGGTGACGTCGAAGTCGCGGGAGAGCCGCGCGATGAGGCCCTGCACCAGCACCTCCGGCGCCGAGGCGCCCGCCGTCACGCCCGCCACCCGCACGCCCTCCAGCCAGGCGGGGTCCAGCCCGGCCGCATCGTCGATCAGGTACGCCTTGGCGCCGGCCCGCCGGGCGACCTCGGCCAGCCGCACGGAGTTGGAGGAGTTGGCGCTGCCGAGCACCAGCAGCACTTCGCTCCTCGCCGCCACGGCCTTCACCGCCTCCTGGCGGTTGGTGGTGGCGTAGCAGATGTCCTCCTTGTGCGGCTGGGCGATCGCAGGGAACCGGGCCTTCAGGGTCGCCACGATCGCGCTGGTGTCGTCGACCGAGAGCGTCGTCTGGGTGACGTAGGCGAGCCGGGCGGGGTCGTTCGGCGTGAACGCCTGCGCGTCGGCCACCGTCTCCACCAGGCTCACCGCGCCTTCCGGCAGCTGGCCCATGGTGCCCACCACCTCCGGGTGGCCGGCGTGACCGATCAGCACGATCTCGCGGCCGGCGTCATGATGCCGCTGCGCCTCCACATGCACCTTCGAGACCAGCGGGCAGGTGGCGTCGAGATAGAAGATATTGCGCGCCCGGGCCTCCGCCGGCACCGACTTCGGGACGCCGTGGGCGGAGAACACCACCGGCCGGTCCGCCGGCGCTTCGGCGAGCTCCTCGACGAACACCGCCCCCAGGCCGCGCAGCCGCTCGACGACGTGGCGGTTGTGCACGATCTCGTGGCGCACATAGACCGGCGGGCCGAACTTCTCGATCGCCCGTTCGACGATCTGGATCGCCCGGTCGACGCCGGCGCAGAAGCCGCGGGGCGTGGCGAGCAGCACGGTCAGGGGGCGGCGGGTCATCGGGCGCGGACCTTAAGGCCGCGGCCCCGCGCCCGCCAGTCGCGTTGCGGCCGCATTCGACACGCTGTACTAGCGGACGACCCGGCGCGCGCGCCGTTGCGCCCGTCGCCCACCCGGACCCCGCCCATGCGCCGCCTGCTGATGATCTCCGTCGCCGCCCTGATCGCCGGCCTGCCCGCGGCGAGCTTCGCCCAGTACGGCGGTGGCGGCGGCGGCGGCGGCGGCGGCCAGGAGGACAAGGACGCGCAGGACGCCGCCAAGAAGAAGGCGCGCGACAAGGAGTGGGGCGACAACCAGGCGCCGCTGCCGGCGCTGCGCAACGCCGGCCCCTGCCCGTTCGTCAAGACGCTCTACGACGCCGCCCGCTTCGTGCAGTTCAAGGACGGCCGCGAAGCCTCGGCCAACGTCGGCTACACCGGCGAGATCCAGGGCATCTCCGCCGGCTGCGCCTACAAGGAGAACGAGCCGATCAAGGTGGCGCTGGAGATCCTGTTCGAGCTCGGCAAGGGCCCGGCGGCGCAGGGCAATAGCCAGACCTATCGCTACTGGATCGCGGTCACCGACCGCAACCGCGAGGTGCTCGCCAAGCGCACCTTCGAGATGCCGGTCTCCTTCCCGTCCGGCCGCGACCGCATCTACAAGCGCGAGATGATCAACGACGTCACCATCCCGCGCGCCGACGCCAACGTCTCGGGCGCGAACTTCGAGGTGCTCGTGGGCTTCGACGTCACGCCGCAGATGGCCGACTTCAACCGGCTCGGGAAGCGCTTCCGGCTCAACTCCGTGGGCGCGCTCGCCGCCGAGACCCCGCCCGCCAAGAAATGAGCGACCTCAAGCGGGGGCTTTCCGAGGCGGCCTTCGCCGCCTTCGAGGCCCTCGGCCTGCCGGGCGAGCTCGGGCGCGTCACCGCTTCCGACCGCCCGGACCTGGCCGACTTCCAGGTGAACGGCGCCCTGCCCGCCGCCAAGCGCGCCGGCCGTCCGCCGCGCGAGATCGCCGGCCAGGTGGCCGAGCGCCTGGCCCCCGATCCCCGCCTGGCGGCGGTGGAGATCGCCGGGCCGGGATTCATCAACCTGCGGGTTTCGGATGCGGCGCTTTCCGCCCGCGCCCAGGCGATCGCCGCCGACCCGCGGGCCGGGGCCGAGCGGCTCGCCCGCCCGCGCAGGGTGATCGTCGACTACGCCGGGCCCAACGTCGCCAAGGAGATGCACGTCGGCCACCTGCGCTCCTCGATCATCGGCGAGGCTCTGAAGCGCCTCTACCGGTTCCGCGGCGACGAGGTCTGGGGCGACGCCCACTTCGGCGACTGGGGCTTCCAGATGGGCCTGCTGATCGGCGCGCTGGCCGATGAGGATCCCGCGATCGCCCGCGCCGTCGAGGAGCTCAACGCCGGCCGCGCGCCGAACGATATCGACAGTCTCGAGGCGCCCGCCTTCCAGGCGGTCACCCTGGAGCAGGTCGACCGCCTCTACCCCGAGGCCGCCGCCCGGGCGAAGTCGGACGAGGCCTACCGCGACCGCGCCCGCCGCATCACCGCCGAGCTGCAGGCCAAGCGCCCCGGCTACTACCTGCTCTGGCGCCACCTCGCCCGCGTCACCCGCGCCGCCCTCGAGCGCGACTTCCATGCGCTGGGCGTCGACTTCGACCTCTGGAAGGGCGAGAGCGACGTCGATCCGCTGATTCCGGCCATGGTCGGGGAGCTGGAGGAGAAGGGCCTGCTCGTCGAGGACCAGGGCGCCCGCATCGTCCGCGTCGCCCGCGAGGACGACAAGCGTGAGCTGCCGCCGCTGATCGTGGTCTCCTCCGAAGGCTCGGCAATGTACGGCACGACCGACCTCGCCACCATCCTCGACCGGGCGCGCAGCGTCCGCCCCGACCTGGTGATCTACTGCGTCGACCAGCGGCAGGCCGACCACTTCGAGATCGTCTTCCGCGCCGCCGAGCTCGCCGGCTACGCCAGGCCCGGCCAGCTGGTCCACGTGGGCTTCGGCACCATGAACGGGACCGACGGCAAGCCGTTCAAGACCCGCGCCGGCGGCGTGCTCAAGCTGGTCGACCTGATCGGCATGACCCGCGACAGGGCGCGCGAGCGGCTGCACGAGGCGGGGCTGGGCGAGGACCTGCCGGAGGCCGAGTTCGACGACATCGCCGGCAAGGTCGCCGTCGCCGCCGTGAAGTTCGCCGACCTCGCCAACTTCCGCGGCACCTCCTACGTCTTCGACATCGACCGCTTCACCGCCTTCGAGGGCAAGACGGGCCCCTACCTGCTCTATCAGGCGGTCCGGGTGAAATCGCTGCTGCGCAAGGCCGCCGAGGAGCAAGCCGAGGCCGGCCCCGTCATGGTCGCCGATCCCGCCGAGCGCGACCTGGTGCTCAGCCTCGACGCGTTCGAGACCGCGCTCGCGGAGGCCTACGAGCGCTATGCGCCCAACGCCATAGCCGAGCACGCCTGGCGCCTCGCCCAGGCGTTCTCGAAGTTCTATGCCGCCTGCCCGATCCTGCAGGCGGAGCCCGCGGTTCGCGCCTCGCGCCTGACGCTCGCGCAGGCCACGCTCAGCCAGCTCGAGCTGGCGCTCTCGCTGCTTGGGATCGTCGTCCCGGAGCGGATGTGATCAGGGGCCCCGCCGCCGAAAACGCAGCAATCGCCGGCCTTCCGCGCCCTTCGGCGTATTCCGCGGTTCCCATTTTCCTCGCCTCCCGGGCCCGCGCGCGCAGTTGACTCCCCCCGGCCCCTCCGCCACCTTCCGCCGTCTCTCGCGGGAGAGACCCTTCGCGGCCCTCGGGCCTGAAGGGAGCCGAAGGCGCAACCGCCCCGGAAACGCTCAGGCAAAAGGACCGCGAGGGCCGATGAACGCTGGAAAGTTCTCCGCCTGGCTGACCGGCTAGGAGGGGGCGCCGAAGGAGCAGGGGGCCGTCCAGCCGATCGGGCGGTCCGAAATCTCTCAGGCCCAAGGACAGCGGGGGCGCGATCCGGATGGCGGGGCATCTCCCGTCGCCGCTCGCCGTCACCCTCCAGTCCGAGCCCTTCGTGCCCGACATCCCCGCCGAGACCGTGCTCAAGACCACCCCGCTCAGCGAGGCGCATGCCGCCCTGGGCGCGAAGATGGTGCCGTTCGCCGGCTACTCGATGCCGGTGCAGTACGCCGGCGAGCACGGCGGCGTGCTGAAGGAGCATCTCTGGACACGCGAGCACGCCGGCTTGTTCGACGTCTCCCACATGGGCCAGGCGCGGCTAACGGGCCCGGACGTGCTGACCGCCTTCGAGGCGCTCACCCCCGGCGATTTCCAGGGCCTGATGCCCGGCAAGCAGAAGTACTCGCTGCTGCTGACCGACGACGGCGGCATCGTCGACGACCTGATGGCCGGCCGCCCGGAGCCCGAGGGCCTGTTCGTGGTGGTCAACGGCGCCTGCAAGGCGAACGACTTCCGCCTCATGGGCGAGCGGCTTGCCGGCCGCGTCGCCATCGAGCGGCTGGAGGACCGCGCGCTGATCGCCCTGCAGGGCCCGCAGGCGGCCGCCGTGCTCGTCCGGCACGCGCCCGAGACCGCGACCATGGTGTTCATGGACATCCGCGCCATCGACGCGTTCGGGACCGAGGCCGTCGTCTCGCGCTCCGGCTACACCGGCGAGGACGGCTACGAGATCTCGGTCCCGGCGGCCGCCGCCGTCCACGTCTGGACGACGCTGCTGTCCGACGAGCGCGTGCGGCCGATCGGCCTCGGCGCCCGCGATTCGCTGCGCCTGGAGGCCGGCCTGCCGCTCTACGGCCACGACCTCGACGAGAGCGTCTCGCCGGTCGAGGCGGGGCTGGCGTTTGCGATCAACAAGCCCCGCCGCCGGCGCGCCGACTTCCCCGGCGCGGAGCGTATCCTCGGCGAATTCGCCCACGGCTGCGCGCGTTTTCGCATCGGCCTGAAGGTGCTCGAGGGCGCGCCGGCCCGCGAGGGCGCCGAGGTCGCCGACGAGACCGGCCGGCCGATTGGCGTCGTCACCTCCGGCGGCTTCTCGCCCACCCTGCGCCAGGCCATCGCGCTCGCCTTCGTGCCGCCGCTCCACTCCGAGCCCGGAACCCGGCTCCAGGTCATCGTCCGCGGCAAGGCCCAGGGCGCCGAAGTCGTCCGCCTCCCCTTCGTCCCCCACCGCTACGTGAGGTCCCTCTGATGCGCCATTCTCATCCGCTCATCCCCGCGAAAGCGGGGACCCAAGCTGAATCGCCGCTCGCATTCCCGCCTTCGCGGGAACGAGCGGAAGGAAATTGAGGAACCACTCCCATGCGCTTCACCAAGGATCACGAGTGGATCGAGCTGGAGGGCGACGTCGCGGTGATCGGCGTCACCGCCTACGCCGCCGAGCAGCTGGGCGATGTGGTGTTCGTCGAGACGCCGGAGGTCGGCAAACAGGTCAAGGCGGGCGACAACCTGGCCGTGGTCGAGAGCGTCAAGGCCGCCTCCGACGTCTACGCCCCGGTCTCCGGGGAGGTGGTCGAGGCCAACGAGGCCCTGGCCGACGCGCCGGAGACCGTCAACGCCGCCCCCGAGGCCGCCGGCTGGTTCGCCAAGCTCAAGCTCGCCAACCCCGCCGAGCTCGATCAGCTCATGGACCGCCCGGCCTACGAAGCCTACCTGCAGACCCTCTAGCCACCCCGCCCGCTCATTCCCGCGCAGGCGGGAACCCAAGCTGAATCGCCGCTTGGATCCCCGCTTTCGCGGGGACGAGCGGGAAAAGTGAAGACCGAATGAGATACCTGCCGCTCACGCCCGACGACCGCGCCGAGATGCTCTCGGTGATCGGGGCGCCCGACGTCGAGGCGCTGTTCCGCGACGTGCCGGAGACGGCGCGCAACGCAAAGCTCTTCGACCTGCCGCTGCATGCCGGCGAGCTGGCGGTTGAGCGCGAGCTCGCCGGGCTCGCGGCGATGAACCGCCCGGCCGGCGCGGGGCCATTCTTCTGCGGCGCCGGCGCCTACCGCCACCACGTGCCGGCCAGCGTCGACCACCTCATCCAGCGCTCGGAGTTCCTGACCAGCTACACGCCCTACCAGCCGGAGATCGCCCAGGGCACGCTGCAGGTGCTGTTCGAGTTCCAGACCCAGGTCGCGGCGCTCACCGGGCTCGAGGTCGCCAACGCCTCGATGTACGACGGCTCCACCGCCTGCGCCGAGGCGGTGATGATGGCCCAGCGGGTCACGCGCCGCGAGACGGCCGTGCTCTCCGGCGGGCTGCATCCGCACTATGCCGCGACCACCCAGACCATCGCCCACGCCGAGGGGATGCAGATCCGCCGCCTGCCGGCCGCCATCGACGCCGAGGCCGCGGTGATCGAGGCGATCGACGCCGAGACCGCCTGCGTCGTCGTCCAGACGCCCAACGTGTTCGGGGTCGCCACCGACGTGACCCGGATCGCCCAGGCTGCGCACGCCGCCGGCGCGCTCCTGATCGTCGTCACCGCCGAGGCGGTCTCGTTCGGCCTCCTGAAGTCGCCCGGCGCGATGGGGGCGGACATCGCCGTCGCCGAGGGCCAGTCGATCGGCAACGCGCTGAGCTACGGCGGGCCCTACGTCGGCCTCTTCGCAGCCAGAGAGAAGCACGTGCGCCAGATGCCCGGCCGGCTGTGCGGAGAGACGGCGGACGCCGAGGGCCGCCGCGGCTTCGTCCTCACGCTCTCGACGCGTGAGCAGCACATCCGCCGCGAGAAGGCGACGAGCAACATCTGCACCAACTCCGGCCTCTGCGCGCTCGCCTTCAGCATCCACCTGTCGCTGCTGGGCGAGACCGGCCTGCGCCAGCTCGCGGCGCTCAACCACGGCCGGGCCCGGGAGCTGCGCGACGCCGTCGCCGCCCTGCCGGGCGTTGAGGTGCTCACCCCGCGCTTCTTCAACGAGATCGCCGTCCGCACGCCGGGCGCGGCCGCCGCCCTCGTGGAGGCCTGCCTGGCCGACGGTGTGGTCGCCGGCGTCCCCTTCTCGCGCCTCGACCCGCACGCCGGGATGGATGACCTGCTCCTGCTGGCGGCGACCGAGACCACCACCTCCGACGACATCGCCGCGCTCGCGGCCGCCCTGGCGAAGGGGATCCGCTGATGGCCATGCAGAACATCGGCCGGCCCACCCAGCCGCGCGCCGCCGACCTGGAGAACCACGCCTCGCTGACCGGCGGCCGCGGCCTGCTGCAGGACGAGCCCTTGATCTTCGAGCTCGGCGGCTGGGACAAGACCGGCGTCGACCTTGAGCCCGCCGAGCACGACGCCTCAGACCTCGGCGACCTGGTCCGCGCGGAGCCGATCGGCCTGCCCGGCCTCTCCGAGCCCGAGACGCTCCGCCACTACGTGCGGCTTAGCCAGAAGAACCACGCCATCGACCTGGCGCTCTATCCGCTGGGCTCGTGCACCATGAAGCACAACCCCAGGCTCAACGAGAAGGCCGCCCGGCTCGCGGGCTTCGCCGACCTGCATCCGCTGCAGCCGGTCTCGACCGCGCAAGGCGCGCTGGCGCTGATGGACCGGCTCGCCCACTGGCTGAAGACCCTGACCGGCATGCCGGCCGTGGCGCTGACGCCGAAGGCCGGGGCGCACGGCGAGCTGTGCGGCCTCTTGGCCATCAAGGCCGCCCACGACGACGCCGGCCAGGGCCATCGCCGCACCGTCCTGACCCCCACCTCCGCGCACGGCACCAACCCGGCCACCGCCGCCTTCGTCGGCTACCAGGTCGCCGAGATCGCTCAGACCGCCGACGGCCGCATCGACCTCGCCGACCTCGCCGCCAAGCTCGGCCCCGAGGTGGCCGCGATCATGGTGACCAACCCGAACACCTGCGGCCTGTTCGAGCGCGACATCGTGGAGATCGCCCGGCTGACCCACGCGGCGGGGGCTTACTTTTATGCAGACGGCGCGAATTTCAACGCGGTCGTCGGCCGCGTGAAGCCGGGCGACCTCGGCGTCGACGCCATGCACATCAATCTGCACAAGACCTTCTCCACCCCGCACGGCGGCGGCGGTCCGGGCGCGGGGCCGGTGGTGCTGTCGGAGGCCTTGGCGCCGTTCGCGCCGGTGCCGTGGCTGGTCTCCGGCCCGCAGGGCTTCGGCCTGATCGAGGAGCCGGCCGGCGAAGCCGCGCAGGCCTTTGGCCGGATGTGCGCCTTCCAGGGGCAGATGGGCATGTTCGTCCGCGCCTACGCCTATATGCGCAGTCACGGCGCCGATGGCCTGCGCCAGGTGGCCGAGGACGCCGTGCTCAACGCCAACTACGTCAAGGCCCGGCTGCAGACGGCGATGACCCCCGCCTTCCCGGACGGCCCGTGCATGCACGAGGCGCTGTTCGACGACAGCTGGCTGGAAGGGACCGGCGTCACCACGCTCGATCTCGCCAAGGCGCTGATCGACGAGGGCTTCCATCCGATGACCATGTATTTCCCGCTGGTCGTCCACGGGGCGATGCTGATCGAGCCCACCGAGACCGAGCCCAAGCGCGAGCTTGACCGGTTCTGCGAGGCCATGCTGGCGCTCGCCAAGGCGGCCAAGGGCAATGACCGCGAGCGGCTGAAGGGCGCGCCCTACCTCGCCCCGATGCGCCGGCTGGACGAGACCCTCGCCGCCCGGAAGCCCAGGCTCACGTGGCGCCCAGGCACCACAGGTGTGGCTCCGGCGCCATTGGCCGCGGAATAGATTCGCGACCGCAAAAATTAACGGGCCGGCGCCTTTACCGTTCGCAGACTCGTTCGCATATCTGGTGGGCGCGGTGACGGTTCGACCTCCCCTTGGGCCGGCTTAGCGCATTCCCAGGTTGTCCCAAGTGTCCCTAGTCATGCCCTCGTTGCGCGTGTACCGCGCCTCCGACGAATTCGCCCGGGAAGTGCTCGCGCGGGTGGGTCGTGGGCTGCTGCTGGCTTTGGGCGGCCTGTTCATCCTGGTCGGCCTGACCATCGAGTTCCTGCCGCTGCCGCTGCACCTGCCCGGCATGGCGGTCGTGGTCATCGGCCTGATGCTGGTGCTGCGCAATTCGTTCAAGGCGCGCCGGCGGTTCGTGGAGATCCAGCGCAGCCATCCGCGGATGGTCTCTCCCATGCGCCGCCTGCTGCGGCGCGAGCCGGAGGTCGTGCAGGTGTTCTGGCAGGTCTACCTGCGCTCCGAGCGCCTGATGCTGCCCAAGCGCTTGCGCTTCGCGGTGCGCGTCCGGCGCTACGTCAAGGTTCGGATCCGCACCCGGGCGGCCTGACGCCGCCGCGCACCCGGACCTATTGCAGCTTCGTTCCGAGCTGGCCGATCGCCTGGTCGACCAGCGGGTCGGTCTTGGCGCCGGCGATCCGCTGGCTCAGCACCTTCTCGGCGAGCTGGGCGGCGAGGTCGGCGGCCGCGGCCTTGACCTCGGCGGCGGCCTGCGCCTCGGCGGTGGCGATGCGCCGCTCGGCGAGCTGGCCGCGGCGCTCGATCTGCTCCGCCAGCCGCGCCTGGGAGTCAGCCTGCAGGCGCTCGGCCTCCTCCTTGGCGTTGGCCATCACCTCGGCGGCGAGCTTCTCGGACTGTTCGCGCTGCGCCTTGATGTCGGCGAGCAGCGCCTGGGCTTCCTCGCGCAGGCGGTTGGCCTCATCGAGCTGGGCGCGGACCTTGTCGGCGCGGGCGTCCAGCGCCTGCGCCGCCAGCCGCGGCACGCCGGCCCACACCAGGATGCCGGCGAAGATCACCAGGGCGACGCCGACCCAGAAGTGCGCGTCGAGCATGATGTCCATGGCCGCTCCTCTCGCCTAGGCCGCGCCGGCGGAGGCGAGCTCCGCCCGGCTCGGGGCCTGGCCGGTCAGTTTCTGCACGATGGCCGCGGCCGCATCGCCCGCGATCTCGCCGACATGCGCCATCGCCGCCTCGCGCGCGGCGGCGCTCCGGGCCTCGGCCGCGGCGCCGGTCTGGGCGAGCTTGGCTTCCTCCTCGGCCAGCTTGGCCGAGATCTCCGCCTGCGCCCTGGCGCGCGCGTCGGCGGCGAGCTTCATCGCCTGGGCGCGGGCCTGGGCGATGTCCGCCTGGGCGGCGGCGGCCTGGGCGTCCGCCTCCTCCTTCATCCGCCGCGCCTCGGCGACGTCGCCGGTGATCTTGTCTTCGCGCGCGGCGATGGTGCCGCCGATGCGCGGCACGAACACGCGCGCCATAAGCACCAGCACGATCACGAAGAAGATCAGGAACCAGGCCGCCTGGCCGGGCCAGGTGGTGAGGTCGAACTGCGGCAGGCCGCCGGCGGCGCCCTCGGGAGCCGCGGCCCCCGCCGTGGCGGTGGAAGCGGGAGACTGCATCGAGCCCTTAGCCGCTGATCGGCACGAACAGGATGATGAAGGCCATCACCAGGGCGAAGATGCCCAGCGCCTCGGTGAGCGCCAGGCCCAGGAACAGCATCGGCTGCTGGCTGGCCGCGGCCGAGGGATTGCGGATCGCCGAGGCCAGGTAGTTGCCGAACAGCACGCCCAGGCCGACGCCGGCGCCGATCAGCCCCATCGTGGCGAGGCCGGCGCCGATGTACTTGGCGGAGATATGGTCCATGTCTTTGAAACCCCTTTGGAGATGTTTTTCTGTCTAGTGGCCGTGACCGAGGTTCACGACGTCGTTGAGGTAGACGGTGGCGAGCGCGGCGAACACGAAGGCCTGCAGGAAGGCGACGATCAGCTCGAGGCCGGTCAGCGCCACGACCAGCGCGAGCGACACGCCGGAGCCCGCGAAGGCCAGGTAGGCCAGGCCGCCCTGCAGGGCGAACACGCCCAGGCCGACCACGAAGCTGGCGAACATGTACATCACGACGTGGCCGCCGATCATGTTGCCGAACAGTCGCATGGCCAGCGTGACCGGCCGGATCATGAACGACAGGAACTCGAGCGGCGCCACCATCAGCAGCATGTACCAGGGCAGCCCCGACGGCATGAAAAGCTTGAAGAAGCCCAGGCCGTTCTTGATGAAGCCGATCGCCACCACCGTCAGGAACGTCACGATGGCGAGCGTCGCGGTGACCGCGAGCTGGGCGGTGGCGGTGAACGTCCACGCCTGATGCGCCAGGTTTCCGAAGGCCAGCACCAGGCCCATCATGTTCATCACCAGCACCACCATGAAGATGCTGAACACGAACGGCACATAGGGCCGTCCGGCATGGCCCATGATCGGCCCCACCAGCGTCGCATCGATCAGGTCGAACAGGCTCTCGGCCGCCGATTGCAGGCGCCCGGGCACGATCTCGCGCTTGGCGGCGATCGCCAGGAAGCCGCAGATCAGCAGCGCCGCGAGGCCCATCGCCAGCGTCGCATTGGTGATCGACATGTCCAGCGTGAAGCCGCCGATGCGGATCGGCGCGAACCTCACGATGGGATGGACCAGGAACTGCTCCATCGGGGCGATCGGGGGCGCTTTGGCCATCTATTCCCTACCGTCTCAATCGTCCTCGTCGTCGGCGGCGCTGGGCAGCGATCCGGCGCGTTCCGATTCCGTCTTGGCCCACGCCCCGGCGCCGCGGATGGCGACGAAGGTGGACACCCCCACGCCGATCAGCAGACCGCCGATCAGGCCGAAGGGAGCCGTATGTGCGAGCCGGTCGAACAGCCAGCCGAAGCCAAGGCCGCCAAGCACCCCGCCCACCACTTCGCCGAGGAAGCGGTAACCCTGGCCCATCGCGCGCTGCGAAACGACGCGCCCTGGCGGCGCGCGCTCAGCCTCGAAGGCGGCGAGCCGCTCGTCGAGGCTCTTCAGGGCCTCTTCGCGCGGATCGTCCGGCTGGGGCATGCGTCGGGAGGCCAAAAGACCGCGACGTCGCCGCCACGGCGGGGGGCTTCAGGTCGCGCGGAACCTATAGAGCGTGCTGCGGCGCGTCAAGACTGCTGCATCGCACATTAGCTGCCTGAATTCGTTACATTTTTTCGCGAGCGCTGCAGAACGCGCGGAGCCTCGCCTACTGCGCCGCCATGGCCTCGGCCTGGGTCAGGTCGACCGAGACCAGCTGCGAGACGCCGCGCTCGGACATGGTGACCCCGAACAGCCGGTCCATCCGCGCCATGGTCACCGGGTTGTGGGTGATCACCACGAA
>NZ_JAICYI010000037.1 GCF_025934275.1 Phenylobacterium sp.
AGCTCCAAGACCATCTGGGTGCCGATCCACGGCGACACCACCGCCGAAGCCGACGAAGGCTTCACGCTCTCCCTCTCCAACCCCACCGGCGCAGCGATCGCCACCGGCTCCGGCACCGGCGTCATACTCAACGACGACGGCAGTCTCGTGATCTCCCCCCCGCCTGCGCCCCCCGCCACCGCGCCCGCGGTCACCACCACGTCCGTGAGCATCACGCCGCTCTCGGCGAGCGTGCTGGAAGGCAAGAACGGCGTCACCTACGCCACCTTCCTGGTCACCCGAACCGGCGACCTCAGCGGACCGACGACGGTGGACTTCGCCGTGACAGGATCGGGCGCGAACCCGGCCGACGCCGCTGATTTCCATGGCGGCGTGCTCCCCACCGGCGAGGTGTTCTTCGGCGGCGGCGAAGCGTCCAAGACGATCTGGGTGCCCGTGCAGGGCGATCGCACGATCGAGCCGGACGAGGGCTTCACCGTCACTCTGTCGAACGTCACCGGTGCGACCGTGGCGCATGCTTCGGCCGACGGACTGATCCTGAACGACGATGGGGCCGGCTGGCTTTTCCACTGAGGGGGTCAGCCGCCCGCTCCGGCGCCGAGCACCGAGCTCAGCAGCCGCTTCACGGCGGCGGGCCGGTTCACCGGCGAGCGGCGGGCGTTGACCAGGTAACGGCGCAGGCGTGGGATCGGCGCGACCAGCGCAAGAGCCCAGGCGGTGAGGATGAGCTTCTGCTTGCCAGTCACGTGTGTCGCCCAAAGGCGGGAGATGAAACTCGGAACGAGCCGAAGCAGCGGTTGGCCCTGGCCGAGCGCCGACATCATCAGCTCGCGCTCGCGTACGTAGAGCGGCTTGGCGTTTCCAAACGGCGGCTCACCGCAGCCCAGCATCGCGCCCACATCGCCCCAGCGGCGGAAGAACCAGTCGATCTCACCCTTCAGCAACTGCACGTCGGGGCGGTCCCAACGGCTGTCGTTGCGGCCATGCACGCGATAGCGGGCGAGGGGGCGATCGATGGTCAGCACTTCGCCGTAGTAGGGCGCCGCCAGGGCAGGGGGCCCGTCCAGCGGCTCGTGCGGGCCAAGCCGGCTCAGATCAATCCGGTCGAGGAACTCCCGCCGGTAAATGTTTCCGGCCGTGGGCGGGCAGATGTAGAAGCCAATCTGCTCGTTGTCTGAGCGCATCTGTGCGCTGTCGTAGCGGGCAGGATAGGTTGGAAACACCGAGACCAGCGGCTTGCCGTCGGCGTCGATCCCGGTCAGCTGGCACTGCACCTTTACCGGCGCCGCCGACAGGCAGGGCCTGACTCGCGCCACGAAGTTGGGCTCGAGCAGGTCGTCAGCGTCGAGCACGTAGACGTAATCCGCCCGGCTGCGGGCCAACCCAGCCATCGTGGCGGTGAGCTGCCCCCCGTTCGGCTTATCGACGATCACCAGGCGATCGGCATAGGCGCTGATCGCCTGCATGGAGTTGTCGGTCGACCCGTCGTCCACGACGATGATCTCGTCGAACGGCTGGGTCTGAGCCAGCGCGCTCTCGATGGCCTCGGTGACGTAGCGCTCATAGTTGTAGTTGAGGATAAGCGCCGCCAGGCTGGGCAGGCGCTCAGCTGAATTGGCAGGCGACGCGGCGCACTCCGCAAGCAACATCCGGCTCCTCTATTGCCACGGCGCCGCCAGTCAGCCGCGCTCGGCCAAGCTGGCCTTGATCTTCTTCAGTCCGGGATAGAGTGAAGAATCGCGCAGCACCTGCTTCCAGCCTGGATAGGAGCCGTAGCGGATGCCGTAGAGGTCCACCTCGCCGCCGAACATCACGCAGGTCTTGTCATAGCGATGGCTGAAGTCGGCTCGCGCCCAGTCGCGATAGGCGCGCGCAAATTGCGGATCCGTCAGCATGACTTTGTTCGGGGTGATGGCGAAGGGTCGCAACCGGCCCTTGGCGACGTAGGACTGCAGGCCCATGGCGACTTCCGGGAAGAACTCGTTGAAGACGTCGTCGATGATCGTCACGCCGTAGGGCTCGCTCACCGCCTCGGCGATCTCCAGATCATTGCGCGTGCACGCCTCCGTGTGGCCGCCATCCACCGAGAAGAGCCGCGAGCGGCCGCAGGCCTCGATCACCCGCGCCGGGTCCAGGTCCAGCGAAGAGCCCTTGAATATCTTCACGTCGTCGGTCCGGCCCGCCCACCTCTGGATGTTGCGCATGAAGGCGCCGTAGTCGCCGTTGCCGGAGCCGTCGCTGTTGAGGTGCTGGTCCTCGAACAGATCGATCGCAAAGCTCGGACGATCGGGATCACGCAGGAGGTGAAGCGCCAGGAACAGCTTGCCATGGTGGACGCCGATCTCGCCGCAGCTTCCGGTCCAGCCTTGGCTCCTCTGAAAGGCGCCCAGCGAACCGACGAACGCGGCGCTGACCGGATTGAGCCAACCGTCCACCCGGGAAAGGCCGCTCGCGAGGTATTGGGAGAATGCGTCCATGAATGTCGTTCCACTTGCAGGCGACGATCTGACTGACATCGGTCATCCCTCGGAAAGCGCGTCCCACAGCCGTCGGCAGACGATCTCGCGGTCGACGTTGCGCGCCACGTAGGCGCGGCCGGACTTGCCCATCCGCCGACGCAGGGCCGGGTCGGCCAGAAGCTGTTCCGCCGCGTCCGCGAGCGCCTCGGGTTGATAGGGCTCCACGCACACCCCGGCCCGGCTGACCTGCGCAATGTTCCAGAGCGGCGAAGCGCGCCGCGCCGTGGCCAGGAACGGGCGCTCTGCGGCCATGATCGAGAACACCTTGCTAGGTACGGCGAAGGTCGCTCCGTCCGGATGCTGCGGCGCCAGGTGGACGATCCCCTCCGCCATCGCCTCGTTGAGCCGCTCGCGGGGCGCGAGGTCTTCGAATGCGACGTTGGTCAGTCCGTCCGCCGCCGCTTGCCGCTCGAGCTCCGCGCGCTCGCTGCCCTGGCCGCGGATGACGATCCGCGCCCGGCTGCCGCGCGCCTGCAACGCGCCGGCGAGCGCGAGCACCTGGTCCAGGCCCTGCTTGCGGCCGAGGTTGCCCGAATAGAGCAGGGCAGGAGCCTCGTCCGCCGGCTCGGGCAAGGGTGTCAACTCGCCGATATCGATCTGCGGCGGCAGCACGACGATCGGCCGGCTGACTCCGAGCCGGCGAAGCTCGTCCGCCATCTCGTCGGAGAGCGCCACGAGGACGTCGCAGCCGTTATAGGCGCGCATCTCCACGGCGCGGAGCGGGCCCAGAACCAGGTTGGCCGCTTTGAAGCCCAGGCTGCGCCCGAGCCCGGACTGGATGTCGTGGACGATGCACAGGACGCGCCCGCCCCGCCGACGGAAGAGCCCCGCCGCCGCGACGACGAACACCGAGGGGCAGACGCAGATCACGTGGCGGGCGGGCTTCGCCCCGCCGAGCGCGCGGGCCGCGGCGAGCCGCGCCAGCAGGCTGAACTCGGTGGCGAACCGTCCGAGGAGTCCCGGGCTCTCCGAGACGTAATGGCCGAGGCGGCGGACGGCGACCTCATTCAGCTGCTCGGTGTCGCGTTCGCCGCGCCGGTAGCCTTCGAACACCCGTCGAGCCGGGTAGCTGGGCCGACCCGTGAGCACCCGCACGTCGGCGCCGTTCTTGGCCAGCCAGAAAGAGAGATCGGTGATCGGCGGCGCGCTGCCCGTCGGCTCCGGATGGTAGTAGGCGCTGAGGATCAGGATGTCCGCGCCGCGCAGGCTCTCGGGGTCGGCCGCATCGCCCGTGGGCGTGAGCCCGGTCAGGGGCGCGTTCATGCGGCGGCTCCCGAGCGTTCGGCGAGGTCTGCGAGGTACCAGCGATAGGTATCATCGACGCCTTCGCGGAGACCGATGCGCGGCGCCCAGCCCATCGCCCTCAGGCGATCGGCGCGCATCAGCTTGCGCGGCGTGCCGTCCGGCTTGCGCGGGTCGCAGACGATCTCGCCGCGGAATCCGACCACCTCGCTGACCAGCCGCGCCAGTTCCAGGATGGTGAGGTCCTCGCCCGAGCCCACGTTGACGTGCTGCTCTCCGGAGTAGCGCGTCATCAGGAAGACCAGGGCGTCGGCGCAATCGTCGGCGTGGAGGAATTCCCGGCGCGGCCGGCCGGTGCCCCAGATCTCCAGGCTCGGCTGGCCGCTGGTCTTGGCCGTGTGAGCCTTGCGGATCAAGGCTGGCAGCACGTGGCTGGAGGTCAGGTCGAAGTTGTCGAACGGGCCATAGAGATTGGTCGGCATGGCGCTGATGAAGTCGCAGCCGTGCTGGCGACGATAGGCCTGCGTCAGCTTGATGCCGGCGATCTTGGCGATGGCGTACCACTCGTTGGTGGGCTCCAGCGGTCCCGTCAGCAGCGCCTCTTCCGGGATCGGCTGCGGCGCGGCCTTCGGGTAGATGCAGCTCGACCCCAGGAACAGCAGCTTCTCCACGCCGGCGCGTCGCGCGGCCTCGATGACGTTGGCTTCGATCATCAGGTTGTCGAACAGGTAGTCCGCGGGCGAGCTGTCGTTGGCGACGATGCCGCCCACCTTGGCCGCGGCCATGAATACGGCGTCGGGCCGCGCCTGCGCGACCCAGGCGTAGGTCTGCGATTGGTCTTTCAGATCGAGCTGCGAACGCTCTGCGGTGAGCAGCTCGCAGCCCTCGGCCTGCAGCCGGCGGACGATCGCCGAGCCGACCATGCCGCCGTGGCCGGCCACCCAGATGCGCTTCCCGCGCAGCGGATAGACGACCTCACTCGCCATTCTGCCGCCTTTCCTGGCGCACGAGCTCGAGGTCCTGATCGACCATCTCGGCGCAAAGCTCGCGCCAGGTGGTCTCGTGACGCCAGCCCAGCCGCTCGTGGGCCTTGGTGGCGTCGCCCTGCAGGATCTCGACCTCGGTCGGACGGAAGTAGCGGGGATCGACCTTCACCAGGAGCCGCCCTGTGCGCGCGCAGACGCCTTCCTCATCGACCCCGCTGCCGCGCCATTCCAGGGCCATGCCGATCCGTGAGAAGGCGCAGTCGACGAAGTCGCGCACCCGGACCGTCTCTCCGGTCGCCAGCACATAGTCGTCCGGCTCGTCCTGCTGCAGCATCAGCCACATGCCGCGGACATACTCCTTGGCATGACCCCAGTCGCGCCGGGCGTCGAGATTGCCGAGATAGAGGCAATCCTGGAAGCCGTGGTGGATGGCGGCGGCCGCGCGGGTGATCTTGCGGGTCACGAAGGTCTCGCCGCGCAGCGGACTCTCGTGATTGAAGAGGATGCCGTTGGAGGCGTGCATCCCGTAGGCCTCGCGGTAGTTCACCACGATCCAGTAGGCGTAGAGCTTGGCCGCCGCGTAAGGGCTGCGCGGGTAGAACGGCGTCTTCTCCGTCTGCGGCGTCTCGCGGACCTTGCCGTAGAGCTCCGAGGTGGACGCCTGGTAGAAGCGCGTCTTCTTCTCGAGGCCGAGGATGCGGATGGCTTCGAGCAGCCGCAGGGTGCCGATCGCATCGGCGTTGGCGGTGTACTCCGCGGTCTCGAAGCTCACCTGCACGTGGCTCTGCGCCGCCAGGTTATAGATCTCGTCCGGCTGCACGGTCTGCACGATCCGGATCAGGTTCGTGCTGTCGGTCATGTCGCCGTAGTGCAGGATGAATTTAGGGTCGCACTCGTGCGGGTCTTGGTAGAGGTGCTCCACACGGCCGGTGTTGAACGAGGACGACCGCCGCTTCACGCCGTGGACGGTGTAGCCCTTCTCCAGCAGCAGCTGCGCCAGGTAGGCGCCGTCCTGGCCCGTGGCCCCGGTGACCAGCGCGACCTTCCTGTTCCCTGACGCCTTCATCTCCACTCCAGTTGCATGGCCATGCGCTCGCGCCGCCCGGACGGCGGGACGAGCCCGCCGGAGGGCCATGCCGTGAGGTCCGCCGATCGACGGGCGCGCATTGCCAGAGCTATCCCAACAGTTCCCCGCGGGCCCTCGGCGCCCGGCGAACCCGATGCTTCGGCGAAATGCTGAACCTTGGCCTTGGTTCCACGAGCCCCCTCCGGCGCATCAGAGGAGCGGCATCTCGGCCGCCGACGTGACCGCGCGGCCACGGATCGCGACGCTCGCCGACGCCGCCGGGCATCGGAGCGCGACGCGGAACAGCTCCGAGCAGGCCGTGATGATGTGATAGAACGAGCTGGCCGGGGCGGGCTCCTCCTGCATGGCGCCGGTCTCCAGACGCCGGTCCCGCCAGAGGCCGCAGATCGGTGTGGCCAGGTATCCCTGCAGCGCCTCGGCGGCTTGCTCGGCGCTCGTCCAGTCGCCCTCGATCTCGCCCAGATGGATCGCCGCCTTGAGCCATTCGGTCTGCGGCCAGAGCCGGGCCGTGGATTGCCTGGCGGAGCCGTCGCTCCAGGCCTCGTCGATGGCCACGCCCCGCGCCGGGTCGACGCCGGCGAGGCCCGCACGGCGCAGCCGTCGGGCCGCCTGCAGCGCGCGCGGATCGCGCCGCCTCGAGCCGAAGCGGTGCAGCAGCCACGACCACTCGAACTGATGCCCTGGCTCGGTCAGACGGCCGAGGTCGCCCGATGCGGGGCGCCAAGAGGCGTCGAACACTTCCAGCAGACAGCCGCGCTGCCGATCGATGAATCGGTCGAGCGCGAGGCCAACGATCTCTTCGGCCATTGTCGCCCAGCCTGAGTCCCCGCTGACGGCCTCCCAGGCCATCGACGCCTCGAGCAGGTGCATCTGGGCGTTGGCCTGGAACGGCCGGTCGGAATTCTCCCGGAAGCCGCCGGCGCAATGGCGGAATTCGGCGAGCCCCTGGCGCAACTCGCGCGCCGCCGTCTCCATGGCCCCTCCGTCGAAGCCGGCTTCGCGCAGCCGCGCCATCGCCAGCAGGACGAACGCCTGGTCATAGAGGCGCACGCTATCATCCAGCGGGGTCCCATCGCGCGACACTAGGGTGCGGAACAGGCCCGACGATCGCCGGTAGCGGGCCTGCAGGTAGGCCATGCCGCGGCTGGCGGCTTCCTGCCAGGGGCCGTGCCAGCCCAGCAGCCCCGCGGTCGCGAAAACGTACGCCTGCCGCGCCTGCACCCGGGCCCGCTTCGCAGCGGCGGTCGGTTTCCCCTCCTGATCGAGCATCTCGTGGAACCCGCCGTGGAGGCGGTCGGCCCCGCGCTGCGCCCAGAGCGGCAGGGCTTCATCGAAGAGCCACACGCGCAACTGCGCGGCCTGCAATCGAAGTCGGGCAGGGGGTCCGCCGCTCGCCCCGCGAGCGGCGGTGGCGTCCGGCGTTGAACGGCAATCGGAACGGGCCAAGCCAACCCTCTCATGACATCGGGCCGCAGCTCTCGCCCTCACGCGAACAATCCGCCAGCATACCAACCGTTCCTTCGGCGGCGCCAAGCTGAGCCGTATTCCCGCGCCTAGGGAATTTCGGCACGGGTTCTAGGGGCGATATTCCCCTGTGAGGTTAAACTTCACTGGTGCGCGGCGGTCGCTGGAACTGCCAAGCCCGTTGCGGGGTTTCATGGCCAAGGCTCGGCCTGGCCCGCAGGCGCGGGGACGAGCTGCACAGTAAATCAGTGTGCTAGCACTGACAGCGTCACAGTATTGAAGCGGTTTGCGCAGACAGAAAGATCACGTATAGGTCTCGGGCAGGGGACATCTACTCATCTGCCGAAGCTGGAGCATGACGAGCTCGCCGGCCGTCGAATTGTGGGCGCTTGCATGGCGCCAGGAGAGTTAAGCTAGTGGCAATCGACCCAAATAATCTCGCTGCAACAGCGAAGATGACGTTCGACGATGAATTCAACACCTTGAACCTATCGAACGGCACGACGGGTACGTGGTACACGCAGTACAATTTCGGCGGCGGAGACGTCTCCACCTTCACCAACAACGGGGAGCTCGAGTGGTACATCAATGCCAACGACCCAAATACGGCGTCGGTCAAACCGTGGACGGTCAACAACGGCATACTGACGATCACGGCGAACTTCGCGGATCCTTCGATCCAGCCGTTCATCGACAACTACACCTACACCTCGGGGACGCTGAACACGAAGTTCTCGTTCAGCCAGTTGTACGGCTACTTCGAGGTCGACGCCAAGCTGCCGGCCGGAACGGGCCTGTGGCCGGCCTTCTGGCTGTTGCCGACCAACGGCAGCTTCCGGCCCGAGATCGACGTCATGGAGGTCATCGACCAGCAGACGACGTCGTTGTGGCAGTTCTCGCACCCCTCGGACACGACGTACGACCGGTTCTTCAACACCACCGTGCCGGACATGTCGCAGGGCTTCCACCGCTACGGCGTCGACTGGGAGCCGGACAAGATCACCTTCTACTTCGACGGCCAGGTCACGGGGGTGGCGCCCACCGCCCCTGACCAGAACAGTCCGATGTACATGCTGCTGGACCTGGCGGTCGGCGGCTCCTGGGCCGGCCCGCCGGATTCCACCACCCATTTCCCGGCCGGCCTGCAGGTCGACTACATCCGCGCCTACCAGTCGCTCACGGCGCCGACCGTGACCAACCTGGCGCTGGCGCCGAGCTCCTTTACCGGAAACGAGGGCAACAGCGGCGCCACGCCGTTCACCTACACCGTGGTCCGCACGGGCGACGTCACCGGCTCCAGTTCGGTGACCTGGAGCGTCGCGGGATCCGGCGCCAACCCGACTGACGCGACGGACTTCACCGGCGGCGTGCTGCCCCAGGGGACTCTCTCTTTCGCCCCCGGACAAACCTCGGCCGTGATCACGGTCAACGTGGCCGGCGACACCACCATCGAGCCCAACGAGCAGTTCATGCTCACCCTGTCGAACCCCACCGGCGCGACGATCAGCGGCCCCACCGCGACGGGCATCGTGCTCAACGACGACGCGGTCCCGCCTGCCAGCCTGGCCATTTCGCCGGCGACGATCAGCCTCTCCGAGGGAAACGGCGGCGTCACCTATTTCGTCTACACCGTCACCCGCTCGGGCGACATCTCCGGGCCCAGCACGGCGAATTTCGCGATCACCGGCTCCGGACTCCACCCCGCCGACGCCAGCGACTTCCAGAACGGCGTCCTGCCCTCGGGCCAAGTGTTCTTCGGGTCGGGCGAGAGCAGCAAGAACATCTTCATCCCCGTCAATGGCGACACCACGACGGAGTCCGACGAGAACTTCACGATCACCCTGTCGAACCCGACCGGCGCCTCGATCAGCACGGCGAGCGGCCAGGGCGTGATCCTCAACGACGACGGCGGGACGAGCCCGCCTCCTCCTCCGCCGCCTCCGCCGCCTCCGCCGCCTCCGCCGCCTCCGCCTCCGCCGCCCACCGGAACCAGCCTGGCCATCGGCCCGAGCAGCGTGAGCCACAGCGAAGGCGACAGCGGAGCCACGCCGTTCAACTTCACCGTCACGCGGAGCGGCGACCTTTCGGGCGCGTCGAGCGCCAACTGGAGCGTCGCGGGCTCGGGGACCGCGCCGGCCAGCGCCACCGACTTCAGCGGCGGGACGCTGCCCTCTGGCACGGTCTCGTTTGCGGCCGGCCAGGCCAGCGCCACCATTACCGTGAACGTGGCCGGCGACACGGCGGTGGAGCCCGACGAGAGCTTCACGCTCACGCTGTCAAACGCCACCGGCGCCGCTATCACGACCGCCGCAGCCTCGGGCCTGATCCTCAACGACGATGCGGCTGAGCCGCCGACCGGCACGACGCTGAGCCTTTCGCCCACCACCATAAGCCTTCCTGAAGGCGACGCCGGCGCGACGACCTATTTCGTCTACACCGTGACCCGCACGGGTCCGGTGGACGGCCCGAGCACGGTGATGTTCTCGGTGGGAGGCAGCGGCGCCGCGCCGGCCAGCGCCTCCGACTTCCAGGGCGACGTGTTCCCCTCGGGGACGGTGTTCTTTGGCGGCGGGGAGACCACGAAGCAGATCTTCATCCCGGTCGCCGGCGACGCTACGACGGAGGCGGACGAGGGCTTCACGGTCACGCTCTCCAACCCGACCGGCGGCGCGATCGGTACGAGCCTGGCTACCGGCATGATCCTCAACGACGACGGCGGCTCCGTCAGCCCGCCGCCACCGCCGCCGCCACCCCCTCCGCCTCCGCCTCCGCCGCCGCCAACCGGTGCGGTGACGCACACCGGGGCCACCCAGGCTGGCACAGCGGGCGACGACATCTTCGATCTCTCGCCGTCGATCACCGCCAACATCTCCGGCTACGACGTCTCCGGCCACGACGTGTTCGGTGTGGCCACCGGAGCGTTCCAGCTGGTGGGGACCGAGTCGGTCGGCTCGAACCTGACCATGGTCGACGCCTCAGCCTGGTTCAACGCCATCACCGGCGCGCAGGTGGTGCGCTGGTTTGGCGATCCGAATCTGATGGACAGCGTCCGGGACGTCGACGCCGTGCTGCGCTCCATGCCCGGAAACCAGGGTGGGGGCCGGCTGGTCATCGGTTACGCGGCCGACGACACGCATCTGGCCCTCTACTACGATTCGGATCCGACCAGTCTGGGAGGCACCGTCGAGGTGGCGGTCATCACCAACCTCACAGACCCGCACTCGTTGTCCGCAGGTGACTTCCTCTTCGTGTAACGCACAGCCCGGCCGCGGCATGCCGCGGCCGGCCGACGCAAACCGCAACGGGGTCTCGCGAGTTCACTGTATCAGGGCTGCAAAGGTCTCCGCTTGGCCTGCAACAGCGGCTCGGCGCATTCGCGCGGCGCAATTGGGGGAAGCACGAATGTGGGCGCTCGATACCGACTTAGTGCGACGACAGCGTGGATTTGGCTTCACAGGTCGCCGTGCCTGTTGAGTTGGGTTGCAAATGATCGCTGACTTCGAGACTGACGAGCTTCCTGCCGGTTGGGACCATGGCGTGTGCGTGGTGGGGGCGGGGGCGGCCGGACTTACGCTCACCCACGAATTGCTTCAAAGGGGCCACCGCGTTCTCTTGCTCGAAGGCGGCGGCCAAAGCCGGTGGGAGCGGCGGTCACAGGCCCTCAACAAGACCGAGCTTGAAGGACGAACGTACGCCGGCGCCCACTGCGGACGCTTCCGCGGATTCGGAGGGAGCACCTCTGCCTGGGCAGGCCAGGTCATGGAGCTCGACTCTCTGGATTTCGAGCCGCGGCCGTGGATTCCGGGGAGCGGATGGGCGATTTCCAAGTCGGAGCTCGATGAGTTCTACCGCCGAGCCGAGCGGCTCGAGGGCACGGACGGCCTGGCGGACGAGGAGGCGGTCTGGCAGGGCTATGGCGGCGCCAAGCCCTACCTCGGCGATGACTTCACCATATCCCTCTCGCGCTACTGCCCTGAGAAGAAGTTCGCGCGCGTCTTCTCGCATCTGTTGCAGGACCCCCGCTGCCTGATTGTGCTGCACGCGAACGCGGTCGAGCTCCTGGTTTCCGGCAGCGGACGACGGGTCTCTGGCCTTCGGGTTCGTTGCTTGGGCGGGAAGGAAGCCACGGCCACGGTCGACACGGTCGCCCTGTGTCTTGGAGGTATCGAGAGCTCCCGATTTCTCCTGAACCAAACCATCTCGCCATGGAACGTCAGCGGCTTGCTCGGACGCCATTTTCAGGACCACGTCCAGTGCTTCGCGGGCGATGTCATCGGCGCCGATCTGACTGCCGAGGATTGGCCGTTCGGGCCCTGGCGTCTGCGGGGAGGGGCGCACCTTTCGAAGATCAACCTGAGCGCCGAGGCGCAGAGGGCGCACCGGACTTTGAACGTCAGCGGCATGATCGAGTTCGATGACGGCGTCTATCCCGCCATGAGGACCGGCATCAAGTTGCTGACCGGTCCGGCTTCCGCGATAGGGCTCCGCGAATTCGTCCGCATGGTCCCGCGCGCGCCTGGCGCGATTTGGCACCATTTTCGCAGCCGCTCCGACCCCAGATTCGCCCTTCCCTGGGCCAAGCCCAAGCTTTCAGTCTACAGTGAACAGTCGCCGCTGTCAGAAAGTCGGATCGAGCTCTCGGACGCGCGCGACCCGCTTGGGCTGCGCCGCGCAAGACTCACCTGGGCGATCTCCGAGTTGGAGCTGCATACGATCCGGACCTACGTCAGCCTGGTGCGGCAGGCGTTCGCCGCGAAGGGGCTCGGCGAAATCGTTCCCGATCCGGATCTCATGCGGGACCGCTTCGCGGACAGGCTCGTGGACCTCTTTCACCATTGCGGCGGGACGCGGATGTCTCCCGATCCGCGGCAGGGCGTCGTCGACACCGATCTGAAGCTCCACGGTGTGGAGAACGTCTACGTCTGCAGCTCTTCGGTGTTCCCGACCTCCGGATTCACAAATCCCACTCACACGATCATGGCGCTCGCGATCCGGCTCGCGGACCGCCTCAGCGAACTTGCAGCCCTGCACAGGGCTGCATGATGAGAGCGATCTCGCTTCCCGGCTTTGGTCGCCCCACCAGTCAGCTTGGATATGGTTGCGCTTTCTGGCCCGGAACGACCGAAGCTCAAGCGCACCGGCTCCTCCACGCGGCTTACGATGCCGGCATCCGACACTTTGATGTCGCCCCCTTCTATCTGGACGGGCGCGCCGAAGCCTACCTCGGCAGCTTTCTCGTCGGGCGGGACGACGCAACGGTGACGACCAAATATGGACTGCTGCCGCCTTCCGCGCGGCCGTTGCACATTCAGATGGCGCGATTGCTGCTCGGACCGGCTGTGCGGGCCGTGCGGTCGCGTCGCCGCGCCCCTGGCGCGCCCGACTCCGGCGGCCTTACCGCCAAGGCCAGCTATCGCCCCGAGCAGGTTCGGACGTCGCTGGCGCGGAGTCTGCGCCTGCTCCGTCGGTCGCAGGTGGACCTGTTCCTGATGCACGAGCCCGAGGTCGCCGATTTGGCGGTCCTGGGTCTGCTCGAGCGCGTCAGGACGGAGAAATCGGCCGGCCGTATCGGTGCGTTCGGCGTGGGGGGCGACGTTTCCCGCGTGTCGGCCGCGCACCGCGCGCAGCCCGAATTCTGCCAGATCACCCAGTTCAACCGCGATGCCATTCGCGGGGGGCCGAACTTTCCAGGCGCCTTCGAAATCCATTTCTGGGTGCTTACACGCGACTTTGGGGCCCTCGTGGCGCATTTCGCAGAGCACGCCGACGCCGCGGGGCGCCTTGCCGAGAAGATCGGACTGGACGTGACAGACGCGCGCGTCTTGGCGCGACTGATGCTCAAGGCGGCCCTCCTCGAGAATTCCGACGGCCTTACCCTGATCTACAGCTCGGATCCAAAGCACATCGCCGACAACGCCGATGTGGTTGACGACGGTGCGCTCACGGAACCGGCCCGGCGCCTGATCGAGGCCGCCAGGGACGCGACGCTCGCTGGGCTGGCGCGGCCCGACGCAGCCTCGGCCGCTTCCTAGCTCGACAAACCGGCGGGATAGCGCCCGAAACTGACGTTAAGGGACAGCTCGCGCATGACGCCGCGAGCCCGCCCCGCCTCGCGCCGCATCGATTGCCGGGGCGGCCTCACTTTTCGAGAGCGCGGGCAGGGAGGCCATCGACCGCCAGCGGTGCAGCCGACGAAGCAGAGCGCCCGCCGCGCCCCGCAGATCGAGCAGAATCGCGGCCACCGAGATCGCCGCGGAAAGCACAGGTCGGCGCCGCATCAGGGCGATGGTCCGCGCCCGCTTGAGGCGCGAAGCGAGGATCCGGCCTTCGGTGACGAGGCGCCGCAGCAGGTTTGCGCGCGACAGCGCCACGTAGTGCTCGATGGGAAGATCCGCTTCGCCGCGCCGCCGCCGCTGATAGTTGCCGAAGATGGTCTCGTTGTGGAAGTGCTGCGTCCTGGCGTTCAGGGCCGACACCGATGCGCCGTGGACCCGGAACCGGGTGAGCTTCTCGGGCTGCATCAGGATCGGCCAACCCGCCTCATGCATCCTGAGCAGCATGTCCACGTCCTCGGTCCGGTCGAACCGCGAGTCATAGCCGCCCAGCCCCAGCACGACCTGGCGCCGGTACATGACCGTGGGGTGGGGATAGGTCAGTCGCCCGCCATAGCGCAGCTGCAGTTCGACGTCGCGCATGGTCTCCAGCCTGGGCGTGTGAGCGCCCCGCACGACGCCGTTCTCGTCGATCAGCCAATAGTGCGAGGCGGCCCCGCCGAGGTGCGGCCGCTCTGTCAGGAAGGCGACCTGCCGCTCGAGACGGTTCGGCTCCATGACGTCGTCGGCGTCGAGCCGGGCCACCAGCGGCGCGCGGCTCAGGCGTAGGCCGTCGTTGGTGGTCGCCGAGGTGCCTCGCCTGGCGCCCCGGATCAGGCGAAGCCGCGGGTCGGCGAAGGATTCCACAATCTCGGCCGTGCGATCGGTCGAGCCGTCGTCGACGACGATCAGCTCGAAGTCGGTGAAGCTTTGCCTGAGCACGCTCGCCACCGCCTCGGCGATGTAGCGCTGGGCGTTGTAGGCGGCGATCACCACCGAGACCGCCGGATCGTCCGAGCGGCCCGTCTTCCGGCCCAGCGGGCGCTCTTCCACGATTGCGTCCATGGCTCGCCGGCGCGACGCCCCTCATTGCCACCTCATCCATAACGCAAAGCTGGGCCAGACGATCCAGGCGCGGCGCTCCGGAGCGCCTGGCGGACGACTCAGGAGGGCGCGCCCTCGCCTTGCGCCCGGCGGCGCCAGAACTCGCCCCAGTTGGCGAGGAAGTCGCTGCTTGACCAGGCCTTGTCGCGGCCGACGCCGTCGATGATCTCGATGCCGAACTCGCGGCAGACCTGTTCCTCCGAGGCGGGCAGGGACTTGCCGGCGACACGATCGCCGCCCTTGGTGAAATAGCGCGGCCGCACGGCGCGCAGCGCTTCGGCGACCGTCGGGTCGCCCGTGACCTCGAACTTGACGACGTAGTCCACGCCGCGCAGCGCCGAGACGATCGCGCAGCGGGTGTCGATGTCCTGGAAGTTCATGCCCTTCTTCTGACGCAGGAAGTCGTCGCCGTTGACGATCACCACCAGGGTGTCGCCGTACCGCTTGGACTCCACGATGCAGGTGACGTGCCCCGGATGGATCGGGTCGAAACCTCCGGAGGTCGCCACGATGGTCCCCATCTCCTCGCCGCGCGCATCGCGCAGCTTGGCGAACGCCTCGAGCGTGAGGATCGGCGCATAGGTCTCGGGGGAAGACGTCACGGATGCAAGCCTTGTGGGGTTGAAAGGATCACTCGGGGGGCGATGGGCCTCAGCTCGCACCGCCGGGCGGCTCCGACACAGGCCTTTGCCCGGCGGCGGCGTCCAGCAGCAGGTAGAGCCGCCCGCTCCCGGAGGCGAGCAGGCGAGCGAGCGCGTCGCTCCGCTCCGGACCGGCGAACTCGGCGAGCCGTCGGTCGAAGGAGACCAGATAGGCCGCGCTGCGGGCCGCCAGCGCCGGGTTGCTCCTGAGGCTCGCGGAGAGCCGCGAGACGGCGGTGGGGGCGAGCCTCGCCACCAGGTGGCGGGCCCTGGGGCGCTCACTGCCGGCCACGGCCGCGACCACATCGCCCAGCGCCTTGTCGGCCACGGCGCGCATCGGCTCGATGCCCATGCGCTGCAGCTGGCGCAGCAGTTCGCGCTCGTCGTTCTGGGGCGGCGCGGCCGCGTCGGACTGCGCCGGCGAGGCCTCCGCCTCCCATGCGGCGCGGAGCGCGCTCGACCAGCGCTCCTCGGTCATGTCGACGACGGCGTCGTCGGCGTCGACGGCCTGGGCGGAAGCTGGCGGAGCCGCCGTCTCCGCCTTGGCGGATTCGGGAGGGGTCGCGGGCGCGGCGTCCGGCTCGGCGACACGAGCGGCCGCGGAGCGGGCGCCGCGGCGGGCGATGCGCGGCGCCGGGGCATGCTCGGCCGCTGCGGCCGAGCCCCTCCGCTCCCGCTTCGGCTTCTGGGCGGTTCCGGGATCGGGGTCGAGCGGGAGCGCCGGCGGCGTTGCGGCGGCCGGATCGGCCCCCATCAGCCGCAGCGCGTCACTGAGCGAGGCGAAGTGGCGGCGCATCCGCTCCTGGAAGGCCTCGTCGACCGCCCGGGCTTCTTCGCTGGTCCGCCGCGAGACCTGCAGCAGCTCGTCGGCCGCGCGCGCCACGGTCTCCTGCAGCCGCCCCAGGGACTCGCGGCCGGCCTCGGGCAGCCGCTCCGCCCCCTTCTCCAGCACCGAGACGGCGCCCGTCCATTCCTCCACCGCGGCGCGCGCCGCTCCGGCGATTGCGGCCATCCGCTGCTCGGCGCCTGCGCTCCAGGACTCGACCAGCTCGGAGGAGCTTTCGAGTTGCCGGCGCGTCTCCTCCGACAGCCGGTCGGCGGCGGTTCGGGCCTGCTCGGTGGACTCGGCGAGGGCGGACAGGATGCCGCGGGCGTGCTCCTGCAGCTCTTCGCGCTGTCCGGCCGCGCTCTGCGAAATCGAGGCCAGCACCTGACTCATGGTCTCGTCGCGCCGGCCATGCTCGGCGCGCGCGGTCTCGAGCGCGGCGGCGAATCGTTGGTCCGCCTGTTGCAGCAAGGCCAGCAGTGTCTCGCCGCTGCTCTGGACCGCGGCCGCCGCCTGCTCGGCGCTCGCGCGCGAAGCCTCCACCAGGCCGGTGAGCCGGGCGGCATGCTGGTCCATGCTTGCGCCGAGCAGGTCGGTGTCGACGCGCAGCGACTGGGCGGTGCGGTGGACGGCCTCGCTCTGCTCGCGAAGCGCTGCGGTGGCGTTTTCCACCTGCGCCACCAAGCCGATCTGCTGCAGGCCGGAGAGCTCCCGCTTGAGCTGCTCACCCGCCGCTGCGACGGCGCGGCCGGCGTCCTCCGCGGTGGCGGTCAACCTGCGCGACTGCTCCGCCACGCTCGCCTCGGCGAGGTCCAGCTGCGTCTCGGCCGCCCGGGTCGCCTCGCTCAGCGCTTCGGCCTGCCGCGAGGCGAGCTCCGCCAGCCGCGCGCCGCGGGTCTCCAGGGCCTCGATGTTCTCAGCGAGCTTCTGGTTCTGGCCCTCGACGATGCCGGCCAGCTCCCCGGCGGTCCTGACCGAGGCGACCGAGGCGGCGTTCAGACGGTCGGCTTCGCGCGCTAGCGCCTCGCGCAGCGCCGTGGCGCCGCCGGCGGCCGTCTCGGCGGCGCTCGCGCTCCGCGCGATCTCTTCGCGCAGGGATCGCAGGACTTCGGCCGGGCCGGTCCACTGCGAGGTCTCGGCGAGCGCACGTTGCGCCGTCCCCTCGGCGCGGCTGGCCTGCAGCGCGAGCGTCTGTCCCTGCTTGACCAGGTAGGCGGCGCCCCACACGCAGGCGGCGGGGCCGGCGGCCAACAGCACCAAGAGCGCCAAGGCGAAGGCGTCATCGTGGATCGGGGCGACCTGCCCGCGATAGCCGATGGCGAAGGCGATCGGGGCCGCGGCCCACAACAGGGAGATGGCGAGGGCCGCGATGTAGACCGGCTGGCGGGCTCCCGCTGAGGCCTGGCCCCGCTCGTCCTTCGACTGTCTTCGGAGGTTGAGTTTCATCGCCTTCGCGCTCGCCCCGTTAAGCCCGAGCCCGGCGCCCAGCTTCCATGCGGGGCCGCTTGACTTCAAGCGACTTGCGCGCCGAAAAGTTCATTGTCTTCCGGGCTTGCGGCTCGCGCAGGAGGCGAGGACCTTTCCCCCGGCCGGCGTGTTCGCCGCGCGCCGGACGAGACTGGAGTTGAGCGATGCCAGCCGAGACGCTTCCGCCTGCGAAGCCGATCTTCGTCGATCGCCCCGAGGTCTCGGAGGTGTTCGCCGACGGCCTGGCGCGCCTGTTCTTCGACGGGGTCTGCGTGCGCTTCGAATTCTACGTCAGCCGGTTCGACGAGCCGGAGGGCGATCAGCCGCCCAAGCAGTGGGCGTACACCGCGGCGCGAGTGATCATGTCGAGCAAGGGGGCGATCGAGCTGATGAACAACATGCGGCAGCTGGAGCGGATGTTGATCGAGCGGAAGGTGATCGCCCCCACGGCGGACTCAGGAGCGGGCTGAGCCCGCTCCTGCCTCGCGGCCGCGCCTAGGCGTTGGCGATGTAGTAGTTCTTGAAGTAGCCGTAGTAGTCGCTGGAGTCGCCATAGCCATAGCGCGCCTGGCCCTTGACGTTGACCTTGGTCAGGAGCGCGCCCACGACATCGGCGCCGCATTCACGCAGAATGTCGACCGCCGACTGGGCCGCGCGCAGCGGGGTCTTGTTCCACTGCACGAGGTAGAGGACGCGGTCGGCCTTGCCGGCCAGGATGCGGGCGTCGGCCACGCCCAGGATCGGCGGGGCGTCGAGGATCACATAGTCGAACTGGTTGCACAGATCCCGCAGCACCTCGTCGGTGTCTGGGTTGGAAAACAGGTCGTAGGGGATCGACTTGCCGGCCGCCGGCAGCACGAAGCAGTTGCTCTTGGGATCGTGCACCAGCGCCTCCGACAGGGGGATCTTGTCCTGCACGACCTCGACCAGGCCCACGTCGCGCATTCCGATGAGCTTGCTCACCCCGCGCTGGCGAAGGTCGCAGTCCACCAGACACACGCGCGAGCCGCTGAGCGCCAGGGTGCGCGCCAGGCAGAACGCGGTCAGGCTCTTGCCTTCGCGCGGACCGGCCGAGGTGATGGCGATCAGCTTGGCGTCGTCGTCGTGGGCCGAGACCATCAAGAAGGCGCGCAGGTTGCGGAACGCCTCGGAGAAGCCCGAGAACGGATGGCTGACGAGGTATTCCTGCGGCTGGGCGTCCGGACCGCGCAGGTTCTTCGGCTTCACCGAGCGGAAGTCCGGCAGCACGCCCGCGAACGCCACGCCCAGCTCACGCTCGACGTCGAGGCGCGAGCGCAGGTGCTTGTCCCAGAACTCGGCCATGATGATCGCCGCGCTCGCCGAGATCAGGCCCGCGAGAAGCGCCAGCACCGCGCCGAGCTTCATGTTCGGCGACGAGGGGGCCGAGGGGACGGCGGCCTGCGAACTGATCTGGGCGTCGGCTTGCTGAATGCCGCCTTCGGCCGCGACTTCCTTGGCGCGATTGAGGTAGGCGTCGTAGATCGCCTTGGCGGCGTCGGCGCGCTGCTGCAGGCCCACCAGTCCGACGAGCGCCTGGTTGTTCGAGGCGATGCCGCCGGCGGCCTGGCCGCGACTGGCCAGCAGCGAGGACTCGCGCCCCGCCGCCGCCGTCGCGTCGGCCTTCAGGCTGGACATGATCCGGTTGATCTCGGTCTGGATCTCGGCCCGCACGTCCTTGAGCTGCGCCTGGGTGCGTTTCACGTCGGGATAGTCGTCCGTGAAGTCAGTCTTCAGCTGGGCGAGCTTGACGGACAGCTCGGCCTCGCGCTTGCGCAGGTCCTTGATGGTCTCGGAACCCAGCGCTGCGCCGACGTCTTGGCCGCCGCCGCCCGAGCGCAGCTGCGACTCGGCCGCCGCCAGCCGCGCGGCCTTTTCGGCGTGCTCGGCCTTGGCCGCGGCGATCTGGGTGTTGAGGTTGGTGACTTCCTGCTCGGCCATGGTCGCGCCCTCGGCGCTCATCAGCCCATGGGCGTTCTTGTATTCCTGGACATTGGCCTCGGCCACTTCGGCGTCGCGTCGCATCTTCTCGAGGCTCGCGCCGAGCTCGTGGTTGGCGCGCGACACCTGGGCGATCTTATCGTCCAGCTGCTTGGCGAGGTACTCGTCCATGTAGACGTTGGTGAGCGTCGCCGCCTTCTGGGGCGAGATGGACGAGGCGCTGACGTAGACCACGTAGGTCTGGTCCGCCCGATGCACCGACATGTCGTGGAGCAGGTTGGAGGCGACGCGCGCCACCAGCCTCGGACTGGGATTGGCGATGGGCGCCTTGGGCGGAATCAGGCCGAAAAGGCGGGTCGACTGCGAGGGGTTGAACTCCGGATCGTTGTAGAGCTTGAGCCGCCGCACGACGCGTTCGGCCAGCGCATCGGACCTCAGGATCTCGACCTGGGTGTCGACGGCGTTGACGTCGGCCGGAGAGACATACCCCTGCGGTTGCTGGGCCTGCGCGAGGTTCTCGCCCTTGGGATCGATCACGATCGCGCCCGTGGAGGTATAGGTCGGCGTCTTCAGGGCGAATGCGGTCACCGTCACCAGGAACACGGCTCCGCCGACGCCGAGCGCCAGCCTGGCGCGCTGCAACAGGATCCCGAACAGCTGCCGAAGGTGCATGCGTTCAGGCTCGATCGGTCGGAAGGCTTGCCCGAGCGGTGCGGGCAGCTCATGCGAGATCGGAATGAGACTGTTCATGTGTGACCTGCGTTGGGACCATCTGGCGACGGCGGAAGTCCCAACAGGCCCGAGTTGCGGATGAGCGCCGCGGAAGCCTCGGCGCCACCCCCTGTCCTACTCGGGCCCGGCAGGCCCCACCGGAAGAAACTAGCTTGGCCAATAACCCCCCGCGCCTGAGGCGGTTCCTCGGCGACGCCAACAGAGGGGTCAGCAGCCCGGACGTCGTTGCCGCGGCGCCTCACCAGGGACGGATCAACATGCCGAGCAGTCCGAGGAACGAGCCGCCCTGGAAGTTCTGCATGAACGACTTGGCGCCCGACTCGTCGACCACGACGATGTCGTTGCCGTAGACAGCCGGGTCCTGCTGCTTGCCGTGGCGGATCTGATCGAGGTCGTAAAAGGCGCTGCGGCGCTGGCCCCCCACCGTGCGGAAGATCGCCACCCGGTGCGTGTTGGCGAGCCTCGGATCCGGACCGGAGGCCAGCGCGACGGCCTGCAGCAGAGTGGTCGGGCCGGGCAGGGGATAGACGCCGGGCTTGCTGACGGCGCCGTCCACGGTGACCTTCTCGCCCATCGCGTCCTTCACGGAGACCACGACGATGGGATCCTTCATGTACTTGCGCTTCAGCGCCGTGGCGATGTCGTCCGACAACTGCTCCGGCGTGCGGCCCGCGGCCTGCACCTGGCCGATCAGGGGCAGCAGGATTCGGCCGCTCGGATCCACCTGCACCTCTTTCGAAAGGTCCGGCAGCTGCGAGACGTTGACGTCGAGCTTGTCCTGCGGACCGATCGTGTAGTCGGTGACGCCGGGCGATGAGTGGAAGCCTGCGTCCGGCGGGGGAAGGATGGTTGTGGCGGCCAGGGCGGAGGGCGCCGCCAGCGCCAGGACGGCGGCGGCGGCGAGCGAGGACGAGCGCCTGCGCATCATGTGAAGCTCCAAGGAATCGCGACCAACGATTTGTGGCGCACCGCCACATGGCTCCAACTCCCACTCTGGTCAGGCTGTTCCGCGGCGCGGCCAAGAAGGTTGTGGAATCGGGCCGTAAGCCGCCCCGCCGGCCGCCCATCGCGATCGGCGCAGGTCAGGATTTGGGACAAGCTGTGCAACCGCAGCGGGTCAGGCGTGTTTTCGCCTGCATGAGCCGGGAGACGGAATCCGAACCGCGGTCGTTCGCTTATTCGCTGTCCCAGCGGGAGGACGGCTGGGCGTGGTGCGTCTATGACGAGGACGGCCTCACCGTGGCCAATGGGGCGCAGGTCAGTCGGGCGGCCGCTCTGGCGGCTATCGAACGACGACTGTCGCCATCCTGCGACGAAGAAGCCGCCGCCTAGATCGGTGCGCGGGGCCCGTGCGGGCCCGTCGTTTTGCGCGCCGGCTCGGGTCGTGGGCCGCCCTCAGACCACAGAGATGATCATTTTCTAAGCTGTCGGAACCACCAACCGTAGCAATTGGTTTTCGGTCCGTTAACGCGGCGGAGAGTGGCTCCGCCGGCCAGCTTCCGAACTGATCGATGTCCGAAATTGTCTATGTGAACCGGGTCTCGCATGGGACCCGGCAGCGGTTGCGCAAGGTCTCGACCGACGAGGTCTTGACCGAAACCATGAACTTGCTCATCGCGATTGTCGCGTTGGTGTTCCTGGCGCCGGTGATGATCGCCGTCGCGATCGCGGTGTTCGCCCAGGACGGCGGACCGATCCTGTTCGCCCATCGCCGCATCGGCCAGAACGGCCGCCATTTCTACTGCCTCAAGTTCCGCACCATGGCCGTCGACGCCGAACGCCGGCTGGCGGATCTCCTGGCCAGCGATCCCGACGCGCGCGCCGAGTGGGAGCGGGATCACAAGCTCCGCAACGATCCGCGCGTGACCCCGCTGGGCGCGTTTCTCCGGCGCTCGAGCCTGGACGAGCTGCCGCAGCTGTTCAACGTGCTGCGCAGCGAGATGAGCCTCGTCGGGCCGCGTCCGATCGTCGACGCCGAGATCGCCAAGTACGGCCGCCGCTTCGACCACTACTGCGCGGTGCGGCCGGGGATCACCGGGCTGTGGCAGGTGAGCGGGCGCAACGACACGAGCTATCGCACGCGGGTCGCCCTGGACTGCGTCTATGCCCGCGAGCGCAGCATCGTCCTGGACAGCTACATCATCCTCGCGACGGTGCCGGCGGTGCTCAGCCGCCGCGGATCCTACTGAGGTCGAGTCGGCCTCAGCGGCGCCCCCGCATCACCTTCGCCACGACCGGCGCGAGGCGGGCCGCGATCATTCGCACGCCGCGCGCATTGGGGTGGATCCCGTCGGCCTGATTGAGCGCGGGATTGCGTTCCACGCCTCCCAGCAGGTCCGGATAGAAGGCCACATGGTGGGCGCGGGCCACGTCCGAGAAGGCGGCGTCGAAGTCGCGCGCATAGCCGGCCCCGATCTCCCGCGGCGCGTGGATCCCGCAGAGCACGACGCCCAGGTGACGCTCCGCCAGTCGGGCGAGGATCTTGTCGAGGTTGGCGCGGGTGGCCTTTGGGTCGAGGCCCTGCAGCAGGTCGTTGCCTCCCAGGGCGACCACCACGACCGAAGTGTCCGGCCGGATCGAGAAGCCGAGACGCCCCAGGCCGTCGGCGGTGGTGTCGCCGGAGACGCCGGCGCCGCGAACCGTGTTCGCCACGCCCAGCCGTTCGAGCGCGAGGTGCAGCTGGTTCGGCAGCGCGTCGCGTCCCGGCAGGCCGAGCCCGGCCGTGATGGAGTCGCCCAGGATGGTCACCACCTCGCCGCGGGCGGCGAGCGCCCGCACCGGCAGAGCGGCCAGGCTCGCCGCGAGCAGCGTGCGGCGGGAGAGGCGGTGAGATGTATCGGCCATACGCCTGTCCTATGTAGGAGAAGACGCCCGTCGCCAACGCCTGAGGCCCGATTGCCCGCCGCCGATCCGCTGATCCTGGACCGTGTGTCTCTGACGCTTCCCTCGCCGGCCGGCCCGGTGGAGATCCTGCGCGAGCTGGACGTGCGCGTGGGGGCGGGAGAGCGGGTGGCGCTGGTCGGGCCGTCCGGGTCCGGCAAGTCGTCGCTCATCGCCGTGGCGGCCGGGCTCGAGCGGCCCACCGGCGGCCGCGTGCTGCTGTTCGGCGAGGACCTGGCCAGGCTGGACGAGGACGGCCGGGCGCGGCTTAGGCGGGGCCGCGTCTCGCTGGTGTTTCAGTCCTTTCACCTGCTGCCGAACATGACCGCGCAAGAGAACGTCGCCGCCCCGTTGGAGATCGCGGGGCTCGCCGATGCGACCCGCACCGCCCGCCACTGGCTCGACCGCGTTGGTCTTTCGGCGCGCGGGCATCACTATCCGCACCAGCTCTCCGGGGGCGAGCAGCAGCGGGTGGCGCTGGCCAGGGCGCTTGCGCCTCAACCGCAGCTGCTGTTCGCCGACGAGCCCACGGGCAACCTGGACGCGGCCAATGCAAACCAGGTCGCCGAGCTGATGTTCGAGCTGGTCGCCATGACCGGCGCGGCGCTGGTGCTGGTCACCCACGACCTGGCCCTTGCCGGCCGCGCCGACCGGATGGTTCGGCTCCGCGACGGGCGCACGGTAGAGACCGCATGACGCCGCTCGCCGCCCGCTTCGCCGCCCGCGAACTGCGGGCCGGCGTCCGGGGATTCCGCATCTTCCTGGCCTGCCTGGCGCTAGGCGTCGCGGCGATCGCCGCCGCGGGCTCGACGGCCGAGGCGTTCCGTCAGGGCCTCGCGAGCCAGGCCCGCGAGATCCTCGGCGGCGACCTCTCGATCACGGTCCAGCAACGGCGCTTCTCGCCGAAGGAGCGCGCCTATTTCGCGAGCCTCGGCCGGGTTTCAGTGGCGGCGGCGAACCGCGCCATGGCCGAGGCGCCTTCCGGTGAGCGGCGGCTTGTGGACCTGCGCGGGATCGAGGGTGACTATCCGCTGGCCGGCAAGGTGACGTTGAACGGAGCGCCGTCGCTGGCCGCAGCGCTGACGCCGGACGGCGACGCCTGGGGAGCGGCCGTCGAGCAGTCCCTGCTCGATCGCCTGCACCTGAAGCTCGGCGATCGCTTCCTCGCGGGAAACGTGCCGATTGTCGCCCGGGCCGTGCTGCTGGAGGAGCCGGACCGCCTGGCGCGCGGCTTTGCGCTCGGGCCCAGGGTCCTGACCCGCATGGGCGCGCTGCAGGCCGGCGGCTTTCTCACCCCGGGGCTGCCGTTCGGCGAGACGGTGCGGATCGCGCTCCGGCCGGGGCTCAAACCGAAGCCCACCATGGCCGCGATCAAAAAGGCGTTTCCGGGCGAGGCGTTCCGCATCCGCGAGCGCGACGACGCCGCGCCGGGCGTCAACCGGGTCATCGACCAGCTCGAGTATTTCCTCGGTTTCATCGGCCTCGCATCCTTGGTGGCGGGCGGCCTGGGCGTCTTCGGCGCGGTCAGCGCCTATCTGGAAGCCCGCAAGCCGGCCATCGCGACCCTGAAGGCGCTCGGCGCGCAAGGCGCGCTGATCCGCGACCTCTACCTGATCCAGATCGGCGTGCTCGCGGCCTTGGGCGTGGCCATCGGACTGGCGGCCGGGGCCGCCGCGCCGCTGCTCCTGGGCGCCATCGTCAGGGACAAGCTGCCGGTGCCGGCGCTGTTCGCCGTCTATCCCTGGCCGCTCGCCAAGGCCGCCGCTTTCGGCCTCCTGTCCGCGGCCGCCTTCTCGCTGGCGCCGCTGGCCAGAGCCCGAGCGACGCCTCCCGCCAGCCTGTTCCGCAGCGACCTCGCCGGCGCGCTGCGCCTCGGCCCTGAAATCATCGGCGCGGGCCTGGCCGCCGCCGGACTGGCGGCGCTCGCCATCGTCACTGCGCCCACGCCGCTTGCCGCCGGCATCATGATCGGCGGGGTGGCGGGCGCCTTCCTTCTGCTCTGGGCCCTCGGTTCGGGGGCGGCGCGGGCGGCGGGCCGCGCGCGGGTGGCCGCCCGGGGCCCGATGCGGATCGGGCTCGCCAACCTTGCCGGCCCGCGCTCGGCGGCGCGGACCGCGGCGCCCGCCATCGGCTTGGGCGTCGGCCTGCTGGCGGCCGTGGTGCTGATCCAGTCGAGCCTGCTGGCCGAAGTGACGGAGGTCGCGCCGCAGACCGCGCCGGCCCTGGTGTTCACCGACATCCCCGGCGATCGCGCAGCGGAGTTCGACGCGGTCGTGCGCCGCGCGTTCGGCCAGCCGCTGACCCGCGACACCTACCTGCGGGTCCCGTTCCTGACCGGCCGGATCGTCAAGGTCCGCGGGCGTCAGGTCGACACCAAGCGCCTGGTCCAGTCGGAGCGCTGGGCCTACGACAACGACGTCTCGCTCTCTGCGATCGGCCCCGAGCCGCCCAATCCCGGAATCACCGACGGCGGCTGGTGGCCGGCCAACTATGCCGGTCCGCCTTTGGTGGCGCTGGATGAGGATGTCGCCGGGGCGACGGACCTGAAGATCGGCCAATCCGTCACGCTCTCGATCCTCGGCCGCGACATCGACGCCCGCGTGGCGGCGCTGCGCAAGGTGGAGTTCGGCAGCTTCGGCGCGAGCTTTGCGCTGGTGATCTCACCGGACGCGCTCGCCGGCGCGCACCTGCACGACGTGGCGATCGCCAAGGCGAGCCGCCCTCAGGAGCAGCGCGTGATCCGCGCGCTCGCCGGCCCGTTCCCGCAGGTGAACGTGATCTCGGTGCGCGAGCAGTTGGAGGCCGCGACCGAGCTCTTCGATCGGGTCGCCCTGGCGGTGCGCGGGGCGGCGGCAGTGGCGGCCTTGGCGGGCCTGCTGGTGCTGGCCGGCGCGATCGCGGCGCGCGCCCGCGAGCGGACGCGGGAAGCCGCGACGCTGAAGGTGCTGGGCGCCTCGCGGGCGCAGATCCTGGCCGCCTATGTCCTGGAGTATGGCGCGGTGGGCGCGATCGCCGGGGCCGCAGGCGTGGCGCTCGGCTACGCCGCCGCCTGGCCGGTCGTGGTCAAGGTCTTCAAGATCCACTGGAGCGTGGATTGGGCCGGCGTCGGCGCCCTGTTGGCGGGCGCGGCCGCGCTGGCCGCCATCGGCGGCCTGCTCGCCGCCTTCCAGGCGTTGTCCAAACGCCCGGCGGCGGCGCTGAGGACGGAATAGGGGCTGACGGACCCGCGCGATCGTGGCTTCTTCCGGCCATGAGCCAGTCGCTCCCCGACCAGCTCCGGGCCACTGTCCGCTTCATGGGCCGCGTGCTGGGCGATGTGATCCGCGCCCAGGACGGCCAGGCTGTGTTCGACCAGATCGAGGAGATCCGCCAGGCCTCGGTCGCCTTCCACCGGGAGGGCACGCCCGAGGCCGCGGCCCGCATGGCCGAGCGGCTGGCCGGCCTGAGCCTCTCCGACACGGTCCGCTTCGTCCACTCCTTCGCCTGCTTCCTGCAGATCACCAACATCGCCGAGGACCAGATCGACCGCCGTCGCGGTCGCAGCGGCGACGCCCGCCCGGACACCCTGGCCGGCGCCCTGCGCACCCTGCGCGCCGAAGGGACCGGTCAGGACGCGGTCGCCGAGCTGCTGCGGGGCGGACTGATCGCGCCGGTGATCACGGCCCATCCCAGCGAGGTGCGCCGCAAGAGCGTCCTCGATCGCCAGGGCGCGATCGCCGACGAGCTCGACGCCTTCGACCAGGCGGCCAGCGAGCCCTCACGGGAGGCCATCGAGCGGGAGCTGAACCGCCAGGTCTCGATCTTCTGGCGTACGCGGCTGCTGAGATCGGTGAAGCCCGAGGTGGCCGACGAGATCGAGAACGCCGTCTCGTTCTTCGAGCGGAGCTTCCTGGCCGCTCTGCCGGCCTTGTACGCCCACTGGCGCGACGTGCTGGCCGACGGGGGCGGGCTGCCCAGCTTCCTGCGGGTGGGCTCCTGGGTCGGCGGCGACCGGGACGGCAATCCCTATGTCACGGCTGAGGTGCTGCAGGCCGCCGTCGCGCGCCAGGCCAAGGCGGCGCTGGCGCTCTACCTCGAGCGGCTGCATGCGCTCGGCGCGGAGCTTTCGCTCTCCGAGCGGCTGACGGAGGTGACGCCGGCGCTCGAGTCGCTTGCAACCGTCTCGGTCGACCGCTCGCCGCATCGCGCGGAGGAGCCCTATCGACGGGCGTTGATCGGCATCTACGCTCGGGTCGCGGCGACCTACCTCGATCTGACGGGCGAGGCGCCTCCGAGAGCGCCCGCGGGTCCTGCGCCGTCTTACGACCATCCCGAGGCGCTCCACGCAGATCTGCAGATCGTGCTGGACTCGCTCCTGGAGAAACACGGGGCGGTGTTCGATCGCGGGCCGTTGCCCGACCTGATCCGGGCCGTGGACGTATTCGGCTTCCACCTCGCCACGCTCGACCTGCGCCAGAACTCGGCGGTGCACGAACGCGTGACCGCCGAGCTGCTCAAGACGGCCGGCGCCTGCCCGAACTATGCAGACCTGGACGAGGCGGCGCGCTGCGAGCTGCTGCTCAGAGAGCTTGGGCACGGCCGCCTGCTCTATTCGCCCTTCGCCCGCTACAGCGAAGAGACGGCCCGCGAGCATGCCGTGCTCTCGGCGGCGGCGGACGTGAAGCGCCGCTACGGAGCCCGGACCATCCGCTGCTATATCGTCTCCAACACCACAGCCGTCTCCGACCTCCTGGAGGTCTATCTGCTGCTCAAGGAAGTCGGGCTGTACTCGCCCGGCGATCCGCCGCGGACGGAGATCTTCGCCGAGCCCCTGTTCGAAACCATCGAGGACCTGCGCGCCGCCCCCGAGACGATGGCGCGATATCTGGAGCTGCCGCTGATCAGAGAGCTGCTCGCGCCCTCCGGCCTGCAGGAGGTGATGATCGGCTATTCGGACTCGAACAAGGATGGCAGCTATCTCACCTCGACCTGGGAGCTGCACAAGGCCTCGCGCGCGATCTGCGCGGTGGTGGGCGAAGCGGGCTTGCGGCTGCAGCTGTTCCACGGCCGGGGCGGGGCGGTGGGTCGTGGCGGCGGCTCCAGCTTCGAGGCCCTGCTCGCGCAGCCCCGCGGCACGGTGAACGGCCGCATCCGCATCACCGAACAGGGCGAGGTGGTGTCCAACAAGTACGCCGATCCCGAGATCGCCCAGCAGAGCCTGGAGACGCTCACAGCAGGGGTCGTCCTGGCCTCGCTGCAGAAGGCCGCCGGGGGGCAGACGACGCCCGCCCACGGCACGGCGATGGACGCGCTGGCGCGCTCGGCCATGGCCGCCTACCGCGCACTGGTGTTCGAGACGCCCGGCTTCGTCGACTACTTCTACGCCGCCACCCCGATCAACGAGATCGCCGACCTGAACATCGGCAGCCGGCCGACGGCGCGCTCATCGACGCGCAGCGTGCAGGCGCTCAGGGCCATCCCCTGGGTGTTCTCGTGGTCGCAATCGCGGGCGATGCTGCCCGGCTGGTACGGCTTCGGCTCGGCGGTGAAGGACGCCGGCGTCCCGGTCGCCGCGCTCAGGGAGATGCACGAGGCGTGGCCGTTCTTCGCCACCACGCTGGCCAACATGGAAATGGTGCTGGCCAAGGCCGATCTCGGCATCGCCAGCCGCTATGCCGGCCTGGTGGAGGATCGAGCGCTCGCGACCACTGTGTTCGACCACATCCGCGCCGAATGGGACCGCACCCTCGAAGCCCTGCTCGCGATCACCGGTCAATCGGCGCTGCTCGAGAAGAGCCCGGATCTCGCCGCGATGATCCGCTCGCGGCTGCCGTACATCGATCCGCTGAACCATCTGCAGATCGAGCTGATCCGCCGGCGGCGTGCGGGCGACGGGGACGAGGCCGTGCTCGAGGGCGTCCACCTGACCATCAATGGCATCGCCGCGGGCCTGCGGAACACCGGCTAGGGCTCAGGCCGCCTTGATGGGTTGGACCGCGGTGGTGCGGTAGTCGCAGATCTTCGCCAGGGCTTCCGGCTGCAGCAGGATGGCGACGCCCGAGCGCAGCTCGATGAGGCCGCCGCGGCGAAGCTGCTGCAGGGTGCGATTCACGTGCACGATGGAAAGACCCAGGGCGTCGGCCAGGATCTCCTGTGTCAGCGGCAGCGGGAAGCGCTGCTTGTCGCCGAGGCCTGCGATCTCCAGCCTCTGCTGCAGCTCGAGCAGGAAATGCGCCACGCGCTCGTAGGCGGTGAGGCGGCCCAGCCGGGCCACGTGATCGAGCAACAGCGCTTCTTCCAAGCACTCCATGGCCGCAAGCGCACGGGCGAGCGCGGGCGTCGCACCCCTTCGAACGGCCTCGAGAATGGGCGTGGCGTCGACGGTCTCGAGGGCGGTCAGCGCCACGGTCGCGGCGAGCGCCGGGCGGCGTGCGAAGCCGATGCCTTCGCCCGGGAGCATGAAGCTGAAGATCTGACGCCGGCCGTCGACCATCAGGCGCTGACGGCACGCCCAGCCGGACACCATGAAGCGCGGGCCAGCACTGACGCCGCCCTCGGCGACGAGCTGCGCGCCCGGCGCATGCCGCTCCCGCCGCTCGGCAAGGCCGCGGACGATCTCCACGTCGGCATCGGACAACGGCGCTAGGCTTCGCAAACGGCGGACGATCGGATCCATGGGACGAACGCCCAAATGAGTGCTGAAGCGGCCCTGCATCGCGCGCCCCTGTCTGATGAGGCGGTCGCGCCGCCCCAAGCTGCACCTCGGCCTTGAGCGTCATGCCCGCAGCCCGACGAACGGTTAACCGACATGAACAACAAAGGTTCCTGTACGGCGCCGTAGCATCAAGAATTCCCAGGAGTAGCGGCTGGATAACGCTCGTCGCGTCCGAGCAGAAACAATCTCCAGGCTTTGGGTTTTCTGAAGTATAGTGTGTCAGCCTCGGTCTCCGCCGCCACGACTAGTCAGATGTACGCGTTTACAATGCGAGGCTACGCAACAATAGGCGGCTTCTTCGGACTGTCTGATCGGGACGATGCTCCCGTTCAAGGCAGATGAGCGCGAACAGCGCCGGCGGCATCGGCCATCAATTGTGTAGATCGGGCCCGCCATCGGCTCCGACCCGGCTCATTCCGCAGCACCGGGCGCGGCCGGTCAATGATCTGCGGCACGTGATAGGTTGCGAGCAGGCCCTTCACATCGCCCGGGCTCGAAAGCGCCCCGGTGTCGGGGCGCGCGCGAGGACTCGGCGGTCCACTTGTTGTCGCCGGGCCGCTGTTCGGAGCGCCGGTCGAGACTGTGAACGCCGCCTTCAGTTCTGCACATTGTTGACGGTGATCTCGCTCAGCCCGGGACAGCGCGTGGAGGCGTAGCCCTTGGCCGGCATCGTCCGCTGGCTATCCTCGGCCGGAATCGCCGCGGCGGCGCCCGTGCCGCCTGGCGGGACGGGGGGTCTTGTGGGCGGCCCCGGCAGGCGGGGCGGGCTTACGCTCGCAGGCGGAGAGGAAGAGCGAGATGCCGACGGCGATCAGCGCCAGGGTTCGGGGGCCTGCGCTGCGGGCCGACCGCCCAAGCTGCGCGCTCCGCCGCTCCGCCCATCTCGTACACCCCAGATCGACGTTCACGCCGGTAACGCCAAGCTGGCGTCGGAGGATCATTCCATGACCCCTTTTCAGCTGGCGGCGCTGTTCCTGAGCCTGGTGGCGGCCGCGGGCTGGCTGAACGCCAGGTTCCTGCGCTGGCCGGCGGCCACCGTGATGGTCCTGGCCGGACTGGCCAACGCCGGCCCTCTGGTGCTGCTCGACGGATGGGCGCCCCGCGCCGGCGCCGGGCCGGTGATCGCGGCCGTGCACGGGCTGGATTTCCCACGCGCGGTGATGGGCTACATGCTGGCGTTCCTGCTGTTCGCGGGCGCCATGCAGGTGGACCTTTCCGAGCTCCGCCGTCGGCGGCTCTCGGTATGGTCATTGGCCACCCTGGGGGTGCTGGCCTCCACGTTGATCGTGGGCGTCGGCCTCTGGCTCGCCGCACGGGCGCTCGGCCTGCCGCTCGGCCTGGCCTGGGCCTGCGTGTTCGGCGCCCTGATCAGCCCGACCGACCCCATCGCGGTGCTTGCGGCGGTGCGCGAGGGTCGGCTCTCCAAGGTGCTGGAGGTGGTGCTGCAGGGCGAGGCTCTGTTCAACGACGGCGTCGGTATCGTGGTCTTCACCGCCGCGCTGGCGATCGCCGTGGGCGGCGGCCAGGTGAGCCCGGTCGCCACCGTCGCGCAGGTGATCGTGCAGGCGGCCGGCGGCCTGGTGCTGGGGATCGTCGCCGCGAGCTTGGTGATCCGCGTGATGCGCGCCATCGACGACTACGCCGTGGAGGTGACGCTCTCGCTGGCGCTGGCGACCGGCGTCTACGCCATCGCCCGGTCCCTGGGCGTCAGCGGGCCCATCGCGGTGGTCGCCGCGGGCCTGCTGGTCGGCGACGGCGGCATCCGGACCGCCATGAGCGAGACCACCCAGCGCTATGTGCGGGCGTTCTGGACGCTCGTGGACGAGGTGCTGAACGGCCTTCTCTTCCTGCTGCTGGGGCTGGAGGTGCTGGTGGTGCCGTTCGACGCCAGACTCGTGAGCCTGTGGGCGGCGGCGCTCGCCTTGGTGCTCGCCGCGCGGTTCGCCGTGGTGATGCCCTGGGGGGCCTATTTCCAGCTGCGCCAGAGCCAGAAGCACGCCGGCCTGGTACTCGCATGGGGCGGACTGCACGGGGCTCTGTCCCTCGCCATGGCGCTCTCGATCCCGAAAGGACCGGCGCAGGGGGTTATCCTTTCGACAACCTTCGCGGTAGTGATCTTCTCGGTGCTGGTCCAGGGTTTGACGTTCGGTCGGATCGCCGCCTGGCACGCCGGTGCGCCGCGAGACAGCCGCACGGGGTCTTAGAAGAGGGGACGGGATGGATCTGCAGCTCAAGGGGAAGACGGCGGTGGTGACCGGCGCCACGCGCGGCATCGGCCGCGCGATCGCCGAATTGTTCGCCGAGGAGGGGGCCAATGTCGCCATCTGCGCCCGCAATCCGGACCAGGTGGCCGAGGCGGTGAAGAGCCTCCAGGCCAAGGGGGTGAAGGCCTGGGGCGACGCCGTGGACATCGCCGACGGGCCGGGGCTGAAGGCGTTCGTGAGCAAGGCCGCCGAGGAATTGGGCGGGCTGGACGTGCTGGTCTCCAACGCCTCGGCCCTGGTTCAGGGCAATGCCGAGGATGCCTGGAAGGCGATGTTCGACATCGACATCATGGGCGCGGTGCGCTCGTTCGAGGCCGCCAGGCCGCACATGGAGAAGGCGGCGCAGCAGAAGGGCGATGCGGCCTTCGTCATCACCTCGTCCATCTCCGCGGCGGAGACCGACAATCCCAACTCCTACGGCGCCCTAAAGGCCGCCCAGATCCATTTCGCCAAGGGCGTCGCCCGGGAGTGCGCGCCCAAGAAAATCCGCTGCAACGTCGTCTCGCCGGGCACGGTGTTCTTCGAAGGCGGCGTCTGGGGGAACGTGAAGCAGAACGCGCCCGCCTTCTTCGAGCAGATGATCAAGCGCAATCCGACCGGCCGGATGGCCACGCCGGAAGAGATCGCCGCGGCCACGGTGTTCCTGGCGAGCCCGCGCTCGGCGTTCACCACCGGCGTCAACCTCGTGGTCGACGGCGCGATCAGCCGTCGCGCGAATTTCTGATCCTAAGCCAATGATCTATCATTATTATGAGCTCAGGCTGGGACGCGAGCGAGGGACCCAGCGAGTGCTGGCCGACCAGGTCTACTCCACCGGCGGTCCAGGGATCCTCGGCGTCTTCACGCCGCTGCTGGGCTTCGCCTCGAACGAGGCGCTGGTGCTGACCGACGATCGGGCGAGCCCGGACGCCGTCCTGAAGGGCTCGGGCGTGGTCGCAGCCGAGCGTCATCGGATGTCGCCGACGCTTCGCCCGCACCAGGAGGCGCGTCCGGAGCCCGGCGGGATCTACGTCCACAACTGGTTCAATGTGGACTCCGAGGGATTCGACGAGTTTCTGCGCCTCTCCGGCGCGGCCTGGCCGGATTTCGAAGGCGGATTCGATGCGAAGATCTACGGCCTGTTCGCCATCGAGCCCACCGTGTCGGAAAAGGCGGACGGGTCGCGCCGGCTGCTGCTGATGACCCGCTATCGCGACCTTGGGGAATGGCAGAAGAGTCGCGATCCCACGACGGAGGCCATGCAGATCTTCCTTCGCCGGCGCGAGCTCACCCGCGTTTCGCTGGCGCGCGCCTGCCTGCTGGCGCCGCCGCCCTAGCGCCCTTATCGTCCGGGCAAGCGTCCGAAGCGGCGCCGAGCGGAGAGAGGGAAGGCGGATGCGCGCGCTCGAAGGGCTGAAGGTGCTGGACTGCACCCACGTGATCGCCGGCGCCTATTGCTCGCTGATCCTCGCTGATCTCGGCGCCGACGTGATCAAGATCGAGCCCCCCGCCGGCGAGACCACGCGCGGCCATCCGGGCCAGGCGTTCCGCGCCTTCGATTACGTCAACCGCAACAAGCGGGCGATCGCCCTCGACCTCACCACCGACCGCGGCGCCGCGGTCGTCCGCCGCCTGGCCGAGACCGCCGATGTGTTCGTCGAGAACTACCGGCCGGGATCGCTGGACCGCATGGGCCTGGGCTATGCCGCGCTCCGCGAGATCAATCCCCGGCTGGTCTACGCCTCGGTCTCAGGTTTCGGCCTGGACGGCCCCTATCGCGACCGCGGCGGCTTCGACCTGATCGCCCAGGCGATGAGCGGGATCATGAGCTTCACCGGCGAGGTGGGGAGCGACAAGCCGGTCGCCGCGGGCGTGCCGCTGTCGGACCTGAACGCCGGAGTGTTCGCGGCGGTCGGCGTGCTGGCGGCGCTGCGCCATCGCGACCAGACCGGCCGGGGCCAGCACCTGGAAACCTCGCTGCTGGAGTCGGCGCTTGCCTATACGATCTGGGAGACCGGCCTCTATCTCTCGACCGGCGAGGTCGCCCGGCGACAGGGAACCCGCCATCGGCTGGCCGCGCCGTACGAGGCGCTGCGGACCGCCGACGGCTGGATCATCGTCGGCGTCAACAACCAGCGGCTCTGGCTGCGGTTCTGCGAGGCGCTGGGCGAACCTGGGCTGGCGACCGAGGAGAGGTTCGATCGCCCGAACCGCCGCGTGCGCAACCGCGACGCCCTGCAGGCGCGCATCGAGGGCGTGCTCGCGAAAGACACCACCGAGAACTGGCTGGCGAAACTCGAAGGCGTCGGCGTGCCGGCCGGGCCGCTGAACGACATCGCCCAGGCCTGGGCCGACCCGCAGGTCGCCGCCCGCGGCCTGCTGGCCGAGGTGGCCGGCCGCCGCTTCGTCCGCACGCCGATCACCTTGCACGAGACCCCCGTCGCCCTCAGGCGCGGTCCGGCCGAGGTGGGCCAGGACACCCGCGCCGTGCTGGCCGAGGCGGGGTTTGCGAGCGACGAGATCGAGTCCCTGATCCGCGCGGGCGCGGCGGCCGAAGAGCGCAAGGAGACAGCGGCGTGAGCGGTGAGGTGCATGTGGAGCCGGCAGGACACGGGGTGGTCCAGCTCACCCTCGACAATCCGCCGATGAATCCGCTCGGCGTGGAGATGCGCGCCACCTTCATGGCCGCGCTGGATCGGGTGGAGGCCGACGACAGCCTGCGCTGCCTCGTCATCACCGGGAAGGGCCGCGCCTTCTGCTCGGGTGACGACCTGAAGGCCGTGTCGCCTCAGGGGGAGGACCTCGCCGGCTTCGGGCGGCTGCTCGAGCGGCTGGAAGCCACCCGCGCGCCGGTGATCGCCGCTGTGAACGGCTGGTGCGTCGGCGGCGGGTTTGAGCTCGCCTGCTGCTGCGATATCCGAATCGCGTCGACCGAGGCGAAGTTCGTCTGCGCCGGGGTGAACGTCGGGCTGATGGCCTCGACCTATCGGCTGCCCCGCCTGATCGGCGTTTCGCGGGCCAAGGCCATGCTGCTCACCGGCCTGCCGCACGACGCCGAGACCGCAGAGCGCTACGGGCTGACGACCGGCGTCTATGCGCCCGAGGCGCTGATGCCGGCTGCCCTGACGCTCGCCGAGCGGATCGCCTCGCGGGCGCCGCTCTCCGTCGAGGCCACCAAGCGCACCGCCAACCGCGCGCCGGACCTCTGTCCCGAGGACGCCAACCGGATGCTGGGGGACGAGCTCCGCGTCCTGCGCAAGAGCCAGGATCACAAGATCGCCGTCGCCGCCTTCCGCGAGCGCAAGGACCCGCTGTTCACCCGCAGCTAGCCTGCATTCCTGCGATCGCGCGAAACGCCGCACGACGGCTGGGCGATGGCGGGCAGGGCCGCTTCGGCCTATATGGGCGGCCGATCGGGCGGCGGCACGGCGTTGCGATTCGCCGTCAT